>NZ_CP061318.1:1271037-1588796 GCF_018688375.1 Polynucleobacter sp. AP-Ainpum-60-G11 | reverse complement strand
GGACGGTGAGTGTTACTGAGTTTGTAAATGGCGGGGAAGATCAGGCAGCACTTATTTCTGGGGTAATTGTTGCTGGGACTTATCGCTCCGCCTCCATAGACTCGGGCGTATCGATGCCAGTTCAAGCGATTCATCATGTGGATGACGGCTGTGCATCAACACCATTTTCTACGTCAGAAAGTATTATCAAAAGCAGGCCTAGCAATTCGGCGAGCCAATTTGTGGCAATCGAGGGTGGTGTTAGCGAGGGTGATATCTGTGGATCAAAGGCCTATCACGGCTTTAATGAGAAAGAGCCTGAATTCATTCAGGCTGCAGCCCAATTTATCCTCAAGAACTCAGCGCCTTATTTCTTAGGCAGACCTTGAATGCTCATGCCGGGCACGATAACTCTTTCAGAGAACCATTGCCTATTCATCTCTAGCGCATAACGTACAGCCGCTTTAGGACAGTGGTTGTTAGTGGTCTCGGCTTGCATCTCTTCGATGTTCACAATCTTGCCGTCGTCAGCAATGAAGGCAATCGATAAAGGGATCTTGGTGTTGTTCATCCAAAAGCAATGGCCTGCCTTCTGCTCAAAGATAAACAGCATTCCAGAGTTAGTAGGCATGTTGGTCCGATTCATAAGTCCAACTTCACGAGCCTTGGGTGTATCCGCCAACTCCGCCTGAATGCGATAGATTCCAGTCTTGAGTTCAATTATCGGTAGACCAACATTTTGCTGTGCAAATGTAGCGCTGGAAAAGATGCCGGCAATTGTTGCCAGCGAAAAGATAAATGATTTGATGTTGGGTAAGCGCATGGTGTTCTGAGTGGCAAATCTTAGTAAGAATAAGTGGGGTAATTCTAAGGCAGCGCTGGTAAGACAAGAAAAAATCCAGACGAAAAAAAACCCAGGAACAAGTCCTGGGTTTTTAATAATGATCTAAAGCAGATTAAGCTGCTTGGATATTAGTAGCTTGTTTGCCTTTAGGACCTTGGGTAATGTCAAACGTTACCTTTTGGTTTTCCTTGAGGGTTTTGAACCCAGGCATTGTGATTGCGCTGAAATGCGCAAACAACTCTTCTTCACCATCATCAGGTTTGATAAAGCCAAAACCTTTTGCATCATTGAACCACTTAACAATTCCGGTCGCCATGCGAACTCCATTACATAAACTTAAAACAACCGTGATGAGGGTGAATACTTTTTAATCAGTCTCGCTCTACAACACGCCTAAATAGGACTTCAAATAAAGCCTACCCCCTGATTGTTTGCCCTTTATGGTGGGGTGTCAAGGGGTTGGGTAAAGATAGTTACTGTTAAAGCCCCCTTTTTTTATCGAAAAATGGCCCAATATGGGGTTAAGAGGTCTTTCTTGATGGTTTTTTTGCAACAAAGCCCTCAAATCCCAATTTTTATATCTGTGTTTAGAATGTTTCTCATGAGTCGTACAACGAAAAATCCCACGGTTGGCAATCCAAACAACCCCCATATTGAAGACACTATTCTTCTCGAAAAGCAGGCCGAGAAATTAAAGGCGCCTTCGATGTATAAAGTTTTACTATTGAATGACGATTACACGCCAATGGAATTTGTAGTGATGGTCATTCAGGAGTATTTTAATAAAGATCATGAAACAGCTACACGGATCATGTTGCAGGTTCATTTAGTTGGCAAAGGCATTTGCGGTGTATTTACACGTGATGTTGCGGCAACAAAAGTGCATCAAGTTATCGAGCTCTCCCGCGAAGCGGGTCACCCACTACAGTGCACTATGGAGGAAGCATGATTGCCCAGGAACTAGAAGTCAGTTTGCACATGGCGTTTGTTGATGCGCGAGCTTCAAGACACGAATTTATTACGGTCGAGCATTTGCTTGCCGCCTTGTTGGATAACGCAACCGCAGTCGAGGTTTTAAAGGCCTGCGCTGTCAATATTGCCGAATTGCGTGCGCAACTCAAAAACTTTATTAATGACAACACACCGGTTGTACCTGGTAACGATGAGGTTGATACGCAGCCAACCTTGGGTTTTCAGCGTGTGATTCAGCGTGCCATCATGCACGTGCAATCCACCTCAAGCGGTAAAAAAGAAGTTACTGGTGCAAACGTATTAGTTGCTATCTTTGGTGAAAAAGATTCGCATGCGGTGTATTTCTTGCAGCAGCAAGGTGTAACCCGCTTAGACGTAGTGAACTTTATTAGTCACGGTGTTCGCAAAGATCAAACTGAGCAAGTGAAGCCTGCTGAATCTACTCAGGAGGCTGAAGACGCATCCTCTGGCGGTAAAGAGAGCCCCTTGGAGCAGTACACCCAAAATCTCAATGTGCTCGCTAAGCAGGGCAAGATTGATCCGCTCATCGGTCGTGATAGTGAAGTTGAGCGCGTCATTCAGGTGCTGTGCCGTCGCCGTAAAAACAATCCGCTATTGGTGGGTGAGGCCGGCGTTGGTAAGACTGCGATTGCTGAAGGCCTGGCCTGGAGAATTGTCAAAGGCGATGTCCCTGAAATTCTGGCTGATGCTACGGTCTATTCATTGGACATGGGTGCGCTATTGGCTGGCACTAAATACCGTGGAGATTTTGAGCAACGCCTCAAGAGTGTTTTGAAGTCTTTGAAAGACAGCGCTCATGGTGTTTTGTTTATTGATGAGATTCATACCTTAATCGGTGCAGGTGCCGCATCGGGCGGGACCTTAGATGCTAGTAATTTATTAAAGCCCGCCTTATCGAATGGTCAGCTCAAATGTATTGGCGCAACCACCTTTACTGAGTACCGCGGCATTTTCGAAAAAGATGCGGCATTGTCACGTCGTTTCCAGAAGGTTGATGTAGTTGAGCCAACCGTCGACCAAACCGTACAAATCTTGCGTGGTCTCAAGTCCCGTTTCGAAGAGCATCACGGCGTTAAGTATGCTTCTGCTGCTTTAGTGGCGGCCGCTGAGCTCTCTTCACGCTATATCAACGATCGCCATTTGCCAGATAAGGCAATTGACGTGATTGATGAGGCTGGCGCAGCCCAACGCATCTTGCCAAAGTCTAAGCAGAAGAAAACGATTGGTCGCCCAGAGATTGAAGAGATCGTAGCGAAGATTGCCCGTATACCGCCACAGTCTGTAACCGTGGATGACCGTAGCAAGCTACAAACACTAGATCGTGACATCAAGAGTGTGGTCTTCGGACAGGATCCTGCAATTGAGGCCTTAGCAAGTGCCATTAAGATGACTCGCGCTGGTCTTGGCAAGATTGACAGGCCAATTGGCTCATTCTTATTCTCAGGTCCAACAGGTGTAGGTAAAACTGAGGTTGCTAAGCAGCTTGCGTACATCCTAGGCATTGAGCTTTTACGTTTTGATATGTCCGAGTACATGGAGCGCCATGCAGTTAGCCGTTTGATTGGTGCGCCTCCAGGGTATGTTGGCTTTGATCAGGGCGGCTTGCTCACTGAGGCTGTCAATAAGAAGCCGCATTGTGTTCTCCTGCTCGATGAGATCGAAAAAGCCCATCCTGACATTTTCAATATCCTCTTGCAGGTAATGGATCATGGCACTCTCACGGATAACAATGGTCGTAAGACAGACTTCCGTAATGTCATCATCATCATGACAACCAATGCTGGTGCAGAAGCGATGCAGAAGTCCACCATCGGCTTTACCAATGCGCGTGAGTCTGGCGATGAGATGGCGGATATTAAGAAGTTCTTCACCCCAGAGTTCCGCAACCGCTTGGATGCGATTGTGTCCTTTAAGGCGCTTGATGAAACCATCATCATGCGTGTGGTTGATAAGTTCCTGATGCAGTTGGAGGAGCAGCTCCACGAGAAGAAGGTGGATGCTACATTCAGCACAGCATTACGCGCGCATTTGGCTAAGCATGGCTTTGATCCACTCATGGGCGCAAGACCAATGCAGCGAATTATTCAGGACACAGTTCGCAAAGCACTCGCTGATGAATTGCTATTCGGTAAGTTGGCGCAAGGCGGTCATGTGGATGTCGACATTGATGCTGATGGCAAAGTGCAGCTTCAGTTTGATGCCCCAGTGGTACCGGGTAAGAGACCTAAAGCTGATGTAGCTCCAGTCGAGGAGATTTGAGGAAAAAAACCACCTACGGGTGGTTTTTTATTGGGTAAGGCCGAAATATCTAAATCAGCTGCGTCCTGTACTTCCAAACCCACCTGCGCCACGACTACTCTCGGTGAATTCCTCAACCACTTTGAGTTCTACTTGTTGCACGGGCATCACTACTAACTGAGCAAGGCGCTCCATAGGCTCGAGCTTGAATGTTGTAGATCCGCGATTCCATGTGCTAACCATCAGTTGGCCTTGGTAGTCGGAATCAATTAATCCGACAAGATTCCCAAGAACAATCCCATGCTTATGGCCTAGGCCAGAGCGCGGCAGGATGAACGCCGCATAGCGCGGGTCTTCTACATAGATTGCTAAGCCGGTTGGCACGAGTACGGTTTGGCCGGGGGCAATTTCAATGGCTTCATCAATGCAGGCGCGCAAATCTAACCCGGCGCTACCAGGGGTTCCGTATGTAGGTAATTGATCGCGCATACGTTCATCGAGAATTTTGACTTGAAGTGCTTGCATAGAGTTTCCTAAAGCGAGATTAAATTTTCTTGGCGACTAGCTGAATCAACTGACGTGCTAGTTGAAGTTTTTCAGCCTTCGCAATTTTCTTACTGCCGCTCTCATCAATGATGAGTAATTCATTTAGATCGCTACCAAAAGTATCTGGGCCAATATTGCCCACGATCATCGGAATACCTTTGCGCTGCAGTTTTTCTTGTGCATGCTTCAGGAGGTCTGTGGATTCAGCTGCAAAGCCAACACAATAAGGATGCGCCTTGCCGCCTTTGGTTTTGACTACTTTAGCTATATCGGCAAGGATGTCTGGGTTTGCAAGGAACTCTAAATTGGGAGCTTGCTTGCCTTGACGCTTAATCTTGTCTTTGGATGGCTTGGCAATGCCCCAGTCAGCCACTGCAGCTACCGCAAAGAAAATATCGCAATCAGAGGATTGCATTGTGGCGGCGTGCATTTCTTTAGCGCTCACAACATTAGTTCGTGTAATTTTTCCAGTTGCAGCTAGCGGTGTATCTAAATCGCAAGGACCGGCTATCAGGTGAGCTTCTGCACCAGCTTCAACAGCCGCGCGCGCGATCGCAAAACCCATCTTGCCAGAGCTGCGATTGGTAATACCGCGGACGGGATCAATCGCTTCAAAGGTAGGGCCTGCAGTGATGAGTACCCGTTTGCCCTCCAATGATTTTTTCTGGAAGAAGGCAATGAGTTGCTCAGTAATTTCTACGGGCTCGAGCATGCGTCCGTAGCCGACTTCGCCACATGCCTGAAAGCCACTAGCCGGACCGAGTAATGCAACCTTGTCTGCTGCGAGTCGCTCTGCATTTCTTTGTGTTGCAGCGTGTTCCCACATCTGCTTATTCATAGCGGGAGCTAGTAATAGAGGGCAGTCTCTAGCCAGGCAAAGTGTGGTGAGCAAGTCATCTGCCAAGCCGAGTGAGAGCTTGGCCATGAGATCAGCGCTTGCTGGTGCAATCAAAATGGCATCTGCAGCTCTAGAAAGTTCAATGTGAGCCATATTGTTAGGAATGCTGCTATCCCATTGACTGGTATAGACCGGATTGCCTGTGAGCGCCTGCATAGTGACTGGCGTCACAAATTGCTGAGCAGCCTCAGTCATCACGACCTGAACGCTAGCCCCTTCTTGCATCAACTGACGTGCTAGCTCTGCAGACTTATAGGCTGCAATGCCACCAGAGATACCGAGAACGATTTTCTTATTTAAAAGTGATTGCATGGCGCCAGCTTACTGGGGTTGAGAGGTTTTGCCAAATGACTTGCGAAGCTCGCCCCAAATGATGAGGGCTGCACCGATGCAAATAGCGCTATCAGCAATATTGAAGGCCGGCCAATGCCAATTCGCGTAATGCAGGTCAATGAAGTCCACTACAGCGCCATACATGATCCGATCCAAGACGTTCCCTAGTGCGCCGCCCAAAATGAGACTGAGGGCCCAGCAAAGCATTTTGTCGCCCAGGCTCTTGCGAAGCAGCCAGAGAATATAGATAGACGCTGCGAGGCCAAGAACTGTGAAGAACCAACGCTGCCAACCCGAGCTTTGAGCTAAAAATGAAAAAGCGGCACCAGGATTAAGTAATAAGAGCCAGTTCATGAATGGCAAAACAGGTTCCGGCACACCAATTTGCAAATTACTCAAGGCGTACCATTTGCTCAGTTGATCAAGCAATAGCGTAACAATTGCAATCGCTAGATAACGGAGAAATGATAAGTTTGCATTCATAGAGCTTGATGGGTCTGAGTATCTTTTGTTTATGCAAACAAGCGTGATTCGCCATCACCAAAGAGATTGCTAATACAGCGACCACATAACTCGGAATGTTCGGCATTTGCACCAACATCAGCAGTGTGATGCCAGCAACGACCGCATTTCTTATATTGGCTACCGCGAACCAGCACTTCAAGACCTGCATTACTGAGTTCAATATTGGCGCTAGAGGTGATGGTCACAAAACGCAAGTCATCTTCCAGGGAATGCAGAATTGCGAAATCGACATCACCTACTTTAATGGTGAGCTCCGCCTGAAGTGATGAGCCAACATTACCGGCTTCACGTTCAATCTCAATCGCCTTGGTTACCTCAGAACGAATTTCTCGTACTCGGTTCCATTTAGCAAGCAGTTCAGTAGCTTGAGCGATTTCTGGGAAAGTCCCGAACTCTTCCATGAAGATGGATTCACTAAGCTTCTCATTCTCACCATGAGGTAATGACAACCAAGCTTCTTCAGCGGTGAAGGAGAGAAAAGGAGCGAGCCACTTGAGTAGATTGCGAGTGATGTGGAAGAGGGCGTTCTGTGCAGCGCGACGCTCTTTCGAATCCGGTGCACTGGTATAGAGACGATCTTTCAGAATATCTAAGTAGAAGCCACCCAAGTCTTCTGAGCAGAAAGTCAGCATGCGTGCTACTGCGGGCTGGAATTCATAAGCCTTGTAGTGTGCTTGTACATCTTGCTGCAATTGATTGGCGAGTGCAAGCGCATAGCGATCAATCTCTAGCCATTCACTTGTTGGCATTGTGTGCTTACTTGAATCGAAGTCGGATAGGTTGGCTAATAAGAAACGCAATGTATTGCGGATGCGACGATAGCTTTCGACAACGCGTTTCAGAATCTCATCCGAGATCGTCATCTCGCCGGAGTAATCGGTAGACGCTACCCATAAGCGAATAATCTCTGCACCCAACTTATCGGCAACTTGCTGGGGGGCAATCACATTACCCACAGACTTACTCATCTTGCGGCCTTGGCCATCAACCGTAAACCCGTGCGTTAACAGTGCTTTATATGGCGGCTTGCCATCAAGCATGGCGCCAGTCAGTAAAGAGGAATGAAACCAGCCACGATGTTGGTCTGAGCCCTCAAGGTATAAGTCAGCTAAACGACCATCTGCATTTTCAGCTTCAGGGCGATAGAGTTCATTGCGGTGTGAGCCACGGATGACATGCCAATGCGTAGTGCCAGAGTCAAACCACACATCCAAGGTGTCGCGATTCTTTTCGTATTGAGTAGCTTCTTCGCCAAGCAGATCAGCCACTTCGAGTTTTTGCCAAGCTTCGATACCTTCTTTTTCAACACGCTTTGCAATTTCTTCAAGCAATTCGACTGTGCGAGGATGTGGCTCACCACTTTCTTTATGAACAAAGAAGGCCATAGGTACGCCCCATTGGCGTTGGCGTGACAGAGTCCAATCTGGGCGATTAGTAATCATGCTGTTCAAACGTTGCTTACCCCAGGCTGGGAAAAACTCTGTGTTCTCGATACCTGCTAATGCAGTCTCACGCAAACTCGCGCTGCCATCAGATGGTTTCTTGTCCATACTCGCAAACCACTGTGAGGTCGCGCGATAAATAATCGGCGACTTATGACGCCAGCAGTGCATGTAAGAGTGGGTATAGGTCTTATCTCGCAAGAGACTTCCTGCCTCACGCATAGCTTCCACAATCTTCGGATTGGCTTTCCAAATATATTCATTGGCAAAGAGTGGTAACCAAGAAGCGTAGACACCGTTACCCATGACTGGGTTCAAGATATCTTTATCAGCCAGTTTATTTGCCTTGCAAGACTTAAAGTCTTCCTCGCCATAGGCTGGGGCAGAGTGCACAACACCAGTACCGGTATCTAAGGTGACGTATTCAGCAGGGTAGATTGGTGAGAGGCGTTTGTATCCCTCATGCAATGGCGCCAGTGGATGCCAGAAAGAGATGTTGGCTAACTGACTGCCTAAGCAGGTGCCAATTACTTTGCCCTCAAGACCAAAATCTTCCAGACAAGTTTCTACGCGATCTTTAGCCAAGATAAGTAACTTGTCGCCAGCGTCTACCAAAGCGTAGCTGAGTTCAGGATGAACATTGAGTGCTTGGTTTGATGGAATGGTCCAAGGTGTTGTTGTCCAAATCACAATCATTCCAGGTTTAGCTGGAATCTCAGGCAGACCAAACGCTTTTGCAAGTTGAGGGCGCTGCGCATCATCAAAAGCAAAACCAACATCGACTGTTGGATCGGTTTTATCTTGATATTCCACTTCAGCTTCAGCTAATGCAGAGCCGCAATCAAAACACCAGTTGACAGGCTTTAGGCCACGGAAAACATACCCCTTTTCCCAGATCTTCCCAAGCGCACGAATTTCATCAGCTTCATTGCGGTAGTTCATGGTGAGGTAAGGGTTGTTCCAGTCGCCCAGCACGCCTAAACGCTCAAAGTCTTTCTTCTGCTTATCTACTTGCACCTTAGCGTAGGCGCGTGCTTTTGATTGGACTTCGGCAGTCGGCAAATTTTTGCCAAATTCTTTTTCAATCTGAATCTCAATCGGCATGCCGTGGCAATCCCAGCCTGGGACGTATGCAGAGTCAAAGCCCATTAGCCAGCGGGACTTCACAATCATGTCCTTGAGGATCTTATTGACCGCATGTCCAATATGAATATCACCGTTTGCATATGGGGGGCCATCATGCAAGATGAACTTTGGTTGATTGGCATGTGCTGCACGAATCTTTTCATAGAGCTTGTTTTTTTGCCATTGCGCAACCCACTGCGGCTCTCGCTTTGGCAAATCTCCCCGCATCGGGAAGGAGGTCTCTAGAAGATTGACGGGATAAGAATTTTCTTTTTCAGACATAAGCTTTTTTCTGGAAATAATTTCTGGCATGCGCTGCATCAGATGCAATCGCTTTAGTAAGGGTGTCGAGGTCAGAGTACTTCGCCTCATCACGGATTTTTTCTAAGAGTTCTACGGTAATAATTTTTCCGTAAACATCGGCGTTGTAATCAAAGATGTGCGTCTCAAGCAATACACGACCTTCATCTTCAACTGTTGGTCTTACGCCGAGACTAGCTACAGCGGGAAGTGGTTTATCTCCAAGTCCCAATACTTGTGCGGTATAGATGCCGGTGCAAGCGGGCTTACGATGATGGAGGTGATTAGCAACAGCAAGATTCAGCGTAGGAAAGCCCAAGGTACGGCCTAGCTTTTGCCCGTGAATCACGTGGCCAGAGATGCCGTAAGGACGTCCTAGTAATTTTGTCGCTTGATCCATATCTCCATTGGCTAGCGCATTGCGTAGCGCTGAGCTGGAAATACGCTCACCATCTTCTAGCACGGTGCGAATACTAGAAACTTCAAAACCAAATTGTTCGCCTGCTGCTTTGAGGCTTGCAAAGTTGCCCGCACGTTTTGCACCGTAACAAAAATCATCACCGATCAAAATCCATTTGGCATTAAGTTGTTTGACAATAATTGCAGAAACAAATTCTTCTGGGGTGAGGCGCGCAAATGCGCTATTGAAATGCTCCACCACTACGCGATCAATACCAATGTCAGCAAAGGCAGCTAGCTTGTCACGCAAGTTTAAAATTCGTGGGGGCGCTTGTTCTGGGGAAAAGAATTCTTTAGGGTGCGGTTCGAAAGTCATCACGCAGCTAACCAAGCCACGATCATGTGCGCCATCCTTCAGTTGTTTGAGCAGGGCGCGGTGACCCCTGTGCACGCCATCGAAATTACCGATGGTTAAGGCACAAGCTGGTCCTGCAGAAAACTGGGTGGGGCCACGGAATACGTTCACTAAATCGCTTTCAGGGTCGCTTTCGGGGTAACCATCAATTATATTGTGGGCATGCCATCTATCGTCACCTTAATCTCAGGCCGCGGATCCAATTTCGAGGCCATAGTCAAAACTGCTCAAAAAGAGCGTTGGCCAGTCACATTTGCGGGGGTGATTGCTAATCACTCTGCAGCTAAGGGCCTTGATTTTGCTCGCTCCCAGGGGATTCCTGCTTTTGCCATTGAGCACAAGGAGCACGCCACCCGAGAGTCCTTTGATGCTGCCCTCATTCATAAAATCGATGAATTAGGTGCTGATTTGGTGGTTTTAGCCGGTTTCATGAGAATTCTGACCCCGAGCTTTATTCGCCATTTTGAGGGTCGACTCATCAATATTCACCCTGCCTTGCTGCCAGCCTTCCCTGGTTTGCATACCCACGAGCGGGCTTTGGAGGCTGGCGTGGCCGAACACGGTGCCAGCGTGCACTTTGTGACTGAGGGTGTAGACGAAGGCCCCATCATTTGCCAGGCCTCAGTTCCTGTGCTTCCGGGCGATGATGCGGATAGTTTGGCAGCGCGAGTTTTGGCTGCTGAGCATCAGATTTATCCGCGGGCCGTAAAATGGTTCCTAGATGGACGATTGCGAATAGAAGGTAATCAAGTTCAGGTTCAACCACCGGAGTCGCAATTAATAAAATTATGAGTAAAGAACGTTCATCCCGAGGAGCCAGTGCTGGTTCAAAGTCTGGATCTAGGTCTGGATCACGCCTAGGCCCACAAAAAAGTTACGCCGCTAAATCCAAAGATCCATTGCGTCGCCCAGAGCGCCGTAATGCGAGCGGAAACATCATTGCGCCAGAAGGTCAAAAAAACTTTTCTAATGCCAAGGCGTTGCCTCAGCATGCAATTCATTTGGAGCGCTTGCTTCCAGAGTTGTTGAATTTTGAGCAACCGGCAGATCGTGTTGTGAGCCGGTATTTCCGCTCTGAACCGCAACTAGGTAATCGTGATCGCGCCTTAATTGCTGAGAGTGCTTTTGCTATCTTGCGTCGTAAAAATGAGTTCTCACAGTTCGCTTCTAGTGGCGAGGGTTCACAGGCTAGACGCTTAGCCCTATTGGGTTTGCTGTCTGCTTTGTCTGAAGGTGGTTTAGGCTCTGCTAACCGTGCTGAGAGTGCGATTGCTGATTTAGCCCACGTATTAAAGACAGGCGAGTACGAGTGGTTGCAACGTTTTGCAACAGTCGATCCATCCGCGCTCAATCCCTTGGTTCGCAATAATTTACCGGAATGGTTGTGGGATGCTTTTGGAAAATATCCTGGTGAAGAATCTCGTGAAGAGTTAGCTAAATCACTCATGCATCCAGCACTTTTGGATTTGCGTGCGAACACCATGAAGACAACTCGCGAGCAATTGCTTGCAGAGATGAATGCCCTTGGTGGTCGCTATCAAGCAATTCCAACTCCGTATGCTCCTGATGGTGTGCGCATCATGGGTAAGCCTGCTTTGCAAAATACGGTTGGCTTTAAAGCAGGGATGTTTGAGGTTCAGGATGAAGGCAGTCAGCTGTTGGCTTATTTGCTTGCCCCTAAACGCGGTGAGATGGTGGTGGACTTTTGTGCAGGTGCTGGCGGCAAGACTTTGGCGATTGGGGCAATCATGCGCTCCACAGGCCGTTTATACGCCCTAGATACATCTGAGCGTCGCCTGGCCAATTTGAAGCCACGACAAGCCCGTAGCGGCCTTTCTAACGTTCATCCTGTGTGGATTGATAGTGAGAACGACTCCAAGATCAAACGCTTAGCCGGCAAGATTGACCGTGTGTTAGTGGATGCTCCTTGTAGCGGCATGGGCACTTTGCGACGCAACCCCGATCTCAAGTGGCGTCAGACCCCAGAGGGTGTATTGGAGCTCAATCAAAAGCAGATGAATATCTTGGCCTCCGCCAGCCGCTTGCTCAAACCAGGTGGTCGCTTGGTTTATGCCACCTGCAGCCTATTGCCACAAGAAAACCAGCAAATTGCAGAAGATTTCTTGGCAAAGCACCCTAATTTTGAGGCTATTCCTGCTGCTGAAGTTCTTAAATCATTGTTTCCAAAGGATAAAATTCCCTTAGGCTGCAGCCCTGATAACCCTTGGTGGCAGTTGTGGCCCCATATTCATGGTACAGATGGCTTCTTTGGGGCTGTTTTTCAGAAAAAAGCGGCTGTTTCTGCAGTAACTGTCGATAAAGATGACGAAAAGTCGGTAAAAGTCAAAAGCAAGAAAGCGGTTAAAGAACTAAAATAGGGTTTTAGATCTTTTCAGGGATACCCCTTTTGAACACAGTTTCAGCCTCAGGTTTTGACTTATTTCTTAACTGGCTTTCTTCCGGTTACCTCAATTGGGCTTGGTGGCAAATCGCTGTCTTCACCTTAGTGGCGACGCATATTACGATTGCAGCCGTCACCATCTTCTTGCACCGTTGCCAAGCACATCGTGCTTTGGATCTTCATCCAATCATGTCTCATTTCTTCCGTTTTTGGCTCTGGCTAACCACTGGCATGGTCACCAAAGAGTGGGCAGCGATTCATCGTAAACATCATGCGAAGTGCGAGACCGTGGATGATCCACATAGCCCGCAAGTTCTTGGTATTAATACCGTCCTCTCTCGTGGCGCTGAGTTGTATAAAGAAGAATCACGTAATCAAGAGACTTTGGATAAGTTTGGTCATGGCACCCCAGATGATTGGCTAGAGCACAACATCTATTCCAAGTTTTCTTGGCAAGGCGTTGCTTTGATGTTGATTGTCGATGTGTTCTTATTTGGCGCAATTGGTCTAACAGTGTGGGCAGTACAAATGCTGTGGATTCCAATTACTGCCGCTGGAATTATTAATGGCATTGGCCACTACTGGGGCTATCGCAACTACGACTGCGAAGATGCCTCTAGAAATATTTTCCCTTGGGGGATTTTGATTGGTGGCGAAGAGTTGCATAACAACCATCACACCTTTGCTACGAGCGCCAAGCTCTCGAGTAAGTGGTACGAATTTGACATTGGGTGGATGTACATTCAGATGATGAGTGCGGTTGGCTTAGCTAAAGTGAAGAAGACCTCTCCCAAGCCGATACTGAGTGACTTACGTCCTGCCGATCAGGGCACACTCGAAGCCATCATTGCCAACCGTTATGAAATCATGGCTCGCTACAGTAAGACCCTGAGCGCCTTTTTCAGTAATGAGGTTCAGCATATGCATGTGTTGGCTGCTCATTTGCAAGATGCGCGTACCTGGCTGGGTAAAGATGAGAGTCGTTTAAGTGCAGAAGAAAAAATCAAGCTAGAGGAGTTGATGGCAACGAATGCGCAGCTTCGTAAGATGATTGAGATGCGCCGTGATTTACAAGCGATTTGGAATCGATCCAATGCTACAGGTGATCAACTGGTTTCTCAGTTGCATTCTTGGTGTCAGCGTGCCGAAGAGAGTGGTTTATCAAGTCTACGTGACTTCTCTTTGAGATTGCGTCGTTACGCTTAAGAAATGAGTTGATTTTGATCTTGGTAAAAATCAAGATAATAAAAAACCCGCTACATCAGCGGGTTTTTTATTTGCTGCAAATAAATATCGAATCGATAAATTACTTGAGCTTTGTTTCTTTGTAAGCAACGTGCTTGCGAATGGTTGGATCAAACTTCATGATCTCCATTTTCTCAGGCTTTGTACGCTTGTTTTTTGAAGTTGTATAGAAGTGACCAGTACCAGCTGATGACTCTAATTTAATTTTTTCTCTGCCGCCTTTAGCCATTTGTGCGCTCCTTAAATTTCGCCACGTGCACGGAGATCAGACAAAACAGCATCGATGCCGTTTTTGTCGATAACGCGCAAACCAGCATTGGTTAAGCGCAAGCTAATCCAGCGGTTTTCAGATTCAACCCAGAAACGACGGTTTTGCAAATTCGGCAAAAAGCGACGCTTCGTTTTATTGTTTGCATGGGATACATTGTTGCCAACCATCGGCTTCTTCCCAGTGACTTGGCAAACTTTTGCCATGACATAACTCCATTAATTGCGAAAAAAGAAGATTGTATCAGTCTCCGGGCACTTTGATCTACCCCTAATTGGCTTTAGTTTTATCGATTGGACTGCCTGCTTGCTGATATTGGGCAAAAATGCCTAATAAGTTAGTGTTTACTTCTAATTTAGAGTATTTTTCATAAGACCCGCATCTGAAAATGAGAAAAATCCGCTCTCACTAACAATACAGTGGTCAAGCAGTGGAATATCCACTAACTGCAAGGCTTTGGCGAGCATCTTGGTGAGTTCTTGATCGGCAATGCTAGGGAGTGGATTGCCGCTGGGGTGGTTATGCGCCACGATCAGGGCGCTGGCATTCCTAGAAAGGGCCTCCTTGAGGATTTCTCGTGGGTACACAGCTGTGTGGGTCAGGGAGCCTCTAAAGAGCTCCTGGCACTCAATCAGATGCAGTCGGGAGTCGAGGTACAGGCATAGAAAGACTTCGTGCGGCAGGCGCCCAAATCGAGCCTGCAGGAACTCTCTTACGTAGGCAGGAGATGAAAAAACAGACTCTTGAGAGAGGGTTTCCTCAAGACTTCGCTTTACAAGCTCATAAGCCGCCTGAATTTGTGGCCATTTGGAAATACCCATGCCATGAATCTGGGTTAATTCTGCTGGGGTGCAGGAGAGCAAGCGTGGCAAATTGCCAAAGTGGTGGAGTAGGTCCTCCGCTAAAGCAACCGCGGTTTTGCCTTTGACGCCAACCCGTAGGAAGATCGCCAGTAACTCAGCATCACTGAGAGCTGCGGCTCCCAGGGTACGCAGTTTCTCGCGGGGCTGTTCCATTTTTGGCCAATCTGTAATGGGTGAATGCACGCTGGGGTCTGGCCTAGATACAATTACCTTATGACTAAGCTTACGGTTTTGCCCAACTCCTTCCTCACCCTCAACTATCGGCTGACTTTGCCTAGTGGGGATGACTACATCAATACTTTTATCGATCGTCCTGCGACGGTGCTGATGGGTTCTGGACAATTTGCGCCTTGTTTTGAAAAGGTATTAATTGGATTGGCTGTGGGTGAAAAGAAAAGCGCCTTACTGCCGCCGGAAGAAAGCTTTGGTGAGCGTAAAGAAGAATTAATTCAGTGGGTTTCTTTGGGTGCACTCAAAGAGGGCCGCGATGACGATGTGGAATTTAATCCTGGCGATGTGATTGAATTTAATGCGCCAGGTGGAGCGCAATACGCCGGTGTATTGCAATCGATTAATGAAGAGGGTGCTTGGTTTGATTTCAATCACCCACTTGCTGGAAGGCCCGTTACCTTCGAAGCTGAAATCGTTGCCATTCTTTAATTGATGAGTAATCAAATTACTTCGCAAGCTGCTGCCCCAGACGCTGCAGAAATTCTGATGGCACAGCCTCGCGGATTTTGCGCAGGCGTAGACCGTGCAATCAATATTGTGAATGAGGCTTTGACACGCTTTGGCGCACCAATTTATGTGCGTCATGAAATTGTTCACAACGCCTATGTTGTTAATGGCCTCCGTGAAAAAGGCGCCGTGTTTGTAGATGAATTGCATGAGGTTCCCAAAGGTGGCATTGTGGTCTTTAGTGCCCATGGTGTTTCTCAAGAGGTTCGCCAAGATGCTGAGGCGCGCGGATTGCAGGTATATGACGCAACCTGCCCATTGGTTACGAAGGTGCATCTTGAGGTCGTTAAGATGTGCAAAGATGGCTTTACTGTTTTGATGATTGGTCACGCTGGGCATCCTGAAGTTGAGGGCACGATGGGGCAGGTTGAAAATGGTGTTCATCTGATTGAAAAAGTGGCCGATGTCGCCAATCTGCCTTTTGCTGAGAATGAAAAAATTGCTTTTGTAACGCAAACCACTCTCTCCGTAGATGAGACAAAAGAAATCGTCGACGCCTTGACTCAAAAATTTCCGAATATTGTGCAGCCGCGTAAGCAAGATATTTGCTACGCCACTCAAAATCGACAAGATGCTGTGAAATTTATGGCACCTCAAGTTGAGGTAGTTATTGTGGTGGGAAGCAAGGCAAGCTCGAACTCGAATCGCTTGCGCGAATTAGCTGAAAAACTGGGCGTACCGGCTTACATGGTTGATGCGCCGGAGCAGCTTCAAGCTGAATGGTTTGTGGGCAAAAAGCGAGTGGGTCTTACTGCAGGGGCTTCGGCTCCTGAAAGCTTAGCCCTCTCGATTGTGGAGAAGATTCAAGAGTTTGGCCCGCGCAGTATTCGTAACTTAGAGGGCGTGGTTGAAGATATCACCTTCTCGCTACCAAAGAATTTAGTTGCTTAGCGATAAAAAATAAAGGAGCCGTACAGCTCCTTTATTAAATTGAATTTCAATATTTATTAAGCAACTTGCTTGAGCAATTCTCTCAAGATATTGCACATCTGACGGATTTCATCGTCGGACACATTGAGTGCTGGCATAAAGCGCAAGAGGTTAGGTCTAGGAGAGTTAATCAACAACCCCTCGGGACCCCGATCACGTGCAAGTTCAACTAGCTTGCTGCCAATATCACTACTCAACATAAGAGCGCGTAACAAGCCCTCACCACGTTCACCGTTTAAATTAAATTCTGCGGAGATTGATAGCAGCTCTTTGCTCAGTAACTCGCCTTTGCTGCGAACAGATTCCAGGAAACCTGGCGCTAATAGTTGCTCGATCACACTGATGCCAACTGCAGTCATGAGTGGATTGCCGTTATAAGTGCCGCCTTGGTCGCCGGGCACAAAACAAGCAACAGCATCAGTAGCCATCAGTGCAGATAAGGGCACGCCACCACCAATGCCTTTGCCTAGAGTCATGATGTCTGGCTCGATACCATAGTGCTGATAAGCAAAGAGTTTGCCGGTGCGTCCACAACCAGCCTGCACTTCATCTACGATCAGCAGAATGTTATTTTCTTTAGTGAATTTACGCAGGCTTTGCATAAATTCTTTAGTAGTTGGGATCACACCACCTTCGCCTTGTACTGGCTCGAGCATGACTGCAACTGTTTTATCAGTCACTAGTTTTTTGACAGAATCTAAATCATTCAAATCGGCTTTTGGAAAACCGGGAACTTGTGGGGCAAACATCGTATCCCAGCCCGGCTTACCAGACGCGCTCATCGTCGCTAAGGTGCGACCATGAAAGCTGTGATCAAAGGTGATGATTTCAAAGGCGCCTGACTTGTTGAGTTGACCCCATTTACGAGCCAGCTTGATGGCGCCTTCATTGGCTTCAGCGCCGCTATTGGCAAAAAACACTTTGTTGAAGCAACTGTTATCAGTCAACAGATTAGATAGGCGAATCATTGGCTCGTTATAAAACGCCGGACTCGGATTAATCAGTTTCTTAGATTGCGCATTGAGCGCCTCAATCATCCCTGGATTGCTATGACCAAGGCAGTTCACTGCCCAGCCTTGCAAGAAGTCCAGGTAACGCTTGCCATTGTTATCAGTGAGCCATGAGCCTTTGCCCTCAACCATGACGAGCTCTGGTCGTGAGGTAATAAACATCACTGAGTGGGCATCTACGGATTGGGCTGGCTTATTCATATCATGTACAAAGTGAAATCAAATGAAGTTTCTATTATCACGCTTAGTTACGAGCTTAGTTTGCGGCGAGATCAGCGGCACTGGTAAAGGAGTCTGCAAAGAATTCTTCCTCAGGTAAATGACAGTGAGATGAAAAGTCCTGCCGGGCTGAATTCACCATGACGGGGGCACCGCAGGCGTAGACCTGGTATGGCCCAAGGTCGGGGTGGTCGGCAATCACCGCTTGATGCACAAAGCCCGTACGCCCAGCCCATTGATCTTCGGGAAGGGCGTCCGAAATAACTGGGATGTATTTAAAGCTCGGAATATCTTTTACCCATGACCGGCAGAGCGCATCAAGGTAAAGGTCGCTCGGGCGCCTTCCGCCCCAATACAGATGAATCGGACGCTGGATTTTTTTAAGCTGCATTTGCTCGACGATGGATTTAATCGGAGCAAAGCCGGTGCCTGCGGCTACAAAGATGATGGGTTTCTTGGAATCTTCCCTTAAGAAGAAGCTGCCTAATGGCCCTTCAAAGCGTAGGATATCTTTTTCTTTTAACGCAGGATCTTTTGCGCCAAACACAAAGTCAGTAAAGAGGCCGCCTGGCAAGTGGCGAATATGCAGCTCAAGCGGGCCTTCTTGGTCTGGTGGATTGGCAATCGAATAGGCGCGACGTTGCCCATCCTTCAGTAGGAACTCCAAATACTGCCCGGCCAGAAATTGAAAGCGCTCAGCAGCCGGTAATTGCAACTTCAGAATCGCTACATCTGCACTCGGCTTTGTAATGGCATTCACACGACAAGGGACTTTGCGGATCGCAATATCGCCAGCGCCTTGAACTTCGCGAGCCTCGATGATGAGATCTGATTTGGGGTGGGCGCAGCAAAACAAGGTGCCTCCAGAAGCTTCATCAGTCGGACTTAAGGCTGCAGCACTATGTTGACCATGCTCTACCTGACCTTCTAAAACCTTGCCTTTACAGGACCCACAAGCGCCATTTTTACAGCCGTAGGGCAAGGTGATGCCCTGTTGCAATGCTGCTTCAAGCAGGGTCTCATCCTTTTGGACGGTAAATTGTTTGCCGCTCGTCTTGAGCGTGACTTGGTAAGACACTCTCATTCCTTTCAATAAATCGTTACGATGTGACCTATGCAACCTTTTGGTAAATCTCGAATCCTGATCGTCGGCTGCGGCGATATTGGCCTGCGTGTTGCCAAGCAGCTTGCTCGAAGTCATCGCGTATATGCCCTAACTTCCCAAAAAATCCGTTTTAAGGAGTTGAGAGCAGTGGGCGCGATTCCGATTTTGGGGGATCTGGATAAGCCCGATAGCTTGTGGCGTTTAAGTGGACTAGCGCAAACCGTGATCCACTTGGCACCACCCCAAAATACAGGTCATCGCGATTGCCGAACTCGCAACCTCCTCCGAATTTTATCCCAAGGCTCCGATACTGTTGGGCGCTTGATTTATGTGAGCACGACTGGTGTTTATGGTGATCATGCGGGTGGTCGGGTGAGTGAGGTGACTCGGGTGAATCCCCAAAGTGAGCGCGCCAAGCGCAGAGTCGATGCAGAACATTGCCTCCGTCTTTGGGCCCCGGCTCATGGAGTCGCACTCACCATTCTGCGCGTACCAGGCATCTATGCCACTGACCGCTTGCCAGTGGAGCGTATTCAGGCGGGAACACCTGCTTTAGTTGCAACTGAGGATGCCTACTCGAACCACATTCAGAGTGATGACTTGGCGAGATTGGTTTGTGCTGCTGTCTATCACGGTAAACCACAGCGCGTCATTAATGCTTGTGACGGCGGCGAAACCAAGATGGGTGATTACTTTGATGAAGTAGCTGATGCGTTTGGTTTAGAGCGACCACCAAGATTGCCCGCTGAGCAGTTGGAGAAAATCGTATCCCCAATGCTGTGGTCTTTTATGCGAGAGTCACGGCGCGTAACGAATACGCGACTAGCAGAATTGAAAACTCCGCTACGCTATCCCAGCGTCGCAGAGTTTCTGAAAACTATTTCCAAGAATCCTTAAGTCCGACCGTACGATTAAATACGGGCTGACCTGGTTTGCAATCGCTTTGATCTGCTACAAAGTAACCATGTCGTTCGAACTGGAAACGATCTTCCGCTTTAGCGTCTTTCATGCAAGGCTCTAAATACGCAGTAATCGTTTGCTTGGAGTTTGGATTGATCGCATCCAGGAAATTTTTATCGCCACTATCTGGATGCGGGTCGTTAAACAGATGGTCATAAAGACGTACTTCTGCTGGCACCGCTTCTGCTGCGCTGACCCAATGAATATTGCCCTTCACCTTGTAATTATTTGAGCCAGGGGTGCCACTCTTACTGTCCGGGAAGTGTGTTGCATTAACTTGAATCACATTGCCATTGGCATCTACTTCAAAGCCAGTGCATTCAATCACAAAGCCATGACGCAAGCGCACACGACCACCAGGCTGATCACCAATCGGTGGATAAAGTCTGAAGAAGCCCTTGATAGGTTCTTTCATAAAATCATCTTCTTCAATCCACAATTCTTTTGTGAAATGAAACTCACGATTACCCCACTCAGGATGCTGGGGGTGGCGCGGCGCTGAGCAAGGCTCACTCGCAGATGAATCGAAGTTTTCAATCACTAGTTTGAGTGGCTTAAGTACCGCTGTAGCACGTGGAGCCTTCGCCTCAAGATCATCGCGCAAGGCTTGATCCAAAGTGCTCATATCGATCCAGCTATCCGCCTTAGAAACACCAATGCGTTCACAGAACAGGCGAATACTTTCAGGTGTGTAACCTCTGCGACGAATACCCACGATAGTTGGCATGCGAGGATCATCCCATCCATCAACCCGTTTTTCTTCTACCAATTGCAGTAACTTGCGCTTGCTGGTGATGGTGTAAGTGAGGTTGAGGCGGGCGAATTCATATTGATGTGGAACAGGATTTTTGAAGATTCCCAGTTCGGCTAGTGAACCCACAATCCAATCGTAGAGTGGGCGATTATTTTCAAACTCTAAAGTACAGATAGAGTGTGAAACATTTTCTAATGCATCTGAAATGCAGTGCGTGAAATCATATAAAGGATAGATACACCATTTATTACCAGTACGGTGGTGATCGGTATGGCGAATGCGATAGACCACGGGATCACGCATCACAATATTCGGATGCGCCATATCAATCTTCAAGCGAAGAACATGTTCACCGTCTTTGAATTTACCATCACGCATCTCACGGAATAAGGCAAGATTTTCATCAGCAGTGCGATCGCGGTAAGGGCTATTTTTTCCAGCTTGACCAAAGTTACCGCGATTGGTGTGAATCTCATCTGCGCTTTGACTGTCGACATACGCTTTACCATTCTGGATCAGAATTTCTGCAAACTCATAAAGTTGATCAAAGTAATCACTTGCGTGATAAAGATGTGTTCCCCAATCAAAACCAAGCCATTTGACTGCATCCAAAATACTGTCTGCGTACTCAACATCTTCTTTGACTGGGTTGGTGTCGTCTAGGCGCATATTGCAACGTGCACCACCTGCGTGATTGTTGTAATCAGCAGCTAAGCCAAAGTTGAGGCAAATACTTTTAGCGTGACCAATATGGAGGTAGCCATTGGGCTCTGGTGGAAAGCGCGTAATGATGGAGGGGATAGCTTGGCCATCTCGATTGCTGCGGTTCTGGTAGGCACCAGTCGCTAGATCATGATCGATGATCTGGCGCAAAAAGTTAGAGGGCTCAGCAACTGTGCCGGGTAATTTCGAGGGTTTGCTATCTTGGGACATGCGCTCATTGTAGAGAAAACCCCCGCCCAGAAAGAAAAAAGCCCGCAAACTGCTGCGGGCTCGTTTCTGGGAAGCATTCGAGAATTATTCCTCTACGAAGGCCTCTTCACGGGTTTTCTTAACCGCTGGTAAGGCCACGATCACCACCAAGAGGGCTGCTGCAATCAGCAAGCAGAGGGATAGTGGACGCGTAAAGAATGTTGAGAAGTCACCACGTGAAAGCAACAGGGCGCGACGGAAGTTCTCCTCCATCATTGGTCCGAGCACAAAACCCAAGAGCAGGGGAGGGGGTTCGCAACCCAGCTTGAAGAAAAGGTAGCCAATTAAGCCAAATGCTGCGGTGACGTAAACATCAAACACCGTATTGTTTACGGTATACACGCCGATGCAGCAGAACACCAGAATGGCTGGGTACATGAAGCGGTAGGGAATCTTCAGGAGCTTTACCCAAATACCGATTAGTGGCAAGTTCAAGAGAATCAACATTACGTTACCAATCCACATGGAAGCGATCAGACCCCAGAACAAGGCTGGGTTGCTGGTCATTACTTGTGGACCTGGCTGAATGTTATGAATGGTCATTGCACCAACCATCAAGGCCATCACAGCATTTGGCGGAATACCCAAAGTGAGCAATGGAATGAAAGAGGTTTGAGCTGCCGCATTGTTAGCCGCTTCAGGACCGGCGACACCCTCGATGGCGCCCTTACCGAATTCATGGCTGTACTTGGAAGATTTCTTTTCAACTGAGTACGCGCCAAAGGCGGCTAAAGCTGCGCCACCGCCCGGTAGAATTCCGAGGATGGATCCAATGGTTGTGCCGCGTAAGATTGAGGGAACCATGCGTTTAAGATCTTGCTTGGTTGGGATCATGGTGGTCATCTTGTTCAAGAAGCCCTCATCACCATCCTTTTTCTCAAGGTTACTCATGATTTCAGCAAAACCGAAGACACCCATCGCAACTGAAACAAAGCCAATACCATCGCTTAGCTGAGGAATATCAAACGCATAACGTGAAACGCCAGAGTTAACATCGGTGCCAATTAAGCCCATGAGCAGGCCTAGAACAATCATGCCAATTGCTTTAACTAAGGATCCGGAAGCCAGCACAACCGCACCGATTAACCCTAAAACCATTAGGGAGAAGTATTCAGCTGGTCCAAACTTAAATGCCAGCTCAGAGAGTGGTGCAGCAAATGCAGCTAAAACGAGTGTGGCTACGCAACCAGCAAAGAATGAACCCATACCGGCAGTAAAGAGGGCTACACCCGCTCGGCCATTTCTGGCCATTTGGTAGCCATCGATTGCCGTCACCACCGAGGACGTTTCCCCCGGGATATTGAGCAAAATCGCTGTTGTGGAGCCACCGTATTGTGATCCGTAGTAAATGCCTGACAACATAATCAAGGCAGCAACTGGAGGCAGTGCATAGGTCGCTGGCAATAGCATCGCAATCGTAGCGATGGGGCCTAGACCTGGCAAAACGCCAATTAGTGTGCCCAATATGCAACCAATAAAGCAGTACAGCAGGTTTTGGAGGGTAAAAGCCGTATCGAAACCAAGGGCTAAATTAGCAAATAAGTCCATTTTTAGTTTCCCGGTTAGTTATTTAAAAAAGCTGGTAGTAATGGGAACTGAAGACTTAAGCCCAAAACGAAGACTGAATAGGTAAACGCAACCAAGAAACTGGCGTTGATTAAGGTGCCTTTCCAATGAAACTCATGGCTGGCGCTGGCGGATACGAAAACCAATACGAATACAGCAACGATGAAGCCCATGGTTGGTAATAAAAGCCCATAGAGCACGACTGAACCAGTAATGAGGGCGATGATTTTCCAGTGGAATGGTGGAATTTTTTCAATGGCAGCCTTGGCACCAAGGGATTTCACCAGAATTAATAGGCCTAAGGCAGTCATAAGTAGGCCCAACCAAAACGGGAAGTACCCAGGCCCCATTTTGGCCGCATTACCCATAGGGTATTGCAGCGCCATGATGGTGAAGAATAGGCCGATGACCATATACATCAGCCCTGCACCAAAGTCTTTTTGATTGCGAATTTTCAAGTTGAGCTCCTTATGTATCGACTTAAATGCCGATCTATTTATTAATGTTAGGGGATTGTAAGGCAGGATTGAGCGGGTTTGACTAGGGTTTGCCCCCGACTAGTGCCAATGCGATAATTATTCGCATGAAAGTCTCCCAAATTCGCCAGGCGTACCTGGACTACTTCGCCCAAAAAGGCCACCAAATTGTCCCTTCCAGCCCCGTGGTGCCTGGAGATGATCCAACCCTGTTATTTACCAATGCGGGAATGAATCAGTTCAAGGACGTCTTTTTGGGTTTTGATAAGCGTCCCTATAACCGCGCAACCACTGCCCAAAAATGTATCCGTGCCGGTGGTAAACATAATGATTTGGATAACGTGGGCTACACAGCCCGTCATCACACCTTTTTTGAAATGCTGGGTAACTTCTCTTTTGGGGATTACTTTAAGAAAGATGCCATCCAGTTTGCTTGGGGTTTATTGACTGAAGTCTTTAAATTGCCAGAAGAAAAGCTGCTCGTTACTGTCTATGCGGAAGACGACGAGGCTTACGAGATTTGGAATAAGCAAATTGGCGTGCCAGCTGAGCGGATTATTCGCATCGGCGACAACAAGGGCGCCCGCTACGCTTCAGACAACTTCTGGATGATGGGTGACACAGGGCCCTGCGGTCCTTGCACTGAAATCTTCTATGACCATGGCCCTCATATTGCCGGTGGTCCTCCAGGAAGTCCTAACGAAGATGGCGATCGCTACATTGAGATCTGGAATAACGTATTTATGCAGTTCAATCGCGACGAAGCGGGCAATATGCATCCATTGCCTAAGCCTAGCGTCGATACCGGTATGGGTCTTGAGCGCATTGCAGCCGTGTTGCAGCACGTGCATTCCAACTATGAGATTGATCTCTTTGTTAATTTGCTCAAAGCAGCTAAAGAAGCTGTTGATGCGGCCGGTGGTGAGAATTGTGATGCAACTAGCCCATCACTCAAAGTGATTGCTGATCATATTCGCGCCTGTAGTTTCATCGTGGTCGATGGTGTGATTCCAGGTAACGCCGGTCGCGGCTATGTTCTGCGTCGCATCACACGCCGTGCGATTCGTCATGGCTATAAGTTAGGTGCACGTAAACCATTCTTTTATCAATTGGTTCCTGCGCTTGTAAAAGAAATGGGCCTGGCTTATCCAGAGTTGCAAGCAGCAAAAGATAAAGTCAGTGAGGTAATTAAGCAGGAGGAAGAGCGCTTCTTCCAGACCATCGCTAACGGTATGGAAATCTTGGAAGGCGCACTTGCTGGTGGTGCTAAGACCGTTGATGGTGAAACCGCTTTCCGTTTGCACGACACCTTTGGTTTCCCATTGGATCTGACTGCAGACGTATGCCGTGAGCGCGATGTCACGGTGGATGCTGAAGGTTTTGATTTGGCGATGCAAAAGCAACGCGATCAAGCGAGAGCAGCCGGCAAGTTCAAAGTGGCCCAAGGTTTGGAGTACTCCGGCAAGCCAACTCAGTTTCATGGTTACGACACCTTAAAACATGAAGGCGCGAAAGTAACGGCACTCTACGTTGACGGCTCTGCTGTGCAATCAGTGAAGGCTGGTGATACTGCAGTCGTTGTGCTGGATAACACCCCTTTCTATGCTGAGTCTGGTGGACAGGTTGGCGATCAGGGTGAGTTACGTAATGAAGCGGTGCGTTTTGCAGTTGAAGATACCTTCAAGATTCAGGCTGATGTTTTTGGTCATCAAGGTGAAGTGCAAGAGGGCGAGCTCAAAGTGGGCGATGCAATCAATGCTTTGGTAGATGCCCAGCAAAGAACTGAAACGATGCGTAATCACAGTGCTACCCATATTTTGCATAAAGCATTGCGTGAAGTCTTAGGTGACCATGTGCAGCAAAAAGGTTCTTTGGTTGATGCCAGCAAAACCCGTTTTGACTTTACCCACAATGCACCAATTACTGCATCAGAAATTCGTCGGGTAGAGGATATCGTGAATGCGGAGATCTTGGCTAATACTGCGACTTCCGGAAAAGTGATGTCTTTGGATGATGCGCAAAAGACTGGCGCGATGATGCTCTTTGGTGAGAAGTATGGTGACGAAGTTCGTGTGCTAGAAATCGGTAGCTCTAAAGAGCTATGCGGTGGTACCCACGTGGGTCGCACGGGCGACATTGGTAGCCTCAAGATTGTTTCTGAGAGTGGTGTTGCTGCCGGCATCCGTCGTGTTGAAGCAGTCACCGGCAGAAATGCATTGAACTTCTTACAGGACTTGGAAGACAAGATTAGTGAAGCAGCTGCGGTTCTGAAAACCCATCCTGGTGATTTAGTGAATCGTGTTGCACAACTGCAAGAGAGCCTGCGTCAAGCCGAGCGTGAGTTGGATAAGGTGAATTCCAAACTCGCTGCCAGCCAAGGCGACGAGCTAGCAACCCAGGCGATTGATGTCAACGGCATCAAGGTCTTGGCAGCCCGCTTAGATGGTGCGGATGCGCAAGTATTACGCGAGACTATGGATGCCTTAAAAGCCAAGCTGAAAACAGCAGCGATTGTTTTGGCTTCCGTCCAGGGCGACAAGGTCAGCTTGATTGCTGGCGTGACTGCAGACTCGATTGCCAAAGTTAAAGCGGGTGACTTGGTGAACTTTGTTGCTCAGCAAGTTGGCGGTAAAGGCGGCGGCAAACCAGAGATGGCAATGGCTGGTGGTACCGATCCAAGTAAATTGGGCGCGGCATTGGCTGGCGTCAAAGATTGGGTGGCTTCCAAGTGAGTGATGCCATCGAATTTAATCTCGAGGTAGATGCGATTGGCATGAACTGCCCACTTCCTATTTTGCGCACCAAGAAAGCTTTAGCTACGATGCAATCTGGCGAAGTGCTCAAAGTGAAGGCGACGGATTCTGGTGCGGCTCATGACTTTCCTGCATTCGCAAAGCAGACTGGCAATGAACTTCTCTCAAGCACTACCGAGGGTAATGTATTGGTTTTCTTTCTCAAGAGAAGATGAACCGATCTATAAACTCTTGATAGCAAAGAAAAAGGCAGAAAGTGATTTCTGCCTTTTTTGCTTTTATTTCACTGGATTTGATCTCAGTGGAGATGGGGTTGGATTTAAGTTAAAGAGCGACTCTTAAGATACGCTGCAAACTCAGTGCCCACCTCTGGGTGGCGTAAAGCAAACTCCACGGAAGCCTTGAGGTAACCCAGCTTGCTACCGCAGTCATAGCGCACGCCATCGTATTCATAAGCGAATACAGGCTCCTCCTTAAGTAGGGAGGCAATGGCATCGGTGAGTTGGATTTCGCCGCCAGCGCCCGGCTTAAGATTGCGAATGTGATTGAAGATATCTGAAGATAGAACATAGCGACCTACTACCGCTAAGTTAGATGGCGCATCTTTGGGCTGTGGTTTCTCCACAATCCCATTTAAACGATAGATCCCTTTAGGTACCTCTGCGCCAGAGATAATTCCATAGGAGCTACTTTTAGATGGATCAATCTTTTCCACGGCTAAGACTGAACCATTTTGCTCATCAAAGACTTTGAGCATTTGTTTGAGTACAGGGGGTTGGCCATCGAGTAAGTCATCTGCAAGGATGATGGCAAAAGGCTCATCTCGTACGAGCTTTTCTGCGCACAAGACAGCGTGACCCAAACCCAGTGCTTCTGGTTGGCGAACATAAACACAATCTACGTGGCTTGGCTTCACGCTACGAACAATCTCTAACAGAGCCTGCTTATTTTTTGCTTCGAGCTCCGCTTCTAATTCATAGGCCTTATCAAAGTGATCCTCGATCGCGCGCTTGCTGCGACCTGTCACGAAAATCATTTCGGTAATGCCAGCAGCAATTGCTTCCTCAACCGCATACTGAATGAGGGGCTTATCTACTACATTCAGCATTTCTTTTGGGCTAGCCTTGGTGGCCGGCAAGAAGCGTGTGCCCAAACCTGCAACGGGGAAAACTGCTTTAGTAACGGCTTTAGTGCTTAATGGCATGGCAATTCCGATCAGTTATTTTGCTGCTTTATTTCAGTCGATCTAATTGTGCAACAAGCTTCTCATGGTTTTGCTCAAAGCCAGCAAGACGCTGCTTTTCTTGAGCTACAACCTCTTCTGGGGCGCGAGCCACGAAGCTTTCATTGCCAAGCTTGCTGCGGGCTTTAGTGATCTCATTGGCTAAGCGCTCAATTTCTTTGCTGAGGCGAATTCTCTCGGCTGCTACGTCGACTTCAATTTTGAGTAATAACTTGAGATTCCCAACCAAGGCCATCGGCGCACCTGGAGCATCTTTTTCTAAGGCTGACTCATCATCATAGATTTTGACTTCAGACAGCTTGGCTAAGGCAGTTAAGTAAGGGCTTGCCTGTTTTAAGAAATCTTGCGATCCACTAATCCAGAGGGGTGCCTTTAGTGCAGGGGAGACTTGCATCTCTCCACGTAAATTACGGCAAGCATCCACAATCGATTTAATCTGAGCTACCCAAGCTTCGCTTTGCTCATCAATCTTATCGAGCTGAGCAACAGGGTAAGGCTGCAGAGCAATGGTTTGTTTATCTTGCTTTGCCAACTCTTTACCAACCTTAGGTCCAACGGTTTGCCAAAGAGTTTCAGTGATGAATGGAATCAGTGGATGAGCTATGCGCAAGATCGTTTCTAAAACGCGTAGTAGCGTACGACGAGTCGCGCGTTGCTGTGCAGGCGTGCCCGTTTGTAGTTGAACCTTGGCCAACTCCAAGTACCAATCGCAATACTCATCCCATACAAATTGATAAATACTGGTAGCGATATTGTCAAAGCGATAGTTCTGGAAGCCCTTAGCAACATCAGCCTCAGTTCTTTGCAAGATAGAAACAATCCAGCGATCTGCTGGAGAGAAATCAAGCTGTCCCTCTGGACCACATTGGCTGTCACAAGGAGCAAAGCCATTCTCTTGATCATTGCCAGGGCAATTCATGAGCACAAAGCGAGTGGCATTCCAGAGCTTGTTGCAGAAGTTGCGATAGCCTTCGCAGCGTTTCTGGTCAAAGTTAATATTCCGACCGAGTGATGCGAGTGAGGCAAAGGTGAAACGCAGAGCGTCTGTACCAAATGCAGGAATACCTTCGGGAAATTCTTTCTTGGTTTTCTTGCCAATGCTTTCAGCTTGCTTAGGATTCATCAAGCCGGTGGTGCGCTTAGCAACTAAGCCTTCAATCTTGATGCCATCAATGAGGTCGATTGGATCCAAAGTGTTTCCTTTGGATTTACTCATCTTCTGACCTTCGGCATCACGGACTAGACCATGAACGTACACCGTATTAAACGGTACCTTGCCGGTGAAATGGCAAGTCATCATGACCATTCTGGCTACCCAGAAGAAAATGATGTCAAAGCCGGTTACCAATACTGAAGATGGTAAGAAGTGATTGAGCGCAGGCGTTTCTTCTGGCCAGCCTAAGGAGCTAAAAGGCACTAGCGCAGAGCTAAACCAGGTATCCAGAACGTCAGGATCGCGGTTGAGTTGACCTTTGTATCCGGCAGTAGCAGCTTTAGCCTTGGCTTCTTCTTCAGAGCGAGCCACAAAGATCTGCCCATCATCGCCATACCAGGCAGGGATTTGATGACCCCACCAGAGTTGGCGCGAGATACACCAGTCTTGAATATTCTCTAACCACTGCGTATAGGTGCTGATCCAATTTTCTGGAACGAGTTTGATATCACCTTTAGTGACGGCATCTAATGCAGCGCCAGCAATGGATGCGCCAGGTTGATATTTGTTATCAGGACTTGGCTTTGAGACTGCAACAAACCATTGGTCAGTGAGCATGGGTTCAATGATGGTTTGAGTGCGATCACCACGTGGCACCATTAATTTATGTGGCTGTACTTTTTCCAATAAACCGGCAGCATCTAAATCAGCAACGATTTGTTTGCGTGCAGCGAATCGCTCAAGACCTTGATACACCGCTGGCGCATTCTCATTGATCTTGGCATCCAGAGTAAGGATATTAATGAGTGGTAACTGATGACGTTGTCCAACGGCATAGTCGTTGAAGTCGTGCGCAGGTGTCACTTTAACCACGCCAGTACCAAAAGCTAAATCCACGTAGTCGTCTGCGATGATCGGAATTTCACGATTGCACAGCGGTAGTTGCACTGACTTACCGATGAGGTGTTTGTAGCGCTCATCTTCTGGATTGACCATGACGGCCACGTCGCCTAACAGAGTCTCTGGGCGAGTGGTGGCAACGGTGAGATGTCCAGAGCCATCAGCTAATGGATAGCGGATGTGCCACATGGAGCCATCTTCTTCTTCGCTCACTACTTCTAGATCGGAGACTGCAGTTCCTAAAACAGGGTCCCAGTTCACCAAACGTTTGCCGCGGTAAATTAAACCTTGTTCATGTAGGCGCACAAAGACTTCAACAACCGCCTTGGACATCTTGCTGTCCATCGTGAAATATTCTTTGCCCCAATCAATCGAAGCGCCTAGGCGACGAATCTGACGGGTAATGGTATTGCCGGAAGTTTCTTTCCACTCCCAGACTTTTTCTAAGAATTTCTCACGACCTAAATCGTGACGAGAAACTTTTTGTGCATCAAGCTGGCGCTCAACAACAATTTGTGTGGCAATACCAGCATGATCTGTGCCTGGAACCCACAAAGTATTTTTGCCAGACATGCGGGCATGACGCACCAAGCCATCCATGATGGTTTGATTAAAGGCGTGACCCATGTGGAGGGTGCCCGTCACATTCGGTGGTGGCAATTGAATCGAGAAATCTCCCTTGCCCTCATCTAGGGTGGCGTCGGCAATGCCTCGGCGTTCCCATTCCGGACCCCAATAAGCTTCAATTGGGGCGGGTTCGTAGGATTTGGCTAGTTCGTCTAAGGAACTGGCCGCTGGTGAATTAGGGGTATTCGAAGCATTTGGCATAAGAGGCAAATTATAATTGGGGCGATGTACTCAGACTTGCTCGCAAACCTTAATCCAGAACAACGCGAGGCAGTGACCCTCCCGCCTGTCAATTCAAATGGCCAGGCCCAGTCAGCCCTCATTTTGGCTGGTGCCGGCAGTGGAAAGACCCGCGTCCTCACGACCCGTATAGCTTGGTTGATCCAGACGGGCCAGGTTTCACCCATTGGTGTTCTAGCAGTGACCTTCACCAATAAGGCCGCTAAAGAGATGATGTTGCGCTTAAGCGCGATGTTGCCCATCAATACTCGGGGTATGTGGATTGGTACTTTTCACGGTCTTTGTAATCGTTTACTGCGTGCGCATCACAAGGAAGCGGGTTTACCATCTACTTTTCAGATTCTGGATACCCAGGATCAGCTTTCTGCCATTAAGCGTCTTTTAAAGGGCTTAAAGGTCGATGATGAAAAATACCCCCCTAAGCAGTTGCAGTATTTCATTGCGCATGCCAAAGAGCGTGGTCAGCGCGCCAAAGAATTATCCGTAGGGGATGACTTCCAAGCAAAGATGGCTCAACTCTATGAGGCTTATGACGAGCAGTGCCAGCGTGAAGGCGTAGTTGATTTTGCTGAGCTCCTCTTACGCAGCTATGAATTGCTCAAACATAACGAAGCGATTCGTACGCACTACCAAGAGCGCTTCCGCCATATCTTGATTGATGAGTTCCAAGATACCAATGCCTTGCAATACGCGTGGCTTAAATTACTCTCCGGTCATGATGCTAGTCGCGTCAATGTCAGCGGCATGGGAAGCAGTGCAGTTTTCGCAGTGGGCGATGATGATCAAAGTATTTACGCATTCCGCGGCGCCGATGTAGAGAACATGCGTCTGTATGAAAAGCAATATCACCCAATGATGGTCAAGCTTGAGCAAAACTACCGCTCACATGGCCACATCTTGGATACTGCTAACTACCTAATTTCCAACAATACGGATCGTCTAGGCAAAAACCTGCGAACCGATGCGGGTCATGGCGAGCCAGTCCGTATTTATGATGCTCCGAGTGATCACGCAGAAGCCGCTTGGCTCGTAGACGAAATCAAAGCGCTAGTAAATAGCGGTATCAAGCGTACTGAAATTGCTTTGCTCTATCGCAGTAACGCCCAGTCACGCATCATCGAGCACGCTTTATTTTCTGCAGCGATCCCTTATCGTGTCTATGGTGGTTTACGCTTCTTTGAGCGCGCTGAAATTAAGCACGCTTTGGCTTACCTCCGCCTTTTAGAAAATCCGAATGACGACACCTCTTTCTCTCGTGTCGTCAATTTCCCAACACGCGGCATTGGGGCGAGATCCATTGAAGCAGTGCAGGATGCAGCGCGTGCACAAAACTGCTCTCTGTATTTAGCAGCCTCAACCTTGGATGGTAAAGCCGGCGCTTCCTTGGGAGGTTTTGTACGTTTAGTAGATCACATGCGTGAAGCTACGCGTCACAACACTCTGCCTGAAACAGTGGAGTTTGTGATTCAGAACAGCGGATTGATTCAGCATTACCTCTCAGAGCGTGAGGGCCAGGATCGTGTCGAAAACTTACAAGAACTCATCAATGCCGCAACCGCATTTATTGCGGAAGAGGGTTATGGTCAGGATGCCACCGCTGCCACGCTACCGGGTGAGAACGCACCCGGGACAGTAGAGGTCTCCCCGTTAGCAGCATTCCTCTCGCATGCTTCGCTTGAGGCTGGTGATAACCAGGCACAAGCAGGTCAAGATGCTGTGCAGTTGATGACAGTGCACTCCGCCAAAGGTTTGGAGTTCACCTCCGTATTTATTACTGGCTTAGAAGAAGGTTTGTTCCCGCACGAGAACAGTATTAATGAGCAGAATGGTTTAGAGGAAGAACGTCGCTTGATGTATGTCGCGATTACTCGAGCAAAAGAGCGTCTCTACCTTTCTCACACGCAGTCTCGGATGCTTCATGGCCAGGTGCGTTACAACATGCCCTCCCGCTTCTTGGAAGAGTTGCCGTCTGATTCATTGAAGTGGCTTACCCCAAAAGTAAAAGATGCTCGTTGGGGTGGTGCTACCGGTGGCAATGGCGGTCGCGCAGGCTCGACTTGGCAGGATGGCTACACGCGTCAGCGTGAATTTGGATCTAATGATTTTTTTGACAGCGGTAATGAACGCGAGCGACCCGCTAGACAAATTGGGCGTGTAGGCTCTGCATCGACTGCTGTAACCAGAATGGCTTCACCACCAAGAGGTAATTACCCATTTACGATTGGGCAAAATGTTTTCCACACCAAGTTTGGAGAGGGAAAGGTTACAGGCTTAGAGGGTAATGATGCTGATGCGCGAGCTCAAGTGAACTTCAAGCGACATGGTGTGAAATGGTTGCAGCTCAGTATTGCTAAGCTTGCAGCAATAGACTGAGCAAGCAGTCAGATAAATTACTATGCAATTAAGCTTGCTGATTCTTTTTCAGCAAAGCACGCTTTCCAAGTGGCAAAGAATGAACAGTGCATTACTGTCAAACCCGCCATGGAAATTGGGGCAATGATGAATGATGCCGCTTGACCTAAATCGAGCGCATCAAAGATAGAGCCAATCGTTAGAGGGATTGCGATTAAGATCGCCCCCCAAATCGCGATATATAAAAAGAATGCCCCGCGATTTGCCCAGCAAGCAATAGCGCTAGAAAAGAGTGCCTGTGCAACTGACATATCAGCCCAGGCAACGAGCACGGGAGAAAACCACATCAACATCGCAACTGGCACATAGAACAGTCCGCCGAAAAAAAGAATCAAATAAATTTGACGCACGGCTTCAGGGGTAATGGGTTTGTCATTAGTCATCAATGGGATGAGCAATTCAAAATCTACCAACATGCTTAAGATAAAGCTGAGAGCAAGAATGAGCGCTGCATATACCAAGCCCAATTGCAGAATACGCTTACGAATTAATGGTGAGGATTGCAGGGCAACAACATATACCGATGGACGAATACGCTCTTTCTGAATTGCTTGGCGACAGGCAGTCATAAAGCCAACCGATAAAGTAGGTGTCAGCAATAAAACGGCGAAAATACCAATCACGGGAACGAGTACCGCTAGCTGCGCCACAAACACGTACATGAATACCAACATCAAAAAGCCCAAAGGATTTTGCTTGAATAGCCAAATGCCTTGACGTATCCAGGTATAGCCTTCTTTTGGAGGGACGGAGTTTAGTTTCATATCGCTTTGCGGCTTAAGAGAATATTTTCAAAATGACGAGGGTCATGTGGGGTCAACATCTGCGCATCACGTGGCAAGTAAAAATCCCACAGGCGAGAAATCCAAAAACGTAGAGCTGCTGCGCGAATCATGAGGGGCCAGCTTGCCTGCTCTTCTTGGCTGAGTGGACGAACCGATTGGTAGGCATCCATCAGGGCTTTGAAGCGAGCGGGATCCAAATCTTGTTTATTGTCAGCAAGACACCAATCATTCGCGGTGACTGCTAAATCAAATAACCACTTATCAGTTCCAGCGAAATAAAAATCGAAGAAACCGCCCAGTCGATCTTGAGAACTATCGCTCGCACCCTGCGGATCAAACAGCACGTTATCTCTAAAGAGGTCGCAATGGCTTGCCCCTTGCGGCAGTGATGCATAGGCTGTAGAGCTAAAGAATTGCTCTTGAGTTGCAAGCTCAGTTGTAAGTAATTCTTTTTGAGAATCATTGAGGTGTGGCAACACTTGAGGCACAGTTTTTTGCCACCAAGAAAGGCTGCGGAGATTTTCTTGGTGCTGCTGAAAGTCAGCACTGGCTAAGTGCATCTTTGCTAGGTTCTCGCCAACTAAGGCGCAGTGTTTTGCTTCAGGTGTCAGTCTGGAGAGGCCTGGAAGCTTGCTCACTATGGCTGCCGGCTTGCCCTTTAGGCTAAACAGAATTTGCCCTTGTTTATTCTCAAGCGGCTTGGGTACTGGAATGCCTTTGTTGGCCAAGTGACGCATAAACTCTAAGTAGTAGGGTAGTTGCTCTGCCGACAGTCTTTCAAAAATAGTGAGAACATATTCTTGTTTCTTGCCATCCTTCTTGGTGTCGAGAAAGAAATTCGAGTTCTCGATGCCACCATGAATGCCGCGAATATCGATTGCCTGCCCGATGTCAAAATCGCTCGCGATCCAGTCTGAGATATCGCTCAGCTCAACAGGTGTAAAGACGGCCATAACTAAAAATGAAGGGCGTGGGTAATAAAGCGAATCAGATATTAAAAAGGAATGCTGACGCTAGGAACGCTGATGAGATCGGTTTCTCTTGGGACGCCAGGCATCACTGTTGCCGGAGGTGCCATTTCGTAGCTGGTATAGCGTGTCTTCACATCCACCTGAGTGGGTGCATTGGTATCTTTGTATTCAGTAATTTCAGTGCCAGTCGCCTCTTTGTGCTGAAAGCTGGGTTTACGACCTTCAGGCGCATTTGTGACTTGTGATGCGCTGACCGCAGGTGCTAGGGGTTGGCTATTAATGCGCTGCAGCTCTGACGGGCTTAACGCTTGAGAATTATTTTGGGCATGCGCTGAATTCAGGCCAAAAGAGGCAAAAGCCACTAAAAAGCTTGTCAGAACAAGGGTTTGGCTCGCAGCAGAGTGGAGTAAGTTAGTTAGAGCGTGCATCATTTTTCACCTTTTTAGGCCTCTTTTCAGGAGGATTTGAACCTGATCTGTAGGCAGTTAGCAACTAGATTGTACGATTGCGGTATGACTAAACATAGACTCTTGTTGGTAGACGGTTCTAGCTACCTCTATCGCGCCTTTCATGCCATGCCAGACCTCAGAAATGGGGCAGGCGACCCAACGGGGGCAATCTATGGAATGGTCAACATGATGCGCCGAGCACGATCAGAACTCAAGGCTGACCACATTGCCTGTGTTTTTGACGCCAAAGGCAAGACTTTTCGAGATGAAATGTACTCCGAGTACAAGGCGCACCGTTCTCCCATGCCAGAGGATTTGGTTAAGCAGATTGAGCCGATCCACGCTATGGTGAAGGCCTTAGGTTGGCCGGTACTGATGGTTTCTGGGGTTGAGGCTGATGACGTCATCGGGACCTTGGCCTGCCAAGCAACCCAAGCCGGTTGGGAAACGATTATTTCTACCGGAGATAAAGATTTAGCCCAGCTAGTCAATTCCTCCGTAACTCTGATCAACACGATGACCGATGAGAAATTGGACATCGATGGCGTGATTGCCAAATTTGGCGTACCTCCCGAGCGTATCGTCGACTATCTTTCGATCATTGGAGATACGGTTGATAACGTGCCGGGCGTACCAAAAGCCGGCCCTAAAACAGCCAATAAATGGTTGGCTGAATTTGGTGACTTAGACAACTTGATGGCAAATGCTGATCAAGTGAAAGGCGTTGTTGGTGAGAATTTACGAAACAGTTTGGAGTGGCTTCCACAAGCGCGCCAACTCATTACGGTTAAAACGGATTGCGATCTATCTCCCTATCTTCCAGGCTTAGATGACCTTCACGCGAAACCAGAGGATGCGCCGCTCTTGCGTGAATTGTTTGAGCGCTACGCATTTAAGACTTGGTTGCGTGACGTGGAGAAGCAATTAGGCGGTATCTCTCATGAATCCGGCGGTGGTTTTGATTTGGCAGGAAGCCCTATCAAAACTATTGCCGAAGACAATCTCAAAGCGACAACTAATAAATTTGGTCCCACTGCTACAGAAGCGACAACTGCCTTATCGCAAGAAACAACCGATCTGCAAGGTGCGATTGCTAAGTACTATGAATGCGTTGTTGATGAGGCGGCATTAGATCGTTGGCTTAAAAAAATTGAAGGCGCTGATCTTACGGCGGTTGATACTGAAACTACTAGCTTAGATGCACTTGCCGCAGAGCTGGTTGGCATCTCGCTTTGCATTACTCCCGGAGAGGCATGTTATATCCCAGTAGCGCACCGTAATGGAGAGGCTCAACTTAGCCGCGAATTGGTGTTAGCGCGCTTGAAGCCTTGGCTAGAAAGCGCCACCCATCTGAAGGTGGGTCAAAACCTCAAGTACGACAGCCACATCTTCGCGAACTACGACATTACTTTGCAGGGTATTGCGTTTGACACCATGCTGGAGTCTTACGTACTCGAATCACACATGCCACACAATATGGATAACTTGGCTGAGCGACATCTTGGCATGAAGACCATTAAGTATGAAGAAGTTTGCGGTAAAGGTGCGCATCAGATTGGCTTTGATCAAGTAGATCTCAAGATCGCAACAGACTACGCGGCTGAAGATGCGGACATCACCCTGCGTTTACATCATGTCTTGTGGCCACAAATCCAAACTAGTCCTGGCCTGCTCTATGTTTATGAAAACATCGAGATGCCAGCGATGCGTGTCCTTGGCATCATGGAGCGCAATGGAATTCGAATTGATTCAGCACTGCTCTCACGGCAGGGTCAAGAAGTTGGCAAAAGACTACTCTCTTTAGAGGGTGAGATTCATAAGCTTGCAGGACAGCCTTTTAATATTCAGTCCCCAAAACAGATCGCAGAAATTTTATTTGGTCAGTTGGAGCTCCCGGTAATTAAGAAGACGCCATCGGGCGCGCCATCTACTGACGAAGAGGTTTTGCAAAAGTTGGCTGAAGACTATCCTTTGCCTGCGCGTATTTTGGACTACCGCAGTCTTGCTAAATTGATGTCGACCTATATCGAGAAGTTGCCACGCATGGCTGATCCTAAGACGGGGCGCGTTCACACCAGCTTCTCTCAAGCGACTGCAGTGACAGGGCGTTTAGCCTCGAGCGATCCAAACCTCCAGAACATTCCTGTGCGCACCGAGGAGGGGCGTCGTATTCGTGAGGCATTTATTCCGGCTGAAGGCTGCAAACTCCTCTCTGCTGACTATTCTCAAATTGAATTGCGCATCATGGCCCACATTGCCGAAGATGAAAATCTACTAGCCGCATTTGCTGCTGGAAAAGATGTCCACCAGGCTACAGCTGCTGAGATTTTTGGCGTGCCGCTAGAGAGCGTGAATTCAGAGCAGCGTCGTTATGCCAAGGTCATCAACTTTGGTTTGATCTACGGTATGAGCGCTTTTGGCTTAGCAGGTAATTTGGGTATTGAGCGCTCAGCAGCTCAAAACTACATCGCCAAGTACTTTGATCGCTATCCAGGTGTTGCTCAATATATGGAACGCACTCGCTTGGAAGCTAGGGAGAATGGCTATGTTGAGACGGTGTTTGGCAGACGTCTATGGCTTCCTGAGATTAAGGGTTCGAATGGTCCTCGCCGCCAAGGAGCCGAGCGGGCTGCGATTAATGCGCCAATGCAGGGAACTGCGGCAGATTTGATCAAATTGGCTATGGTTGCTGTGGAGAACTGGCTAGAAAAAGAGCAGCTTAAAACCCGTATGCTGCTTCAAGTCCATGATGAATTGGTATTTGACGTACCCTTGGATGAATTGGAACTCTTGCAGGCAAAGTTACCGGACTTAATGTGCAAAGTAGCTGAACTGAAGGTTCCTTTGGTAGTTGGTATTGGGATTGGCGATAATTGGGAAGAAGCGCACTAATTCAGGAGACTAAAAATGACAACAAAAAAAGATCAAGATTCAAAAATAGTGTCTAGCGATAGAAGGGGTTTTATGAAAGCCTCTGCTATTACCGCAACAACAATGGGTATTGGTTTTGTCGCTGCCTCTGAGCCAGTTCTGGCAGCGGCGATTGAAACGGATTTCACCGGCATTAAAGCTGGCGAGCAAATGATTCCGGTTGGCAGCTTTCAGATGCCTGCTTATGTTTCTCGTCCAGAAAAAGCCAAAGGTAGTTTGCCAATTGTGATCGTCGCTAGTGAAATCTTTGGTGTGCATGAATACATTGCAGACGTCACTAGACGTTTTGCTAAATTGGGTTACTTGGCTATTGCCCCAGAGTTCTTTACGCGCGCTGGCGATCCGAACACCTACGGCACCATTGCTGAGATTCAGAAAAATATCGTTGCCCCAACTACGGATACACAGGTCCTTAATGATCTGCAGGCTGCCTTAGTCTGGGCTGGCAAGAACGGCGGCAACTTGAAAAAAGTTGGTGTCACTGGATTTTGCTGGGGTGGTCGCATTACTTGGCTATCAGCCACGCTGCCTCAAGTTAAGGCTGGTGTAGCCTGGTACGGTCGCGTCATCGGCGAAAAAACTGAAGGCAACCCGCGTCACCCGGTAGATATTGCTGCTGACCTGAAGGCTCCAGTGTTGGGATTGTATGGCGGTGCTGATACTGGCATCTCCTTGGAGAGTGTTGAGCAAATGCGTGAAGCGCTTGCAAAAGCCGCTCCCAAAAATCCTGCAGCCAAAGCCTGTCGTTTTGAAATCTATCCTGATGCACCCCATGCCTTCCATGCTGATTACCGCGCCACTTATCGCGAAGGCCCCGCTAAAGACGGTTGGGAAAAATGCATCGCCTGGTTTAAACAAAACGGAGTTGCTTAATTTTCATGTCAGTACTACAAAGCATCTTGTTGGTAACAGCGCTAGCGGGAACCGTTAGCGTTCTGGTTGCCGCGAGCTTTTCTTTGTCATTGTTGTCGAAGATGGTTCACAGCATGGTCAGTGTGTCAGTAGGTATATTGCTGGCCACTGCTTTGCTCCATTCATTGCCTGAGGCATTTACGATGCCAGGTGTGCATCCTCAGTTGCTATTTGCAACCTTACTGGCAGGTCTCCTTGGCTTTTTCTTGCTTGAGAAAATTGCTCTACTACGCCACAGTCATCACCATGAAGGAGATGGTCACGGCCACCATCACGGCCATGATGCAGAGGTTGCGGGTCGAAGTGGATGGATGATATTGGTTGGTGATGGCCTGCACAATTTTGTTGATGGTGTTTTGATTGCTGCAGCTTTTATGGCGGACTATCAGGTAGGTATCTTTACTGCGATTGCCATCATTGCTCATGAGATTCCACAAGAGATTGGGGATTTCATCGTGTTGCTAAATGCCGGATTCACTCGCACCCGCGCATTGATGTACAACCTGATTTGCGGTTTATCTGCAGTGGTGGGTGGCGTATTGGCTTACTTCTTCTTGGAGAAAGCGCATGCGGCGATGCCTTACTTACTCGTGATTGCAGCCAGTAGCTTTATTTACATTGCAGTGAGTGATCTTATTCCGCAAATGCATCGACGACCCCATTGGGCTGAGTCTTTACGTCAAACGATTTTGATTGCCTGTGGTGTTGGCTTTGTGATTCTGCTCTCGCTGCTACATTAAAGTGCAACTGGCCTGCTGGGGTCAGCACACCACTCGCTCCAGCTACCTGCATACAAACGTGAACCTTTAAGGCCGGCAATTTCCATAGCCAGCAGGTTATGGCAGGCGGTTACTCCAGAGCCACATTGATGAATTACTTCAGAGGCTTTAGTTGCGCCCAGGAGATCTACAAAGTCTTTAAAAAGTTGCTCTGGTGCCTTGAAGCTTTTTTTGGAAAGATTTTCTCTGAAGCAATAATTGATCGCATGAGGGATATGTCCGCCAACAGGATCTAAGGTTTCATTTTGACCATGAAAGCGATCATTTGCACGAGCATCAACAACGACATTCATTTTGGCCTGGAGGTTGTGAACCACTTCCTCTACTGTTACTAAGCCAACGTAAGGCATGACAGGCGCTGGCGTTGTTGTTGGCTCTGCTTCACGCGGTGTTGTGCCAATCGGACCATTCCAAGCATCCAAACCGCCATCTAAGACTTGTACATTGGCATGGCCAGTAGCTTTGAGCATCCACCATAAGCGACTAGCGTATACGGAACCTTGATTGTCGTAGGCGACTACTAAAGTGTTTGAGTCAATGCCTAAGCGTGATTTGGTTTTTGCCCAAGCCTCAGGACTAGGTAGTGGGTGGCGACCATTCTTGCCCGTTTTTTCACCAGATAAATCGTGGTCTAGGTCGACATAGAGAGCACCAGGAATATGACCCTCTAGGTAAGATTTTTTGCCTGCCAGTGGATCGACGAGATCAAATCGACAGTCGCAGACCAAAACATTTTCGCCGCTGTTAATGATTTCTTCTAACTGATTTGCAGTGATGAGCGGCGTCATGATGGCTTCCTGTTGAGAGCGGGTAAGTGTTACTGAATTATGCGCCTTTGTAACTCATGGCGCGGCGGTACCATTCATGGAAATGCTGCATGCCATCCTCCATCGGGCTTTGGTATGGCCCTACTTCATTTTGACCACGGGCGAGAAGGGCGGCGCGACCCGCATCCATGCGCTCTGCAATCTCATCATCCTCTATGCAGGTTTCCATATAAGCTGCACGCTCTGCTTCTACAAATTCGCGCTCAAAGAGGGCAATCTCTTCTGGGTAATAAAACTCCACAACGTTACGCGTTTTGTTTGGACCCATGGGGTGTAATGTCGAAACGCATAAAACGCCTGGATACCACTCCACCATCACATTGGGGTAGTAGGTAAGCCAGATGGCGCCATGGCGCGGTGTTTTGCCATCATGGTGGCGTAATACTGCTTCATGCCACTTTTGGTAAACCGGTGAGCCGGGTTTCTCCAGGTTCTTGTGAATACCGACAGTCTGTACGCTGTGCCAGTCACCGAATTCCCAGCGCAAGTCTTCGCAAGAAACAAACTTACCTAGTCCAGGATGAAACGGAACGACGTGATAGTCCTCGAGGTAGACCTCAATAAAAGTCTTCCAGTTGTAATTACATTCATGGACTTCAACGTGATCCAGAACGTAACCTTCAAAGTTGAGATCTTCAGCAACGCCAAGCTTGGCGAGATCCGTGCGGACATCGCGCGGACCTTCAAATAAGAGCCCTTGCCAATTTTGCAAAGGTGATTTACCGAGATTGAGACAAGGCTTATCTTCAAAATGCGGCGCACCCATGAGCTGACCATTTAAATCATAGGTCCAGCGATGTAGTGGGCAAACAATATTGTCCGCTTTACCTTTGCCATTGAGCATGAGTGCTTGGCGGTGACGGCAGACATTGGAAAGGAGCTCAATACCTGCTTGGTTTCGAACTAGTAGGCGACCCTCATTTTCTGAAGTCAATGTTTGGTAGGAGCCAATTTCAGGAACCATGAGTTCGTGACCAACATAGCCTGGGCCCTGCTTAAAAAGCAGTTCAATTTCACGCTGATAGAGATCAACGTCAAAATAAGCCGAAACCGGCAGTTGTAAATTGGACGGCGCAAGCTGCTGCGCGGTAGCCAGATTAGTCATTCTCCCCACCCCCGAAAACGTCAGCCGAAGCTAAGCGGAATAACCAATCCAACCATCGACGGATCGATATTGGAAAGGAAGGAGGGGATTATACCCATCTGGCCCCCGTCTCGCTTTAATATGTAGGGCTATATCTGTAAGAAATTTGAAGGAAATAAGCCAATGCCAGCAAAGAAATCTGAGGGTCAGAAACCCGGTCTTGAGGTTCAAATCGACCCTAACTTGCGTTACGAGCAGGCTGTGAAGGAGCTGGAAAAGCTCATTTCCGACATGGAGTCAGGCAAATTCTCCCTGGAGGAGACGCTTTTGGCTTACCAACGTGGTGCAGCACTCTTGAAGCATTGCCAGGCCATGCTTGCTCAAGTTGAGCAACAAGTTCGGGTATTTGAAGCGTAAGCTGCGCTGAAATTTGACCTTCATGAACAACATGTTTTCTTTCGAGGATTGGGTTCACACTCACGGGCAGCGAACTGAAGTGGCTTTAGAGAAATTGCTAGATGCTGCCAATACCAATCCTGTGCGTTTACATGAAGCTATGCGCTACGCTGCTCAGGGCGGCGGCAAACGGATTCGTCCTTTATTGGTTTATGCCGCTGGCGCCTTGAGTGAGGATGCAAATCAAAATGCATTAGATGCTGCTGCAGTAGCAATCGAATGTATTCATGCTTATTCATTAGTGCACGATGATTTACCTTGCATGGACGATGATGATTTGCGTCGTGGGCGACCTACCGTGCATAAGGCCTATGATGAAGCGACTGCCTTATTGGTGGGGGATGCATTACAAACCCGTGCATTTGAAGTCTTGGCAAACGCAGAGTGCGATGCCGATATTCGCTTGGCAATGATTAGTGCATTAGCTGGTGCATCTGGTTCACGCGGTATGACTGGTGGGCAGGCCATCGATCTGGAGAGTGTGGGTAAAAAATTAGACCTTGACGGATTAAAGCAAATGCACGCTATGAAAACAGGAGCTCTACTTTCTTGCTCGGTGCAGATGGGTGGTATTGCTGCCAAGCTCAACTCGACTCAAATGCAGTATCTCCATCATTACTCTGAGGCTTTGGGTCTAGCTTTTCAAATTGTGGATGATGTACTCGATGCCACCGCGGATAGTCAAACCCTAGGTAAAACCGCCGGGAAAGACGCTGCCAATGACAAGCCGACCTATGTGACCTTGATGGGTTTAGACTATGCTCAGAAGGCAGCAAAAGATTTGCAAGAAACGGCAATTGCTAGCTTAGAGAGTTTTGGCCCCAAAGCTCAAGCTCTGAAAGATTTGGCTCTGTTGGTAGTTAATAGAGGCAAATAAGATTATTGAAGATTTGATGACTTTAAATTCCATTCACTCCCCTGCAGATTTAAAAAAACTTCCTCGCGAGCAGTTACCTGCGCTTGCTGATGAGTTGCGTCAATTTGTATTGGATTCTGTTTCCAAAACGGGCGGACACCTCTCCTCTAATTTAGGAACGGTTGAGCTATCGATTGCCCTGCACTATGTATTTGATACGCCGCAGGATCGAATCGTCTGGGATGTGGGTCATCAAAGCTATCCACACAAAATTTTGACTGGTCGTCGTGAGCGTATGAATACCCTGCGTCAGTTCGATGGCTTATCTGGTTTTCCACGTCGCGCTGAAAGTGAATACGATGCCTTTGGCACCGGCCACTCTTCTACGAGTATTTCTGCGGCGATGGGTATGGCACGCGCCTTCCAAACCAAGGGCGAGAAACAAGTTGCTGTTGCCGTGATTGGTGATAGCGCCATGACGGGTGGCATGGCATTTGAAGCTATGAACAATGCCGGTGTCTATGACGATTTGCCATTGGTGGTAATTCTGAATGACAACGATATGTCGATCTCGCCAGCAGTGGGCGCGCTCAATCGACACTTGGCTAGATTATTGAGCGGCAACATTTACTCTGCCACTAAAAAGGGTATTGATAGTGTTTTATCGATTGCCCCTCCTTTGCGTGAGTTTGCAAAACGCTTGGAAGATCATGCCAAGGGTATGGTCTCACCATCAACTATTTTTCAAGAGTTTGGCTTTAACTACTTCGGGCCAATTGATGGTCACGATTTAGATGCATTGATACCCATGTTGCAAAACGTACGTCGTTTAGCGCTTGAAGGTCGTGGCCCACAGTTCTTGCATGTCGTGACCCGCAAGGGTCAAGGTTACGAGTTAGCTGAAGCAGATCCGGTTCTGTATCACGGCCCTAGTAAATTTAATCCAGAAGAGGGTGTTAAGAAGTCCGCTACGCCGTCTCAAAAAACCTTTACTCAAGTCTTTGGCGAATGGCTCTGCGATATGGCGCATGCTGATCCATTGTTAATTGGTATCACTCCAGCAATGCGTGAAGGTTCAGGCCTTGTAGAGTTCGAGCAGAATTTCCCGAAGCGTTATTACGACGTTGGTATTGCGGAACAGCACGCAGTGACTTTTGCTGCTGGTATGGCGTGCGAGGGTATGAAGCCAGTTGTGGCAATCTATTCAACCTTCTTGCAACGTGCATACGATCAGCTCATTCATGATGTGGCGATTCAGGATCTGCCGGTGTTGTTTGCGTTGGATCGTGCCGGCTTAGTTGGCGCAGATGGCGCAACGCATGCAGGCGCGTACGACATTCCATTCTTACGCTGTATTCCGAATATGTTGGTATTGACGCCTGCAGACGAAGCGGAGTGCCGTGATTTATTAACCACCGCATTTCATCAACCGCACCCAAGCGCAGTTCGCTATCCACGTGGTGCTGGTGTTGGAACGATTCCTTCAAAAGAATTACGTACTGTGCCATTAGGCAAAGGTGAATTGCGTCGCAAGTCCAATGCACCTGCTGGTCAACGCATTGCGATTTTGGCTTTTGGTACCTTGCTCTATCCGGCTCTCGAAGTTGCTGAACAAATTGATGCCACCGTTGTCAATATGCGTTTTGTAAAACCGTTAGACCTTGATCTGCTTAAATCCTTGGCGCAAGATCATGATTATTTTGTGACGATTGAAGATGGTGCAATTCAGGGTGGTGCTGGTAGCGCTTGCTTGGAGGCACTCTCCGCTATGGGTATCAATAAGCCCTTGCTTCAACTTGGTCTTCCAGATGTATTTGTTGAGCACGGCGATTACAAGCTCTTGATGAGTAAATGTGGCCTAGACTTGGAGGGCATTGCTAAGGCTATTTCCCTGCGTTTCCCGGTTAAAACTGCTGCAAATCCTGTGGCTGTAGGCAAATAAGTCATTTTTGCCTGAAAATAGCGCTATGAACGACATCAACACCGCCTTTCTCAAACCGCAAGCCATGCCGGATATTCAATCCTCGCATGATGAGCGTGCTTTGCCAATTGAGCAGGTGGGGATTCGGGGATTGCGTCATCCATTAAGTATTCGCACTCAGACAGGCGTAATGCCTGCTGTTGGTAATTTTGAAATGGATGTGGCTTTGCCTGCGCATGTGAAAGGCACCCACATGTCCCGTTTCATTGCGCTCTTGCAAAAACACAATGAGCCCATTGATAGTGCATCTGTAGTTTCCATGGTGCGTGAGATGTTGCCGCTACTTAATGCAACAGAAGGCCGCATTCAATTTACGTATACACACTTCGTTAAAAAAGCTGCGCCTGTATCTGGTGTTGAAAGTTTGATGGATTACGAAGTGACTTGGACAGCGAAAGCTAAACAAAAGGCATCTGGGGTAATTGACGTTGAGTTAAACCTTCGTGCCTTAGTTCCAGTGATGAGCTTGTGTCCTTGCTCAAAAGAGATTTCTGAGTACGGAGCACATAATCAGCGCTCACATGTAACGATGTCTGTTGAGCTTGATCCACAGACTAAGATGACGGTCGAAGATTTGGTTGCAGCCGCTGAGAGCCAAGCCTCAAGCGAGTTGTGGGGCTTGCTCAAGCGCCCTGATGAAAAGTGGGTTACTGAGCGTGCCTATGACAATCCAAAGTTTGTAGAAGACTTGGTGAGAGATGTTGCCGGTCAACTGAAAGGCGATGATCGTATTTCGTCTTTAGTAGTTGAGGCTGAGAACTTTGAGTCGATTCACAATCACAGTGCTTACGCCAAAATTAGTCTGACTAAGTAAGCAGCACTAAAACGAGATTTACTTAAGCGAGATTATTGCTCGCCAAATCCCAACGGGGTTTGATATCAAAAGCACCCGAAGTAGTGGAACCATTGTTTTCTGCCAACATGCGGAGTGCTCCAGCAAATGCAATCATCACACCGTTATCGGTACATAGATCGACTGGTGGGTAGTGGACTTCAAATCGATTCTTCTTGGCGCTCGCATTGAGAGCTGCGCGTAATTGCAAATTTGCGCCTACGCCACCAGCAAGCACCAAATGTTTGCAGCTGGTTTGCCTCAATGCTTTTTCGGATTTACTGACTAGCACCGCTACTAGGGAATCTACAAAGCTGCGTGCAAGATCCGCATGGAATGTCGCAATTTCATCTGAATCAGTAATGCCTAAGGCCTCAAATTTTTTCACCTGATTCAGAACCGCAGTCTTGAGTCCGGAGAAGGAAAAATCTAAATCCCCTGAGTGCAGCATTGGTTTCGGTAGATCAAATCGTCCGGATTGACCTTTTTCTGCCAGCTTGGAGATGGAGGCTCCGCCCGGATAGTCCAGGCCCAGTAATTTGGCGGTTTTATCAAAGGCCTCTCCAGCAGCATCGTCCAAGGTTTCACCTAGAAGTTGGTACTTACCAACACCACTCACCAGCATCAGCTGGGTATGTCCGCCGGAGACTAGAAGGGCGATAAAGGGAAATTCCGGTACAGAAACCCCTAAAAGCGGGGAAAGTAGGTGTCCTTCGAGGTGATGAACCCCAATCGAGGGCAAATTAAGACCCTGAGCTAAGGATTTGGCGAAAGCGCTACCCACAAGCAGGGCCCCAGCCAAGCCTGGACCCTCGGTATAGGCCACCGCATCCATATCCTTTAATTTGAGCCCAGCATCATGTAAAGCATCATCCAAAAGGGGTAAAACCCGCCTGATATGGTCTCTAGAGGCTAATTCCGGGACAACGCCCCCATAGTCACGGTGCATATCAATTTGGGAGTGCAATGCCTGTCCTAGGATGCCCTGGTGGGCTGGGGCGTGGTTTTCCCAGGGGGCTGTGTCGTATATGGCTACCCCGGTCTCATCACAAGAAGTTTCTATGCCTAAAACAATCATTTTTTCGCTTGGTCGTGCTAGAATCGCGTTTCAGTTAATTTTTCGATATTTTTCGAGCATATACGAGTTAAACAAGTATGACTACAGTCCGCCTCCGTGAGAACGAACCTTTTGAAGTGGCATTGCGCCGTTTCAAGCGCACCATTGAAAAAAATGGTCTTTTGACAGACTTGCGTGCCCGCGAGTTCTACGAGAAGCCAACGGCTGAACGTAAGCGTAAAAAGGCCGCTGCTGCTAAACGCCATTACAAGCGTATTCGCAGCCAGATGTTGCCTAAAAAGCTTTACTAATCGAATTTAAAAGCTCTCCTCACCGAGAGGCTTTGAAACCCGCTGACGGTGAAACGCAGCGGGTTTTTGCTTTTGAATCGCCAGCAATTTATTAGATACTGAATACCGGGAAAAATGCCATGAGCCTGAAAGATCAAATCACTGAAGATATGAAAAACGCTATGCGTGCAAAAGAGGTAGCGCGCTTGGGAACTATCCGTCTTTTATTGGCGGCCATCAAACAGCGTGAAGTGGATGAGCGCATTGTGATGGATGATGCCAGCGTAATCGCTACTGTTGAGAAGATGATTAAGCAGCGTAAAGACTCGATCTCTCAATTTGAAAAAGCCAGTCGTGATGACTTGGTTGCAATTGAAGCTGCCGAAATGATCATTTTGCAAGACTACTTACCAGCACAGTTATCTGATGCAGAGGTAGAAGCAGCTGTAGCTGCGGCAGTTGCATCGACTGGCGCTGCTGGACCGCAAGATATGGGTAAAGTGATTGGCGTTCTCAAAGGCCAATTGGCAGGTAAAGCCGATATGGGTAAAGTTTCTGGTTTGGTCAAAGCTGCGCTAGCTAAGTAAGTTAAAGATAAGCTAAGACTCAATACTTAAAAGCCTCATCAATTACTGATGGCTCTGATACCTCAATCCTTCATTGCCGATTTATTGAATCGGGTCGACATCGTGGATGTGGTTGGGCAGCACGTGAAGTTAAAAAAAGCGGGCGCGAACTATCAAGGTTTGTGTCCCTTTCATTCTGAGAAATCCCCTTCATTTTCGGTATCACCTACTAAGCAGTTTTATCACTGCTTTGGTTGTGGAGCTCACGGCTCTGCGATTAGTTTTCTCATGGAGTATTCCGGTCTTGGCTATGTGGATGCCATTGAAGACTTAGCGCGTTCCGCGGGATTGGATGTGCCACGTGAAGAGCGCACTGCAAATGATGTTGCACGCCAACAGCAGACCATGGCATTGAGTGAGGTGATGAGTGCAGCAGCAGATTGGTATCGACAACAACTTAAAGTAGCGCCCCGTGCAGTTGAGTATCTCAAGGGGCGCGGCCTTACCGGTGAAATCGCTAAGCGCTATGCCTTGGGTTATGCGCCCGATGGTTGGCAAGGGCTTGAGTTAGTCTTTGGTACTTATGCCAATGATGAAGTGGCAAAGACTTTACTTGAGGGTGGCTTGCTCATTCAGAGTGAGCAGGGCGAAAGTAGTCAAACTGCTAGACGCTATGATCGCTTTCGTGATCGCATCATGTTTCCAATTCGTAATCCCAAAGGGCAGACGATTGGCTTTGGTGGTCGCATCTTGGATCAAGGCGAGCCGAAGTATTTAAATTCTCCAGAGACGCCACTGTTCTCTAAAGGTAATACGCTCTACGGTTTATTCGAAGCAAGGCAAGCCATTCGCTCTCAAGAATACGTTCTCGTATGTGAGGGCTATATGGATGTCGTGGCGCTCGCGCAATTGGGCTTCCCTAATGCAGTGGCTACATTAGGTACAGCCTGTACCGCCAATCACGTACGCATGTTGTTGCGCCAAACGGATCGCATTGTGTTTTCATTTGATGGTGACTCTGCTGGTCAGCGTGCAGCACAACGAGCATTAGAAGCATGTCTGCCCTTAATGTCCGACGACAAAGAAATTCGTTTCTTGTTCTTGCCGACAGAGCATGATCCCGATAGCTATGTCCGCGCCTATGGTGCACCCGCCTTTGAGAAGGTGATCAAAGAGGCCATGTCGATTTCGAGCTTCTTCTTCAAGATTGCCAGCCAAGACCATGAGTTGACAACGCCTGAAGGTAGAGCGCAAACACACCACGCTGCAAAGCCGTTATTGTTATCCATGCCGCCAATTGCGCTGCGTACACAAATTTTGCGTGAGCTAGCGATTCGAACAAATTCAACGCCTGCCGAGTTAGAGTCTTTCTGTGGATTGACGGTGGCGCCTGCACCAGTGCAGCAAGGTTCTTACGCAACAACCAATCAACGTGCACCAAACTTTGTACAAGCCAATAGCGGCAACAGGACACAGGGAGCACCTTGGCAAGCATCTAAAGGTTCAGCAAAAAGAGCGCCAATACAAAACATTCCACCTCCTCAAGCTCCCACGGATTTAGCTGAGCAGATGTTGCGCGTCTTGATTCAGTTCCCGCATTTGGGGAAAGCCTTAGATGCCAATCAGAGGGCGCTTGCTTTGCAGGCTTCTGAATTGCGTTCAGTAAAAGCATTGGAACTCATGAAGGATTTATTGGCTCAATGTGATCAGGTTGAATTGATTCCTGGCGAGAATGGCAAGCCACCCACAGTTGGTGCCGGTGCATTCGCTTTATTCCAAGAGCAGTTGTCCCGAAGTGAGTTGGCTCCGCTCTATGAGGTGTTGAGAAAGCGGGTGATGGGCTCGGATTTAGACCTCGATGGTGCGGTTGCCGATCTGGAGGGTGCATTTAAAAAGTTGGAGCTTACCCATCTCAAGATGGAGATGACGGAAATTGCTCAAAAGATTGCTGGAAGTACCGCTACCGAGCAAGATCGGGCTCGATATCGCGAGTTGGGCGAAAGATTGAAATTTTCCTAAGAATTTTCTGATTTAAGCCCAGAAAAACCCGAAATTTACACCATATTTTTATCCTCCTAGGGGGTAAAAAAGTCACAATCGACTATAATCCTCTATTCCCAGAAAAAAACCGATTTAATTCAGCCACTTGCGCTTTATTTTGAAGAAATTTGGGGCAAGTGGAAAAAGTAGCTGCACCTAAGCAGTTCAGAACAATCATCAGTAACGTGAGTAAGTGCTAATAAATGCCTAATACCAAGAAAAAACCTGCAGCTAAACCAGCTAAGCCAGTAGCAAAAGCCAAGACTCCTGCCAAACCAGCAGCAAAAGCCAAGGCACCAGCTAAACCGGCTGCTAAAGCAAAAGCCCCCGCTAAACCAGTTAAGCCAGTAGTAAAAGCCAAGGCACCAGCTAAACCAGCTGCTAAAGCTAAGACTCCAGCTAAAGTCACCAAGCCAGTAGCAAAAGCCAAGGCACCTGCTAAACCAGTTGCTAAAGCTAAGACTCCAGTGAAAGCGGTTAAGCCAGTAGCAAAAGCGCCTGCTAAGCCAGTGAAGACCTCTGCTAAAGCGACCAAGCCGGCAGCAAAGACTCCAGCTAAGCCAGCAGCTAAGGTTGTGGCCAAGCCAGCAGCAAAAGTAGAGGCGCCTAAGAAAGGTAAGGCTGCTGTTGCTTCTAAGGTTGAGGTAGAAAAGCCAGCCAAGCCCGCAAAAGAAGTCAAAGAGGCTAAAGGTAAAAAAGCAAAAGCAGTTGAGGTGGAGGTTGTGGCGACCGAAGAAGTAAAGAAAGGCCGCAAGCCAAAAGCGGATGCCCCTGCAGAAGGCGCTGAGCCAGTATTAACGGATCGCCAAAAAGCACGTGAGCGCAAAGCAAAAGAAAAAGCACTCTTAAAAGAATTCGCAGCACAGCAGTTAGGCTCAGAGGAGCAGCAAGAATTACGCCGTACTCGCCTCAAGATCTTGATCAAGATGGGTAAGTCCAAGGGTTACTTAACTCATGGTGAGATGAATGACGTGATGTCAGATGAGTTGTCTGATGCAGATGCGTTAGAGACCTTGATCAGCCTCTTAAACGACATCAACATTACTGTTTACGAGCAAGCTCCAGATGCTGAAACACTCTTGCTTAATGAAAACGCTTCAGCAACCACTTCCGAAGAAGAGGCTGAAGAAGAAGCGGAAGCTGCTTTAGCTACTGTTGATTCAGAGTTCGGTCGTACAACCGATCCAGTGCGTATGTATATGCGCGAGATGGGTACGGTTGACCTCTTGACTCGCGAGGGCGAGATCGTCATTGCGAAGAAGATTGAAGCAGGCCTTAAAGACATGGTGATGGCGTTGGCTGCTTGCCCTGTCACGATTGGCGAAATCTTGGCGAACGTAGACAAGATTGCTAGTGGCGAGATGGAGATTGATCAGTTCGTTGATGGATTGGTCGATCCTAATGCTGAAGATATTAAGCTTGGACCTGAAGAGCCAGAAGTTGACCCAGATGCCGAAGAGGGCGACGAAGAGGGTGGAGAAGATGAAGGTGGCGGTGGCGGCGGTGGTGCAGCTACAGCTAACGCCAAGCAATTAGAAGAATTGAAGCAAATCTCATTAGAGAAGTTTGCAATTGTTCGCACCCAGGCTGACAAGATGCGTCGGGCTTTTGATAAAGAGGGTTACAACTGCCCAGCGTATATCAAGGCACAAGAAGCTATTCGTGGTGAGTTGCTTGGTTTCCGCTTGACTGCAAAGAGTGTTGAGAAGTTATGCGACACCATGCGCTCACAAGTAGACCAAGTTTGGAAACTCGAGCGCGGTATTGTGAGCTTGTTGGTGGATAAAGTTGGCGTCAATCGTGGTGATGTATTAAAAGACTTCCCGAAGATGTCGATGAATTTAGAGTGGGTCAATAAGCTACTCAAAGAAAACAAGCCATACACTGCATTGTTACAACGTAACGTTCCAGCGATTCAGGAACTGCAGCAGAAGTTAATCGATATACAAACCCGTGTTGTATTGCCACTTCCAGAATTAAAAGAAGTGAATAAGCAAATGATCGCTGGTGAGAAGCGTGCGCGTGAAGCGAAACGTGAGATGACGGTTGCCAACTTACGTTTAGTAATTTCGATTGCTAAGAAATACACCAACCGTGGTTTGCAGTTCTTGGATTTGATTCAAGAGGGCAACATTGGTTTAATGAAGGCGGTAGATAAGTTTGAATACCGTCGTGGTTATAAGTTCTCTACCTATGCAACATGGTGGATCCGTCAGGCAATTACCCGTTCTATCGCCGACCAAGCTCGTACGATCCGTATTCCAGTTCATATGATTGAGACGATCAACAAGATGAACCGTATTAGCCGTCAGATCTTGCAAGAAACTGGTCATGAGCCAGATGCTGCAACCTTGGCTCTCAAGATGGAAATTCCTGAGGACAAGATTCGCAAGATTATGAAGATTGCTAAAGAGCCAATCTCTATGGAAACACCAATTGGTGACGATGAAGATTCTCATTTAGGTGACTTCATTGAGGATGGCAATACCTTGGCTCCGGCTGAAGCGGCATTGCATGATTCGATGCGCGATGTGGTTAAGGATGTACTCGATTCATTAACACCACGTGAAGCAAAAGTATTGCGTATGCGCTTTGGTGTTGAGATGAGCACAGACCATACTCTCGAAGAAGTGGGTAAACAGTTTGACGTGACGCGTGAGCGTATTCGTCAGATTGAAGCCAAGGCTTTGAGAAAAATGCGTCATCCAAGCCGCAGCGACAAACTCAAGACCTTCCTCGAAGAAGATTGATCCAAAGACTAACGGGCCTATAGCTCAGTTGGTTAGAGCAGAGGACTCATAATCCTTTGGTCCCAGGTTCAAGTCCTGGTGGGCCCACCAATGAAATTAACGACTTAGGGAGAAATTCCTAAGTCGTTTTTCTATTGATGCCGCAAAGTATCGAATCAAGGTGTGGAAATTTTCGAATATTTAGGATTGCTAGGCGTTAAGAAAGGTTTGATATAAAGATAGTTATTGGGATAACAATTAACTGGGCTAATATGAAACGATCTTCTCGACGCAATTTCTTAAAATCCTCCGCTGCAGGCGTGGCAGCTGTCGCAAGCACGCAGGCATTTTCACAATCTCTCAATCTATCTAAGAAAACGATAGCCGAGGTGAGAGCGTTAGAGGCTAAAGAAATTCAGAAAACGACCTCTGGCTGGAATGATGGCCTAGCTCATCCCATACCGTATAAAAATCCCCCGGGAAAGGGTAAGGATCGGGCAATCGTTTTGGGTGGTGGCTCTGAATATATGAGCTCTTTTTTAGTTGGCTACTTTCATGCCATGCTGACAAATGGAATTGATCTACGCTTGGCTGATATCGTTGTCGGCACCTCTGCTGGTGCAGTATTAGGCAGCGCTTTATTGGGTAGCCGTCTAGATTTATTTTCTGCAGAATTTAATTTATTAGCAGACTATCCAAAGATCATGGCTAAGTTAGTGCCAACCAAGAAGTTCTCCCCTAGCCAGGAGCGAGTAATGAAAATGGGTCTCACTGCTAAGGATGGCAATCCCGATACTATTCAGGCAATTGGCCATGCTGCGATGGCTGCAAAATCAATTCCATCTGATAAGTTTCAAGCAAACATGAAAGTATTTCTAGGTGATATGAAAACTATCCCGAAAAAAATGTATATCACTACTATTGATTGCTACACCGCTGAGCGTTTAGTTATTGCTCCAGATTCGGGTGTATCTGTGATTGATGCATGTGCTGCCAGCGCCTCAGCACCTGGAGTCACTGGACCAACCTGGGTAAAAGATCGCGTTTGCATGGATGGAAGTATTGGCTCGACAGAAACGCACTGCGATATTGTGGCTGGGTCAAGAAGGGCCCTTGTTGTTGCTTTAGCGGATACGATTCAACAAGAAAAAGAAGGTCTGCGTTTAAATCATTTGCCTAATACGATTTTGCAAGAAGTAAAAGATCTAGAGGCGGGAGGCACAAAGACAAAGTTAGTTGTTGTTGGCATGTTGCCAGGTAGAAAAACCATGAGTGTTGTAGACCCAGAAATTATGGGGCCTGCTATCAAGTATGGGTATGAGCGAGGTATGCAAGATCTTCCGGAGATGAAGCTCTTTTGGATGTCTGCTTGAGGTCTGCAGGGCTAGAAGTCGTTAATAGCTCAAGGAAAATACTTTAAGTGAGGGAAACTTAGAAGTTTTTGCGCCCCATATTTCATTTTCTTTGATGGCTAGCAGCTATCGACACCTGATCAATGCTATGCTTTTCACATTCAATTTGACCTGTACTAAGGAGTTCCAGTGAAACAAACAATGATTAAAAAAATAGTGGCTGCTTCGGTTGTCACTACTCTGACTTTTACCCCATTTGCGAGTAATGCATGTACCGCTGTCAATATCGTTGCAAAAGATGGCTCTGTTGTTGCAGGTAGAACGATGGAGTGGGCATTCGATATGAAGTGGCAGCTCACCGCAAATCCTAAGGGCACGCCAATATCCCTTAGCGCCCCAGCATCGCTTAAGTTACCTGCAACAAACCTATCTAGTAAATATGCATTTGCTGCAATTGCCCCTGGAGTCTTAGCCGGTCCCCCTGCATATCTTGAGGGTCAAAATGAAGCAGGCCTAGCTATTAGCGGAAATTTTTTACCTGGCTTTACTGAATATCAAACCGTTACTCCACAAGATAAGAACTACGTTTCTATCTTGAATTTAGGAGGCTTCATTTTAGGAATGTTTGGTTCAGTTAAAGAGTTGCGAAACGAACTACCTAAATACAAGGTGTGGTTTGACCCAAGTGAAGTCAAAGGATTGCCAACGCCACCATGGCTGCACCTGGTGTTAACGGACCGAGGTGGTGACAGCATTGTTGTTGAGTTTGTGAAGGGTCAAATGACGATCCACAATAACGTAGCTGGAGTGCTGACTAATGCGCCAACCTATGACTGGCATCTGAACAATGTGCGTAATTACATATCACTTACATCTACTGCAACCGCATCTGTAACTGTAGGCAATACCAACGTTACTGAACTAGGTCAGGGTGGGGGCTTATTGGGTTTACCAGCAGATTACACTCCACCATCTCGCTTTGTGAGAGCGACTTATTTAAAGCAGTTTATGTATCAGCCAAGTAATAGCGCTGATGCAATGCAAGCCGCCGACCATGTGTTAAATAACGTCGATATTCCTATTGGCGTTGCTCGGTCAATGGATGGTAAGCAGATTACTTCTGATTACACGCAGTGGGTTAATATCAAGGACTTAAAAAATAATCGCATGAAAATTGCAAACTATGCAAATCGTACGAACTTTATTGAGATTAATTTGAATGAAGTATTTAAGTCCGGAAAGACGAAGACTTGGTTGGTTGATAAATTACCATACCCTCAAAATGACCTGACAGCAGAGTTCTTAAAATAAGTTTCTCCACTAAACCACCTTCGGGTGGTTTTTTGTTGGTTAGGGCTATCTTTTTGTAATAATGGGCTATCCAGTTTTTAGTTGGCCTTGCCTTGAGTAATCTTGCCCCACAGAACCCCGCATCCATTCATAAGTGATTCAATCATGAAAATCCTCAAAATATATTTATCCGCTTTATTGTTATTAACGACTACTCAAGTATTTGCTGGTAGTGCAAGCGTGTATTTCAATGGCGACATCCTGACTATGGAGGGTGATAAGCCACAGTATGTTGAGGCAATAGTGGTGAAGGGTAAGAAGATTAGCTATACCGGCAGTATGAAAGATGCTTTAAATGAAGCTGGTGCAAATCCAGATATTCATGATTTAAAAGGTCAAACCTTAATCCCGGGTTTTATTGATGCTTGGGGTCACTTCACTTTAATTGCTCAAAATACTCTGGGCGTTAATCTCGGTTATTTTTCAAAGAAGCCTCCCAATACAACTCAGGAGCTCATAGGCCGCTTAAAGGCTGAGGCTCGACCATTTAATGGATGGATCATTGGGGCGGAGTATGCGGATGCTTTTTTAACTGATGGCCCTTTGACAATTGCGCAATTAGACGCGGCATTTCCGAATCAGCCTGTTTTTGTTAATAACATCTCTACTCTGACAGGAATTGTGAATTCCGCTGGCTTGAAAAAATTAGGCATTACTAAATCCACCAAAGTTGTGCAGGGGATGATTCCTGTTGATCCAAAAACAGGAAAACTTACCGGTGAATTAATTGGCAGCCCTAATATAAGTGCAACTGCTAAGGTATTTGGTAAATATTCCCAAGACTTGATGATGGAAACCTATCGCAAGGCTGAAAAGATTTACGCTTCAAATGGGTTTACCACTGCACAGAGCTATGAAACTACACTTGAGGATATTCGCAATATGCGTCAAGCAGTGGATCGCAACATGATTAGTCTGGATCTGATTGCGCTACCAACTTACGATGTAGTCGATCAGTTGCTGGCAACAAACCAAAAATACCCATTTGGTGTTTACACAAGGGGTGATGGTGGCTTCAAAGTGGCTGGAATCTTGGTGTCTACCGATGGCGCACCTCAATTACGTTTAGCGTACTTTACTAAGCCTTATAACGACACTACGGGATTCCCAAAAGATTGGCGTGGTATGGCTGTTGCTACCCAGGCTTTGGTTGATCATTACGCAAAGCTGGCCTACGAAAAAAATATCCAGTATTACGGCTATTCCAATGGCGATGCTGGGATTGATATGACTCTTTCTGGTATTACTAAAGCAATCCGTGAAACGGGTATTACTGAAGATCGCAGAACAGCGATTGCACACTCCTTTTTTATTCGCGATGATCAACTAGATCAGTACAAGACTAATAAAATCCTTCCTCAATTTATGCCTAACCATATCTGGATGTATGGCGATGTGTATAGAAAAATTCTAGGCGAGGAGAGGGCTAGCAATATGGTGCCGCTCAATTTGACCCATACAAAGGGGATGCAATTTGGTATTCATAATGACACCCCCTCGTCTGGTCCAAGTGCCTTGTTTACGATTGGAACTGCTGTAAACCGTAATATCTACGGAGGGGGAGTTTTGGGCCCTGATCAACGTATCGATCCTTATATTGCTCTTCGTGCATTTACTTCTGTAGCTGCATATCAATACAAAGAAGAGGCATCAAAGGGTAGTATTGCCGCCGGCAAGCTTGCCGATATGGTTCTGCTTGATCGCAACCCATTGAAAGTGGATCCAATGGAGATTAAGGATATTCAGATTGTGAAGACGATTAAGAATGGTAAAGATCTGTATGTTCGTCCCTAATTTAGTATGTAGAGTTGTCGTTTAATATTGAACTTATAGCTTCTTCTATTTTTATGGATCATGAAAAAAATTACTAAACTTTTACTAGTAGTACTTAGCACAGCCCTAGGCGTTTTGTCTTCCGCTGTATATGCCGATCCACCAATGCCACCTTTTTATGCCTCCGTCATGAAAATGGCGCCTGAAGGTAAGTTGGGTCAAGTCATCTCTAAAGAGAAAATTGCAACATCTGTAAAAGGTGCGCAGGCTTGGAAGATTGCTTATATCTCATCTGATGTGGCGGGCCGTAAAACGATTGCTACTGGGACCATCATCGCGCCTGTTGGACCAAGCCCAAAAGAAGGAAGGCCAATATTGGCTTGGGCACATGGCACAACAGGTTCGGCTCAAAACTGTGGACCATCTCAAATTATTGATCCAACTGCTGCGTTAAATGAATATTTCCTGATGGACGGTAACTCTTGGACCGATTACGGAATTCCAAATGGTCAAGAGTTCATCAATCAAGGATATGTTGTTGTTGCTACAGACTACCAAGGCTTGGGTGGCGGTGGCAAGCATCAGTATGCTGTGGCACAAACAAACGGTAGGGACGTTATTAATTCTGCAAGAGCTGCCAGCTCCATGAAAGAAGTGGGCGCCGGTAAAAGGACTGTAGTGTATGGATGGTCTCAGGGTGGTGGCGCTACTATTGCTGCCGCAAGTCTGCCAGACTACCAAGCCCTTCAAGGCACTGCAGCAGATAATCTGCAATATCTAGGATTTGTTGCCTTGGCACCAGAAGATGTAGCAGCCATGCTTCCAAATGTACCGGCTGATGAGGCAGGTGCGAAAAAACTCATGAATGGCTTTACCCAGGCTAATGTGCCAAACGTATTTCTGTTCGCCCACTATATGATGGGACTGTGGGGTACACAGGCGGCTTTTCCTGATCTGAAGCTATCCGATGTACTGACTGATGAGGGTGTAAAGGTGGTAGATAAATTATCTAGAAACAAGTGCATGCATGTTCTAGCAGATACCTTTAGTTATGCTTATGGGGATAACTATAAAACTCTCCTGAAGTCAGAACCAAGCAACTCCTTGGCATGGGTCAAGGCATTTGTTGATGGCAGTGTTAAGCCGGTAAAACCTACTGCACCTGTTGTGATTTATTGGGGCACAAAAGATACCGCAGTTCCTCCAATCATGCATGAGCTTTATCAGAAGCAAATGTGCGGTATGGGGGCAAATGTAGGAAGAATTCAGTTGCCAGGAGAGCAAACTCACTTTACTACTCCCGGAGTTTCAGCCCCGATGTATCTTGACTGGGTTAAAGATCGCATTGCTGGAAAGTCATTGGCGAATAGTTGTCCTCAAAAGTAGGGCTAGTCATTCTCTGCAACAAGAAAACCACCCTCGGGTGGTTTTCTTCTTTTGAGCAACAATTTCAATCCATTGTTATGCTTACTCATCAAAATCAATAACTGCAAAGTTCTTAATGGATCTTCATTCTGACTATAGTCAACGAGTAGTGCTTAACCACCATGATCTGCCATGGATCCCCAGTCCTTCGTTGGGGGTTGAGAGGCGCATGCTTGATCGTCAGGGGGATGAGGTGGCTAGGGCCACTTCAATTGTTCGCTATGAGGCAGGAGCGAATTTTCCAAATCACTTTCATGAGTTGGGTGAGGAGATTCTCGTTTTAGAGGGGGTCTTCAGTGATGAAACAGGAAGTTATCCTGCTGGTACTTACATCATGAATCCTCCCGGCTCATCTCATGCGCCTTTTAGCGAGCATGGCTGTACTCTTTTTGTGAAGTTACGACACTTAGGGTCGGAGCAAATTGAGAGAGAGATTGTGGATACCCATTCGACATCTTGGTTTCAGGGAATGGTTCCTGGGCTGACGGTGATGCCTTTAATGAATCAGGGCACAGGCTCAACATTAGTAAGGTGGGCGCCGCAAACTTACTTTAACCCCCACAAGCATTATGGCGGTGAAGAGATTTTTGTAGTCGAAGGCGTATTTGAGGATGAGCATGGACGCTATCCAGCTGGCTCATGGATTCGTAGTCCTCATATGAGTTTGCATCAGCCTTTCAGTAAGGAAGGTTGCACGATTTTTGTTAAGACCGGGCATTTAATGCAGGCTTAAACCCCGTCACTCTATCCATGAGATAAATTGCTCTTTAGTTCTTCTCACCTTTTTAAGATTGACTAGCCAGTCTTCCTCTGAATTTCGATATCCCAAGGGCAACATGACAACGCTCCGTAAACCTTTGGCTTTCAGATTCAAAATTTCATCTACTGCTGTCGGGTTAAAACCTTCCATCGGAGTGCAATCTACTTTTTCGTAAGCGGCTGCAATCAAGGCGGTGCCCAGTCCAATATATGCTTGTTTGGCAGCGTGCGTGAAGTTCACTTCAGCATCTCTGGCTGGGTATGTCTTCAAGAGCATTTGTCGGTATGCGGTACCTGACTCACTTGTAAAGTTGCGAATTGTCTCCGTCATATCAAAGGCAGCATTGATGCGATCAGCGGTGTAGTTGTCCCAGGCTGCAAAAACGATTAAATGGGAGCAGTCTGTAATTTGAGATTGATTATTGGCCGCCTCCTTAATTTTTTGGCGAATATCTTGATTGGTGATCACAATCAATTCATAGGGCTGAAGTCCGCTTGAGCTGGCAGTTAACCTAATAGCCTCAAGGATGTGTTCGACCTTTTCAAGCGGAACCAGTTTTTTGGCATCCATCTTTTTGGTTGCATAGCGCCACTGTAATTGATTAATTAAGCTCATTTTTCTTCCTTCTAGTGCATTTATGCTGACTTGGATGCAGTTTAGCGGAGGCTAGAGTTAATTGCAGAGCCACCCATTATTGGGGTTTCCAATAAGCCTTTAAATAGATAAAGCCCTTTAAAATAACGATTGTTATTTTTATCACCTTCTTACTTCACTCTGAATTATTCACCCATTATGAAAAAATCCCTCTTTAAGACTTTCTTTGGAATATTTGCGCTACTAGCCTCCTCAGGTTTTGCTCTTGCCCAAGAAGTCTCTCCAATCCCCAAGGCCTCAAATGAATGGCGCTTTGAAGTAACCCCCTATCTCTGGCTTACGGGCATCAAAGGCACCATGAATTTTGATAATGGCCTTGCTAAATCTGCGGACTTTACTTCCAGCGATGTTCTTAGCAACCTGAAGTCCGGTGGCATGATCGCAGCAGAGGCGCATAAAGGTAATTGGGGAATCATGGGTGATGTCATCTCTGCTACCCTGCAAAAGTCTGGTTCGGTTCCAGTAGCGGGTGGAGCCGCCACCGTTGCAGATAGGGTTACTTTGCAGCAGACTATTTTGACTGGTGCTGCCACTTATACGCTAGCTAATACGAAGGATGCCTACGTTGATGCTTTGCTTGGCGTACGCTCAATTAATGTTACCGCTACACTTTTCGGCAACCTCGTTGGTACAGCTGAGAAGGAGTCTATTTCCAAAACGACCTCTACGATAGACCCGATTATTGGTGCCAAGGGGCGTTACCGTATTGCAGATTCCACTTGGTACATTCCTGCATATGCTGATATTGGTGGTGGTGGGGGTACTACTAACCTGACATGGCAAGCAATGGCCGGTGTAGGTAAATCATTTGGTAGTTTGATTGATGCATCGCTAACGTATCGTGCTCTCTACTACGATATGAAATCTGGTGGCGTGTTGCAAAAGACCACTATGCAAGGCCCTCAAGTTGCCATTACCTTTAAATTCTAATTACCTCTAAAGATACTTCATGAATCATTTCTCTAAAACGCTAGCAACTCTATTGCTGGCACTTACTATTACTGCCCCTGTGCTAGGTCAATCTACGCAAGCTAGTAAATCTTCTGCTGTGTCAGCGCCTAGTGGCGATGTTGATAAGGTTGATATTGCCAAAAAATTAGCAAACCCTATCGCCAATATGATTTCAGTACCTCTGCAGTATGAGTTCAGTCGAGGTGTTGGAAAAAATCAAGGCGGCTCTGAGCAAACTTTACTGTTTCAGCCGGTAGCTCCATTTGACCTTGGGGGCGGCGATACATTTATTGTGCGTCCTATTGTTGCGGGAGCTAGAGAAGTCAGCGTCCAAAATGCAGCAGGCCAATCATTTTCAGGATACGGTATCGCAAGTGTTACGCTCGAATCTTTTTATGCGCCTAACACCAACTCTTCCTGGATCTGGGGTGTGGGCCCTTACGCTCAATCACCTTCTGGTAATAGCGGCAAATTTGGATCTCAACAAACTGGCGCCGGTGTGACGGCGGTTGTTCTCAATCGTGCTGGGCCTTGGACTTATGGTGCGTTGGGTTACCAATCTTGGAGTGTTGGTGGTAATCCAAGTTTTGGAACTCAAAATAATCTCTATGGCCAGCCTTTTATAGCCTATACGACTAAGACAGCTTGGACTCTCACTGCCAATATGGAAGCGCAATATAACTATGACGCACGCCGTACTTCAAATCCACTGTACGCGGGAGTCTCAAAGCTCATGGTATTTGATGGTGTGCCATTTCAGTTTGGCGCTGGACCAATGTACTACGTGAGTAATACGCCGGGCGGACCATCTGGCTGGGGCGCTCGTGCAACTGCAACCGTTGTGATTCTGAAATAATTTGTACCTAAGTTAGGAACTTAAGATGAAATTTGCACAAAAACTATTAAGCACATTATTGATGACCCAATGTGCGCTTACCTTTGCAAAAGGTAATGCTGACACCATTTTCTATGGTGGCCCTATTGTTACAGTGAATGCTAAGAATGAAGAAGTTCAGGCCCTTGCGGTTCAGAATGGGAAGATTGTTGCGGTTGGCACTAAAGATGCCATCACCCAAGAATGGCAGTCAAGCGGCACTAAGTTGGTTGATCTTCAAGGGCAAACATTGATGCCAGGCTTTGTTGAGCCACATGTCCATATTATGGTTACATCGGTTTTTGAAGGCTTGGGCTTGAATCTCAGCAACTTCTCATTGCCCTATGACACTAAAGAGACTTTGATTTCAAAAATGAAGGCTCACCTAAAAAATATTCCGCAGGGGGGTTGGTTGTTTGGGTTTGGCGTAGATCCATCACGTACAACGCCATTTATGGCAGAGCTTACGGCAGATGATTTGGATCAGGTTTCTAAAGAAGTTCCAATCTTCATTGTGAATCAGTCTGGCCACATTGGATATGTTAACCATAAGGCGATAGAGTTAGCAGGCATTACTGATAAGACTCCAAACCCCAAGGGTGGTGGTATCTATGTAAAAGATGCCAAAGGTAAGCTTACAGGCAAGTTGGTAGAGCCACCTTCTTACTTGCCATTCATGGCAAAGATGCCCAATCCTACTGAAGCTGAGTTGTTTGGTGCTATTCAGGGGACTATGAAGAAAATGGCATCAACAGGGGTAACAACTGCCTCCGATATGAGTGTTGGTGGTAATTTTGGCGTGGATAAAGAAGTGGCAATTTATAAAGCAATCTTCGCTAAAAATGCATCACCTATTCGGGTTCGTGGTTATTTATTTAGTGAGACTTTGCCTGCAGGCTATAACGCTATTAAGCCTAATGAGGGCGATGATAAGTTACGCTTTGTTGGAATCAAATACATCACCGATGGTTCTACACAAGGTTTAACGGCGGCACTCAACCAGCCTTACACTTATCCAAAAGATACTAAGTGGACTGGGGCATTGAACTATAAGGATGCTGATATTTATGCTTCCATGAAGTCGTTCTTTGATCAGGGTTGGCAGATTTCTTCACACTCTAATGGTGATAAAGCAATTGACCAAGCTTTGAATAGTTACGCTAAGCTTTTGACTGGCAATTCAAAGCCGCAAGAACGTCGCTTGCGTATTGAACACTTCACTGTGAATAGTGAGTCACAGGTGAAAAAAGCGGTGAAGTTGGGTGTAATACCTAGCTTTACTATTGGCCACGTCAATTATTGGGGTGCGGCATTTAGTAACCACATCATTGGATCAGAGCGTGCTGCGCGAATTGACCCAGCCGGAGACTTTAAGCGTTTGGGCGGTAAATTTACGCTTCATAGCGACTCACCGGTTTCCAATGTCGGACCTTTGAACTATGTAAGTGAAGAGGTAACGCGCCTATGGCAACTGCCTCCACAAAAAGTACTTGGGCCAACCCAAGCAGTTTCTGTTGATGATGCGATTCGTGCGATTACTATCGATGCCGCATATCAAATCTTTGCTGACAATATCGTGGGTAGCTTAGAGGTTGGTAAGCAAGCTGACTTGGTGGTATTGGAGAAGAATCCACGCAAGACTCCGCCAGCAGAAATTCGTAATATCAAAGTGAATGGAACCTGGATTGACGGTAAGCAGGTGAGTCTGAAATAAAAAAGCTTAACTAATTAAGTAGTCATGACAAACACTCGCTGATGCGGGTGTTTGTCTTTAATGGGCTAATGGTTATCTATCGCGGTCAAGTAGAAGAAAATTTTAGGAATCTTTATGAGTTTGAAATCAAAAATTATTTATGTATTCGTGGCGGGGCTTTTCTCAGGAACGGCTCTATCAGTACAGCTGATTGATCCCCCATCAACGCCGAAGATCGCTGAGATTACTGTTTTTGTGGCGAAGAAAATTGTCACAATGGACCCTGCCATTCCAAATGCCACGGCTGTAGCGGTTGCTGATGGCCGCATTCTATCGGTCGGCACATTAGAGGATATGAAGCCCTGGACTGATAGGTATCCAACCCAAATTAATAGACAGTTTGCAAACAAGGTAATGTATCCAGGCTTTATTGAGCCACATGCGCATCCTCTACTTGCTGGAGTCTTATTTAATAAGCCACTGCTAACGCCATCTCCAATGCCTAATCCATGGGGCGCCCCGTTTCCAGGGGTTCCTAACCTACAGGCGGCAATAGCGCAACTCAAAAAATATTCTACTGATATTAAAGATCCCAAGGAGACTCTATTGGCTTGGGGATACGATGTAGTGGCAATGGGCAAGTTGCCGGATCGTCAACTTCTAGATCAAGCATCAACAACAAGGCCGATCATTGTGTGGGATATCTCCGGCCATGATATGTACGTTAATAGTGCATTCATTAAGTCATATGACATCACACCAGAGAAGGTGAAAACTATCAAAGGCGTTGGTCTGGACAAAGATGGTCAGCTAAATGGCCAATTTTTGGAAATACCTGCGGTTACCTACATTCTTGGCTTGGCTGGAAAGAATGTTTTGAAGCCAGGTGAAATTCCAAATGATTACATGTATATCAATGACTTGATGCAGCAGGCGGGCATTACTACATCAGGTGATCTAGCTTTTGGTACTTTGAATATTGAAACTGAAACCAAAATAGCTAAGGCTTACACTACATCACCTCGCGGTGCTCTTCGTATCGTGCCAGTTGTTTATGCTGAACCATTTATTCAAAAGTATGGCGATAAAGCTATCCAAGAAGCCCAAAACTTGAGTCAGCTAGATAACGACAGATTGATTTTCCAAGGTGTGAAGTTTTATAGCGACGGTGGTTACTTGCCAGAAACGATGCGTATGGAGCATCCAGGCTACACAAATAACACTTTAGGTTCCTCTAATTACAAGTCATCAGTAGATTTTGCAAATACGATGAGACCTTGGTGGGATGCTGGTTTTCATATCCATATTCATAGCAATGGTGATATCGGAAATCAGCACTCAATCAATGCCTTGCAATTGATGATTGATGCAAAGCCGCGTTTTGATCATCGCTATACGATTAATCATTTCGGCATTCCATCTACTGCGATGGTAATGAAGATTAAGACATTAGGTGCAGTTGTAAGCGCCAATTTGTCTTATATCTCTGAACGTGCCAAGTTAGAGTACCCTGCCTTAGGTGTTGATCGTGCTTCTTATGCAACCCGTATTGGAACCTTAGTGCGCAGTGGCATTGTGACCTCCATTCACTCAGATGCACCAGTGTCAGCGCCGGCGCCATTAAAGGAGGTTTGGACTGCTGTTACCCGTAAAGATGTTTATAACGATGGCAAAGTCTGGGCGCCAGCTGAGGCTGTTAGTGCTAACGATGCCATGAAGATGATTACGATTAATGCTGCCTACACCTTGGGTGTCGAAGATAAGGTCGGAAGTATTGAGGCGGGTAAGTTTGCTGACTTTGCAGTACTAGATGCGGATCCACAAACAATCCCTAGCATCAAGATTAAAGATGTGGGAGTTGTTGCGACTATATTGGGTGGCAAAGTTATTCCGGTGTCTGAGACTAAGCAGTCTAGACCTTTACATTAATTGTCATGATGGTGGGTAAGTAATAAATGCCAGCCTTAGGGTTGGCATTTATCGCTATGTAGTCTATTTCACGCACTGCTCCAGCAGATGCTCTCGAAGCAATGTAGCTGGGGGAGATAAGGTTGCACCTTCTCTAGTTGCAATTAATAAATTGCGATTAGCCCAGGATTCTCTCAAGGGAATAGCTACTAGTCCCATGGCCTGGATCTGTGCTGCGCAAGCTTGGATGGGTAGAACGCCAATTCCCAGATTGGCTGCAATCATTTGGCACATTGCATCGTAGCTTCGCACTTGAATCCGTAATCGCATTTGCTTGCCTAACTTCTCGGCGCTTCTAGAGGTGAGCTCTAGAAGCGAGCTGCCTCGATTGAGTCCAACAAAGTCATACTCTAGGCACTCTTCAAAAGTAACGCTTTTCTTCTTGCTGAGTGGGTGAGATTTACTGCACGTAATAACGAGCTCATCATTGCCAATGACTTGAGTGTCTAAGCCGGTAGTGGGAGATCCTTCAGCAAATACGCCGATATCTGCAATTCCATCCATGAGGGCCCTCACAATATCGCCGCTAATCTGCTCTTCTACCTCAACCTGAATCTCGGGATGCTCTATAAGAAATTGCGCTAGAGCGGCTGGTAAAAATTCTGTGAGGGCTGACATATTCGCCCAGAGGCGAACATGTCCCTTCACCCCCTTGGAATACTCACCTAATTCATTGCTAAATTGTTCAAAACCTTGGAAGAGGCGTAGAGCATGTTGCATTACTGCATGGCCTGCTTGAGTCAGGGTGACGCCTCTGGCAGATCTATCAAGGAGAGAGATGCCCACCGTTTCCTCTAGCTCGGATATCCGCCGACTGGCTGCTGATAATGCGAGGCTACATTCATTCGCACCTTTGGTAATGCTTCCCGATTTTGCAACAGCGCAAAAGAGCTTGAGGGTGACAAAGTCGATTCTGGCAGGGTTTATGAAGGCGTTCATGAATATATTCTATCTAAGCCTTCGCAAAATGAGAAGGCTTGTTCAGTTCATAGCAATTCTCAGGCGGGGCAAATGGGCGTAATTTATTAAAAAAGTAGATTTAAGGATAGGTATGGAGCCATTAGCCAATTTGAAAGTGATTGAAATGGGGCAGTTAATTGCCGGCCCCTTTGCCGCCAAGACCTTAGCCGATTTTGGTGCCGATGTTATTAAGATTGAGCCACCAAAAGTAGGGGATGCCTTGCGTAAGTGGCGCTTACTCAAAGATGGCACTTCAGTCTGGTGGCAGGTTCAGTCACGAAATAAGCGCTCTCTTTCCCTGGATTTAAAACAAGCTGAAGCCCAAGACATTGTTCGCACTTTAATTACAGAGGCGGATGTTCTTATTGAAAATTTTCGGCCAGGCACTTTAGAGGGTTGGGGTCTTGCTCCTGAAGAATTGCTCGAGCTCAACCCTAAACTCATTGTTCTAAGAATTAGTGGATATGGTCAAACTGGTCCCTACCGCGATAAGCCGGGATTTGGCGTGGTGGCTGAGGCTATGGGTGGCCTGCGTCATCTCACTGCTGAGCCAGGTAGAGTGCCCGTGCGAGTTGGGGTGAGTATCGGCGATACCTTGGCATCACTACATGGTGTTATCGGAATTTTATTGGCGCTACAAGAGCGTCATCAAAGTGGCAAAGGTCAAGTGATCGATATAGCCTTGTATGAGGCAGTCTTTAATTGCATGGAAAGCTTGCTACCTGAGTACAGCGCCTTTGGTGAAGTTCGACAGGCTGGTGGTAGCGCTTTGCCAGGCATTGCTCCGAGCAATGCTTATCTTTGTACTGATGGTGGCTATGTACTAGTTGCTGGTAATGGCGATAGCATCTTCAAGCGTTTGATGAAGATGATTGATAGGGCAGATTTAGCCAATGATCCAGCGCTTGAAAATAACGATGGCAGAGTGGCTCGTGTTGCAGAGTTGGATCAGGCAATTGGTGTTTGGGCAAAAACAATGACTACAGATCAAGCCTTGGAGTTACTCGATTCTGTGGCGGTTCCTGCAGGGAAAATTTATACCATTGCTGATATTGCAAATGACCCACACTTCAAGGCACGGGGCAATATTGAAACAATCCAGATGCAAGACGGCAGCAAGCTAGATGTGCCCGGAGTAATTCCGAAGTTATCTCGCACACCAGGATCCATTAAAACCTTGGCTCCGAATATTGGCGAGAACACAGATGAAATTCTGCAAAGTATTGGATTAACCGAGGCACAGGTAGCATCGTTAAAAGAGCGCGGCATTGCCTTTACTAAATAATTATTAACTTAACTAGAAGATTCAATCTTATGACTAGAATTTATTTCAATGATGTTGTTACCAGGGACGGATTCCAGATTGAGCCCAACTTTATTCCGACTGATGACAAAGTTAAATTGGTGGATGAATTAAGCCAATGTGGATTTGCCAAGATTGAGGTAACTTCCTTTACATCACCCAAAGCCATTCCCATGTTGCGGGATGCCGAAGAGGTTATGGGCAGAATTCAACGTATTCCAGGAGTTGAGTACACAGTCTTGGTGCCCAACCTACGTGGGGCAGAGCGCGCTTTTGAGTCTCGCGCAGATGAGTTCAATCTTGTGATGTCGACTTCCGAAACTCATAATTTAGCTAATTTACGAATGGGCCGAGAAAAAAGCTTTGCAGGATTAGCTGAAGTCATTCAATTTGTTGATGGAAGAACGCCAATCAACGTTTCCTTATCAACAGCTTTTGGTTGCCCAATGGAGGGGGATGTTCCTCAGTCTGTGGTCGAGCAATTTGTTCAGCGCTTTGCGGATCTGGGTATACGCGGCGTGACTATTTGCGATACAACCGGAATGGCTCATCCTGCACAAGTTAGCAAAATGTCTGAAGATTTGCAGCAGAAGTTTGGCAATCTGCAGTTAACTTTTCATTTTCACAATACCCGTGGAATGGGGCTAGCTAACGTACTTGCAGCAGTGCAATCCGGAATTGTGCGCTTTGATGGCTCTCTTGGCGGTCTAGGAGGGTGCCCTTACGCACCAGGCGCCAGTGGCAACATCTCTAGTGAAGACGCGATTCATATGCTCGATGCGATGGGGTATGACACTGGGATTGATATTCCGCGTTTAATTGGGTTGGCGCGTGAGTTGCCGCTAATTGTGGGGCATGCTGTCCCAGGGCAAGTTGCTCAAGCTGGCAGCACTTGTGATTTGCATCCTGCACCTACTTATGTGGCAGAGTTACGTTAATTCTTATTGATTTCATTTTGAGGGCTTTTTCATGTGTAAATATTTTTCAAATCTGCATATTCTGACTTTAATATTGCTTGCACAAACTCCGTTTGCCGCCTATAGCCAAGACTCAGGTAAGTACCCAAATAAACCGATTACATTTATTGCATCATCTGCACCGGGTGGCACAACTGATTTCACGGCAAGAGTATTGGCTCAACCCCTTGGCGCTGCATTGGGTCAAACAATTGTGGTTGAGAATAAAGCGGGGGCCTCTGGTGCAATTGCAGCGGCAGCCGTGAAAAAATCCGATCCCGATGGCTACACTTTGCTTGTTCAGTACTCCGGCTATCACGTCATCACACCTTTGGTAAGCAAGAACCCACTGCCATGGGAGCTTAAGGATTTCCAGCCTGTAGCGAATGTAATTTCAGCTCCACAAATTGTGGTGGTCCGGGCTGACTTGCCATTTAAGACGATGAATGAACTCATTGCTTACGCTAAAGCAAATCCTGGCAAGTTAAATTACGCGTCTTCTGGTAACGGCTCCTTGCAGCACGTTACTGGTGCAATGCTTGAGCAACAAGCGGGCATCAAAATGACGCACATTCCTTACAAGGGAACTGGTCCCGCATTAGCTGATTTATTGGGTGGTCAGGTAGATCTCACATTCGGAACGCCCCCACCGTTCATCCCGCATATTCAGACTGGTAAATTGCGTGCCCTAGCCACTACTGGTAAAAAACGAATTCCGAGCCTACCGGATGTTCCTACAGCTGCTGAAGCAGGCTTGCCAAAACTAGACGCCACCTCATGGTTTGCAGTCTTTGCCCCAATCAATACGCCAGCGCCAATTGTGAATCAACTCACAACTGAAATTGCTAAGGTAATGTCTGCGCCAGCGTTTAAGCAAAAGGCAGTAGAGATGGGTGCAGAAGCTGTCTATATGAATCCCAAGCAATTGGATGAGTTTATTAAGGCCGAAAATGGCAGATGGACTTCGGTTGTTAAGGCGGCCAAGATTGAGGCTGATTGATAGAGGGTTGAATTAGATGATTGATCACTTAGACCACCTGGTATTAACCACTGCAAATGAAGAAGCCTGCGTTGACTTTTATACGCGCGTCATAGGGATGAAGCTAGAAAGCTTTATTGGCGGCACGCCACCAGTAGAGCGTAAGGCCTTTAAGTTTGGCAATCAAAAAATTAATCTGCACATTAAGGGCAAAGAATTTGAACCTAAAGCAGATATTCCGACGCCGGGATCTCTCGACCTGTGTTTTATTGCCGATAGACCACTAGAGCAAGTGATTTCAAAGCTCGGTGAGATGGGTTGGCCGATTATGGAGGGGCCGGTCATTCGAACTGGGGCCACTACAAAGATCAATTCAGTCTATGTGAGAGATCCAGATCAAAATCTCATTGAAATTAGTGTGCCAATTTAAGTCTGAGTGTATGAATCTGGAAACTTTTCTAAAAGTGCTTAGTGCAGAAGATTTTCCTGAGCCCGTTTTGGTGATTCGAGAGCGGAGTGGCTTCTTGGATAATCACGCCCACCCATTTGAGGTGAGGGCTCTAGTGACGCAAGGTCAAATCGATATTGTTATTGATGGCACTAAGCGCACTTATCTGACTGGAGACGTATTTCACTTGCCGCATAGTCAAGAACATGCTGAAAGTTATGGTAATGAAGGCGTTCAGTACTTAGCTAGTAGAAAAAACTAAGCCCATCCTACTTGCTGATGGTGGCTTTATGATGAGGGATGTCACTCATCCAGTCAGCAGGAATTCAAAGTCTTAAAGAAGGCCTTTCTAAATTAAAAGAAAGGTTTGACGGTACACAAGGTGAACCCTATATCGTCGAAAGCAACAAGTTTAAAGCCCTGTATTTTGATAGTGAGTCCACGCAAAGCTTAATGGACATGCAGGCGCCCATACGTTTAGTGGTGAGCTATACCGAAACTATGATGGGCTTTCTGCTTTTTCATACTGATCCCAGAAAAATTGCAATGATTGGTTTGGGCGGTGGATCCTTAGCTAAGTACTGCCACCACCATTTGCCGGCTGCATCTATTTTGGTTTTGGAAAATAACTCTAAAGTGATTGCACTTAAGGATAAATTCCATGTCCCGCAAAATACAGCCGAATTTCAGGTTTTGGAGGCTGACGGTGCAGCATATTTGCGCAATACTGAAGAGCAATTTGACGTATTGCTGGTTGATGGGTATACCAAGCTAGGACAAGCAGCCCAGCTCTGTAGTGAGGATTTCTATGCCAGTTGTCTGGCGTGCCTAAAGCCACATGGCATATTAGTGATCAACTTCTCGGGCGCAGCGGGGCTTAATCAGGTCTATCAAGAGCGCATTGATCGTGTTTTTGACTACCCGTCGGTCCTCGTGGTGGAGGATGATCGAATGAATCAAATTCTTTTTGTCAGCAATGGTTCGGATCTTCAAGCATCCGCAGAAGATCTATTAGGGCGATCGTCGACTTTAAGTAAGACTCACGACATTCATCTGGCTAGAACTACCCAGAACTTTTTGAATCAACGAAAGCTAGATGCCAGCTAGTTAAGGCCAAAGATTTTGATATGCATCAAGTACACTTTGTATATCAGGTTCAAAATATTAGAGCTATTTGACTATTTTTAATAAAGTGAGCCCCCATGAAGCTTGAATTTGTTGGTCCCGTATCTGTTTTAGAGAATGGTGATGTCTCCTATCCAGCAATACTTGACGGTAAAGCCCTCAAGTGCAGTTTTAGCTATGAGGCTCTTCAGGATTTGGATCCTGACAGCGTTGAGACGAATGCGTTGCAGTTATTTAAAAATCATCAATTAAAGTTGCTTTCGATAGCAGAGCAAAAAATTATCAACGGCCATGCTATTGATGGTGCCGTTCATTTGTTTAGCCATGATTTAATCCTGGATTGATCATTTTGTAGTGCTTAGTAGTCCGTTTTTTAATAAGAAAGAGAACCTATGTCATTTAATCACTCAGTAATTTGGATTGACCACCAAGAAGCACATGTTATTTATTTCAATCCCACTGCAAGTGAGAGTGAAGTGATCAAAACGAGATCTACGCACAAGAACATCCATCATAAAAGTGGAAACGTCAGTGGTGCGCATGCTGGACCAGACGAGCATTATTTGCATGAAGTGATTCAGGCAGTGAAAGAATCAAAAGAGATTTTGATTGTTGGACCAGGATCTGCAAAATTAGAGCTCATGAAGCATGCTACTAAGCATGATCATCTGATTGCTGACAAAGTAGTTGGCATTGAAACTGTTGATCATCCTACTGATGGACAGTTGCTAGCTTATGCAAAAAAATATTTCCATAAAGTCGATGCATTAAAAGGCGACACCGTAATTACTGGTTAATTAAGATGCCCCCTGAAACTGGGGGCAATTTTCCAATATTGCAAATACCACCTTAGTAGCCAACCTTTTAGTATTTAGGATTCTCATGTTCTTTGTATCAAGATTGCTGGTTCTCGTTTGCGCCTTGGCTTTAGTTGCTTGCCAGTCCACCGGTAGTGATGGAAAGCCTTTAACGGAGCAAGAGATTCTGCAAAAACGTCAAGCTACTCTAGCAATGTCTAAGACAGGCCTGGCCGCTTTGATTAAGCAAAATCCGGCGATTAAAAAAGAGGTCGAGACAGCCCCGGGATATGCCGTATTCAGCACAACGAACGTAAATGTGGTCTTACTCGTTCTCGCCAGAGGCGAAGGTGCGCTCTTTGATAAGCGTCGCCCGGAACCTATATTTATGGAGGCTATGAAAACCGGTGAAGGAGTTGGCGCGGGATATCAAGAGCAATACCAAGTCATCATCTTTAAAAATACCGATGCCATTGACCAGTTCTTACTAACATCGATTGATGGCCAGCGTGGCGGCATGGATGTTGATGCTAATTTCTCTGCAGGCTCTGGTGGAACTATTCGCTCTTTCAACCCCTACATCTCAATCTATACAGTGGGTTTATCTGGCTACGATCTGCAGGCTAACTATGGTGGAACCCTGTACTTAGTTGATAGACAACTCAATGATGCAAAGACATTGAACACCCTGCCAATAAAGAAAAATTGATTTAGGGGTATTGTTGTTGGTATCGCAGTGCGGTTTGAATGGTCTGAAAATGAATATCCACGGTCGACTGAATTTCTCTACCGTAGCCTCCAGCCATGCTAAATGCGATCGGAATTTGACGATCTAAGCCGTACTGGAAAACACATTCATCTCGCTGGCGCATTCCTTCTTTACTCACGCTGAGTTTTCCTAAGCGATCTCCTTCATGTGGATCGGCTCCGGCCAAGTAAATAATCAAGTCAGGTTTAAAGCGAGAATCTAGGATTTCTAGGCCTTGGTGGAGAGCTCTTATATAGATTTCATCGCCAGCTCCATCTGGCAAACCAATATCGAGATCACTTAGCTCTTTACTAAATGGGAAGTTATTTTCCCCATGTATCGATAGGGTAAATACAGAGGGATCATTTTCCAGAATGGAGGCAGTGCCATTGCCCTGGTGAACATCCAGGTCAACGATGGCAACCCTTAATTGGGAATTCACTTCTTTCTGAATCGCCCTAGCTGCAATCGCTGAATCATTAAAGACGCAGAACCCACTACCTTTATTGCGATAGGCATGGTGTGTGCCCCCAGCTAAATTTCCTGCGATACCTTCAGTGAGCGCAAGCTTTGCAGCTGCCAGTGTTGCTCCTGCAGATCTTCGCGAGCGCTCAACCATTTGGACGCTCCAGGGAAAGCCAATTTCTTGTTGCTCTTTTGAGTTGAGAGTGCCTTGTAGCACTTTGATCAGGTAGCTAGGATCATGTGCATACAGTATTTGAGTATCAGTGACGGTGGGGGCGTTCTCAAGTTGAATGCCATCCAATTGTGAAACTAAATCGCGCAGTCTTCCATACTTCTCCATCGGAAAGCGGTGTCCGGCGGGAAGTGGTAAAACATAGTGATCTGCGTAAAAAGCTTTCAAAGCAATCTCTTTCTCGATTTTGCTTTGTAGTCTATTCGTTTTTAAATGGGTCGGTATGAGTAAGTCAGAAAAGTCTGGATTTAAAGGAAATAAATCCTTTTTGCCAAGTAAGTTATGTGTGACTTGCGGCAGGGAGATGACTTGGCGTAAATCTTGGGCTAAAAACTGGGAGTCTATTAAGTATTGCTCCGATGCCTGCCGACTCAAGAAATCTTCTGCAGTCGTACCTGGGGTGAAATAAGTGAGCACTCTCATTTATTGGTTTAGAAATGACCTTAGGCTGATAGATAACCCGGCTTTATTGGAGGCTTGTCTTCGTGCTGACAGATTGTTGCCGGTATACATTCATCTTCCGCAGGCACGGGAGACTCATACTTTGGGCTTCCCAAGAGGGGATCGTCATCGCCGAGTATTTTTGCGGGAATCTTTGAATGATTTAAAGGCGCAACTTCGTACCCTGGGATCTGATTTATTGGAGTATGAGGGCGAACCCGCGGAAGTGCTTCTGGAGTTGGCGCAATTCACACGTGCCAGTGCGGTTTATTGTGAGCGCATTGAAGCCCCAGAAGAAATACATCAGAGCCAGGCAATTCAAGAGCGGGGAATCTTGCTTAAGGAGTTCTGGCAATCAAGCATGTTATCGCTGGAGTGTCTGCCCTTTCCAGTTCAAGATATGCCAGACATGTTTACCCAGTTTCGTAAAAAAGTAGAGAACGCAGGCTTAAGATTTTCAGCGCCAGTAGTAGCGCCTTCGAAAATACCCTCCTTGCCTGAACTTGTAGAGACTTCCTTGATAAGAACTGCTGAGCAAGCTAACACCTCACCCTATCTGTTTGCAGGTGGTGAGCGCAGCGCTCTTGATCATCTAAAGCAATATCTAGCAAGGCGCCTACCAGATACCTATAAAGAAACTCGCAACCAACTCATTGGCAAGGACTATTCCAGTAAGTTTTCTCCCTGGCTTGCTTTGGGTTGTCTCTCCGCTAGGACGGTTGCTACTGAGTTAACTGCGTATGAACAATCTCATGGTGCTAATGACGGTACTTATTGGTTGTGGTTTGAGTTGCTATGGCGAGATTATTTCCGTTTCCTGCACTTTAAATATGGGAAGCAGCTCTATCAAGCTCAGGGCTTAAGTGACGCCCCTGTCATGCGCAGTAATCTTCAAAGCTTTGAGTCATGGCAGGCTGGCGCTACTGGTGAGCCTCTAGTAGATGCCGGAATGCGTGAGTTACTCAAAACTGGCTATCTGTCTAATCGCATGCGTCAGGTTGTTGCCAGTTACTGGATCTATGATTTACAGGGTGATTGGCGCTTAGGCGCTGCCTGGTTTGAGTCTCAGTTGCTTGACTATGATGTTTATAGCAATCAAGGTAACTGGCTATATTTAGCCGGACGAGGAACGGATCCTCGAGGGGGAAGGCGTTTTAATATCGCCAAACAAACCCAAGATCACGATCCCCAGGGGGAGTATCAAAGGCTATGGCTTTGAGAGTATTGCAGTAGCACCTCCAGGGATACTTTCTCCAAGGCGTTTGCGTGCGTGCTTTCCAATTGAATTGTGGGGGCACAATTCGCCTCTAAGGCTTCAATCCAACGATTAAGGCAAAGGCACCACTGGTCGCCTGCTATGAGACCTGGAAATTGATATTCAGGTCGTGGAGTAATGAGGTCATTGCCTCTTTTGAGGCTGAACTGTAGAAAGTCATTCGTCATAATTGCGCAAACTAGATGACTGCCCGCATCTTCCTCATTGGTCTTGCAGCACCCATCCCTAAAAAATCCCGTTAAAGGATCGAAAGAGCAGGGCACTAAAGGTTGGCCCAATACATTTAAGGTGATGGCATCTTGCATAAGTATTCTTTGTATTAAAAATGAGAGTGAAACCGCTTTAAGGGCTTGGGTACAACTTAAAAGATAGCGGCTTTCCGGCTGAGTCTACTTTGACTAAGACCATATCACCCGAGTTAACAACCTCGCCAACATAAGATTGAATATTGACGTGGTGAGTCACCATAATGATGGGTATATTTGGAGATTGTTTTGTCTCAACTGCAATGAATTTTGTTAATTCTTCCGTCTGCTTTTTTGCCTGACTCATGTCATCAAAGAATGAGCCTAAGGCAAGCTCTTTTTTAACCGCCCCTTTATTTAGAAGGGTCGCTGTATCTACGCATCGACACCATGGGCTACTGTAGACCTTTGCCTGCTGAATGCCTTGCTTAGATAGCCAGTCACCAATAGTCTTAGCTTGCTTCCGCCCTAGGTCGCCCAGATTACGCTGAGTAGAGCATTGACTGATTTGATAATTTTTTGGGTCACCATACCCAGGGGCATCTGCATGTCTCATTAAAAGCACATGCGTCCCATCTTGGAGTTTGTTGGCTAATTCACTTTGCGCTACAACCAAATTGCTCTGGGCCAAAAGCAGGGCGCAAAGGGCTAGAAAAAAAGATAAGCGTAGTTTCATAAAGATGTGTGGCTTACCAGGGTAAGCGTTCTCCTGAGTAGCTAATAAAGGTACCTGAATCTTCTTTGCTCAGTGAGAGCAATACATTGAGCATATCTTGCGCAGCATCCAAAGGGGGTCTACCAATTTGCTCGCCCTTAAAGGGTTTTGATAAGCGAGAATTAACCGTCCCTGGATGTAGTGCTACAAGCGCAGTGTGTGGTTTAGTTCTAGTGAATTCAATCGATGCCGTTTTGATGAGCATATTGAGTGCAGCCTTAGAGGCGCGGTAGCTGTACCAGCCACCGAGACGATTGTCTTCAATGCTGCCTACCTTAGCCGAGAGTGTTGCCATCACGGATCCTGCCGGGTCTAGTATCTTAGAAAAATGCTTAATCGTGAGGCCAGGGCCTATTGCGTTTATCTGCATCAGTGTTTGTAGTTGCTCTGGATTAAGGTCATCCAGCTTTTTCTCTGGCATCCACTCGCTAGAGTGCAAGATTCCAATGGTATTAATAATGAGCTGAAATGGTGCTTGGTCTGCAAGGGCTTTTGCTGCCCCCTCAATCGTAGTGAGATCCTGGTAATCAATCGGGTTAGCAGAGCTGCGATTGATGCCGATGACCTCTGAACACGCTGGGTCATTCTCAAGCAATTCCATAAAGGCAGAGCCGATGGTTCCTGAGGAGCCGATCACGAGTGCTCGGAAAGAATTAGGAATTAATGACATGAATGGGGTAAATGAATGGGGTCCAGCCAGTTTATTGAATAAGTCTTAAACTTGCTTGATGTCAACGCGCCTACCTCAAATACTTTCCGAAGCCGATCTCTCGAGGTTAATTGAGATGGCTTGGGAGGATCGCACCCCTTTTGATGCGATTGAGGCTACTTTTGGATATTCCGAGCCTCAGGTAAAAGCTTTGATGAGGAAAAATCTCAAGCGTAATTCTTTTGAGCTGTGGCGCAAGCGAGTAACTGGCAGAGCCACTAAGCATGTAGCCTTACGCAGCAAGTTAGTTACTCGCGCTTACTGTGCAACTCAGTACAAACAAAAGTAAGCCCCATGAAAAAGCTCACCATGTTCTATGACGGTCTTTGCCCACTATGTCAGGCAGAAATTCAATTTCTGTCCGGGCGTAATCAAGCGGGGTTACTAAACTTTGTAGACATCAACTCCGATCAATATTCTCCTGAGCGTGTGGGGGTCTCTTGTGATCGGGCCCTAGCTTCAATGTGCGCTCAATATGATGATGGTCAGCTCATTGAGGGGGTTGAGGTATTTTCGGCCGCTTATAGTCGCGCTAATCTACCTAAACTCGCATGGATTTTTTCTAGACCGGCACTTAAGCCTTTTTGGAATGTTGGCTATCGATTTTTCGCAAAGCATCGCCATGCGATTTCTGCCTTACTGGGCCCTACAGCTTTGCGACTAGTGAATAGAAAAGGGTGAAGATATGAAACTGACATATTCATTGGTGATCACTCTGGCCCTCAGTGCGGTACCTCCAATTGGTTTTGCTAAGGAGCCTCCACACATCAAAAGTATGATGGGTCAAACCCAACTGCAAGGGCTTGGAAAGCTGAACTTTTGGGGATTCCATGTGTACGACGCTAATTTATATCGTGGCAGCGCCAAGGATTCGCAGGAGTTTGCTCTCGAGCTGAAATACCAGAGATCTTTCTCTGGCGAAGCAATCGCCAGCCGCACAGCTGATGAGATGAGAAATTTAGGCGTAGCTGATACTCAAGCGACCTCTTGGGGTAAAGAGCTTGCGAGCATTCTTCCCAACGTGGAGCCTGGTCAAACTATTGCAGCTGTCTACATACCTAAGCAGGGGACCAGTTTCTTTTTTGAGGGTAAAAAAATATCCCAAATTCAGGGTGCCGATTTTGCGAAAGCCTTCTTTGGTATTTGGCTAGATTCCAAAACCAGCGCACCAAAACTCAGAACAGAATTATTAGGACAGGGTTGTCCGCCACCACTTATTTCGGGAGCATGTTAAATGCGTAGAACTTATATGACTGCCAAATGGGTGCTCGTTGGCTTGGTATCGGCGAGCTTATTTGCCTGCTCATCGCCTTCAGTTACTCAGTACGCCAAGGAAAAACCCAGTTTAGACCTCAGTGAATACTTCAACGGCACGATTGATGTCTATGGGATTTTTACTGACCGTAGTGGCGAGGTTAAAAAGCGATTTACCGTACTCTTAGTCGCGCAGTGGAAAGTCGTGGACGGTAAAAAAGTAGGCACTCTGGATGAGAGCTTTGAATATTCCGATGGGACTAAGCAAAAACGCATTTGGACTTTGACTGAAACTGCTCCTGGTAAATATATTGGCACAGCAGATGATGTAGTGGGTGAGGCTTTAGGTGAGTCAGCAGGTAATGCACTCAACTGGGCTTACACCTTAGCCTTGCCAGTTGACGGCACTATCTATCATGTGCAATTTAATGATTGGATGTATTTAGTTACACCAAAGGTCATGCTCAATAAAGCCAAGATGAGTAAGTTTGGGATTGATTTGGGTGAAGTTACTTTAAGTTTCTATAAGCGCTAGTTAATGGCTTATTCGTATTTCAGATTCATCTATCAGCAAGAAAGACTAGTTTGAAAAAGCTCATATTAATTTTGGGTGATCAACTAGATGTGGATAGTGCCGCCTTAAAAGACATCAATCCCAAGACTGATGAAATATTGATGGTGGAGTCAGCCAATGAGGCTCAGCACGTTTGGTCTCACAAGGCGCGAATAGTTTTATTTTTATCGGCTATGCGCCACTTTGCGGAATATCTTAAAAGCCAAGGATTTTCCCTTACCTACGTTCAGCACTCCCCCAAGAGTATTGTTGAGAATCTCAAAAGCAAAATCATTAAGGAAAAATTTACGCATCTGATCTGCGTAGAGCCTGGTGAATGGCGTCTTAAGCAGTTGATTGAAGCTTTGTCGGAAGAGCTTCAGGTTTTTTTAGACATGCGACAAGATAGCCACTTTTATTGCACGCATTCTGAATTCAAAGAATGGGTTGCCAACAAAAAAGAGTTACGGCTTGAATACTTTTATAGACTCATGCGTAAAACCCATGGGATCTTGGTGGATCAAGATGGTAACCCTGAAGGTGGGCAGTGGAACTTTGATCGAGATAATCGCAAGCCTTTCCCCAAAAAAGGCCCTGGCTTAATTCCGCCTCCAGAATTATTTGAACCCGATGCCATCACGAAGACTCTTATTGCTGAGGTAGAGGAGCGTTATCCGGATCATCCGGGATCCCTTGCGCGCTTTCAGTGGCCAGTTACTCGTCAGCAAGCACTTCAGGCTCTTGAGGGATTTGTAGAGCATCGCTTAGCAACCTTCGGTAGCTATGAAGATGCTATGTGGACCGATACGCCTTTTGGCTGGCACTCACTGTTGTCGAGTTCATTAAATCTAAAGTTACTCAATCCCAGGGAAGTTATTAATGCAGTTGTGGCGGCCTGGAAAAAAGAGGATTTAGAGATGGCGACGGTAGAGGGATTCATTCGCCAGATCTTAGGTTGGCGAGAATTTGTGCGTGGCATGTACTACCTCGATATGCCACAAATGGCGCTGGATAATTTTTACAATCATCAGAATCGATTGCCAGCCTGGTATTGGACTGGTGACACCAAGATGAAGTGTATGCAGGAGGCAATCGGGCAGACTTTGGAATATGGGTATGCCCATCACATCCAGCGCCTCATGGTGACAGGCAACTTTGCCCTGCTGGCAGAAATTCTGCCAAAAGAGGTGTGTGATTGGTATTTGGCGGTTTACATAGATGCAATTGAGTGGGTGGAGCTGCCCAATACAGCAGGTATGGCCTTATTTGCGAGTGGTGGCCGCTTTACCAGCAAGCCTTACATTGCCAGCGGGGCTTACATTAAGAGAATGAGTAACTATTGCGGCTCTTGCCAATACAAGCCAGATATTCGGTTTGGAGAGGGCGCCTGCCCGATGACTAATTTGTACTGGAACTTCTTAATTCAGCATCGCACTCAATTTGAGGCAAGCCCACGTACCCGGCTAATGACAGCCAATTTATCTCGAATTAGTGAAGCCGACCAACAGGCAATTGCGATTCATGCCAAAGGCTTGCTAGGGGATTTGAACTCCCTGTAATGGGCTTATCCGATCTATAAGCGGCTACAACGCATTTTGTCAATTTGTGTCACACTTTCGCTAAATAAATCAGCGGGTTAAAGAACCATGAGAATTGAAGACACGGATCCAGCACGGCATGCCGGTATTGAGTACCCCATGGAAGTGGGCGCGCCTGTATTTGCACCAATCAAAGTCCTGGAGGAAAAAGACAAGGCAGTCAATGTCGCTCGCCAAAATGCCAAGCTTGAATATGATCGCATCATGGAGCAAGCTGAAGTATTGATGAAGCAGGCACGTTCGCTTCAGGCGCGATTAGATGCTACGGAAATGGTTCATAGCGCTAAATTTAGTTTTAACCCCCTGCATGGCAAAACCTACCATCTGTATTTTGATAGTCGCATTGGTTTAAATGTATTAATTCAGAATGGACCTGACCAATGGAGCTGCGGTATCCCTGATGCCTGGACTTATTCCATGGCGGTCAAAAAGCTAGGTGATAGCACATGGGCTGTCGTTGAGGATGAAGATCTTGTATCGTCCTCTGTTGCAGTAAGATAATTTTTTCAATATAAAAATAATAAGGTGACTTGTGACAACTGCTCGAATTGTTAGTCTTTCAGAACTCGGTAGCGCTGACGTAATCCAATTAATTGATAAAGAGTTGCCAGCTCCGGGTAAGGGTGAAGTACAGCTTCGCCAAACTGCGATTGGTTTTAACTTTATTGATGTGTATCAGCGCTCAGGTGTTTACCCATTGGAATTGCCAACAGGCTTAGGTCATGAGGCAGTTGGCGTAGTCGAAGCCCTTGGTGAAGGTGTTACTCGCTTCAAGGTAGGTGATCGTGTGATGTATATGAATGCCGGCATCGGTGCTTATGCGAGTGCGCGTAATGTTGCTGTAGATAAGCTAGTATCTGTACCAGACGGCGTATCCGATGAAGTAGCTGCGGCTGTTTTCTTTAAGGCAATGACTGCGCAATACTTGGTACAGAAAACATATAAAGTGAAATCTGGAGACGTGGTGCTAGTGCATGCTGCCGCTGGTGGAGTTGGCCAGATTTTGGCGGGATGGGCAAAATCATTAGGCGCTTTTGTGGTTGGCACTGTAGGATCTGAGGCCAAGTTTGCTGCTGCAAAAGAAGCGGGATGTGATGCCGTGGTGGATTATTCGAAGCCGAATTGGGTTGAAGAGGTTATCAAGGCTACAGGTGGTCGTAAAGCGAATGTAGTTTATGACTCAGTTGCTAAAACCACATTCTTAGGATCTTTAGACTGTGCAGCGCCATTTGGCACAGTAGCTTTATTTGGTGCAGCCTCTGGCCCAGCGCCAGAAATTCATCCAGAGATTTTGAACAAGAAGGGCTGCCTCTTTTTAACTAGACCCTCTGTCTTCCCGCATAACGCTACTCCAGAGCTGCTACAAGAAAATGCTCGTGCAGTATTTGATGCGATTGCCCAAGGTCGCGTGAAAGTGCAGATCGGTGCCAAGTTCACGCTGGAGCAGGCAGCTGATGCACATAAGGCTGCTGAGGGAAGAAAAGTTTCAGGAGCGATTGTGATCATGCCTTAATGTGGGTTACCGCACATGAGATCTAATGATGTAGCTCGTTGAAGAGCCCTGCTTGTGCGGGGCTTTTTTAATTTCTACTCGACCGCTAATTGATTCACTTAACTGTAGAATGAAATACAAGCACTTACGCTAATTAACAGAGGCTCACATGAACTTCTATATCAAGACGATTCTTTCTACAATCTGTCTTACTTGCTTTTCAATGACATACGCACAAATTCCAAATACTCAATATTCTCAGGGAGTCTCCTATATCTCTGGCGGGGTAGGAGAAGAAGAGTCACAGGCGATTTTGGCGGAAGCAAAGCAGTGGCCTGTTTTACTAGAGTTATCGCAGCTTGAAAATGGTCGTGGTGTTTGGATTTTTGGTGCCAAGATCAAAATTCTGAATGCCAATAATCAAGTCGTATTTGATGCGCAAGCCGATGGCCCTTACATGCTCATTAATTTACCTACAGGCGATTACCAGCTTGAGGGAACTTATGAAGAGAAAGTTCAAAAGAGATCTATTGCCGTAAAGTCGACATTGCCACAGAAGATCAATCTCTTTTGGAGATCCTCTTGAACCTGATTTCATCTAAAGTGTTGCAGCAGCTCGCACCTCATGGTGTTCTCTCTGCTGGAGTCTATTTGGGTAACTTCTTATTGGTTACTGGTCGATCATCTGCTGGTGAGCTGATTGGTATTGCGCCAGATATCTGTAGAGCTATTGCAAAGCATTTGGATGTTGAGCTCAATCTACATGGCTTCAATACTCAGGATGAGTTGCTTGAGGCTGCCGTCAGCGGAAGCTGCGGTATCGTATTGTTGGGCTCTGATCCCGCTCGCGCTCAAAAGGTCACGTTTACACCTGCTTATGTCGAACTAGAAGCCTGCTACTTGGTGCCTGCTGATTCACCTATCACTGATTTGTCGCAGGTAGATCAGCCGGGCATTCGGATTGCATCTTTTTACAAGAGTGCTTATGACCTTTGGCTACAGCGCAATCTTAAATATGCCAGCTTAGTACATGCTGATAGCGTGAAGGCAAGCAATGAAATATTTATCAGTGAAAAATTAGATGCTTTAGCGGGCTTAAAATCCGGCCTAGTTTCCGTTTCTCAAGATATCCCTGGATCAAGAATTCTGGACGGCCAATTTACCGGAATACAGCAGGCAATTGCTACTCAAAAATCCCACCAAGAGTCGATTGAGTTTTTAAATGCCTGTGTAGCGGAATTCATCGAATCCGGTTTAGTGGCTGATCTCATTAGGCAATATCAGGTCCGGGGACTATCAGTCGCAAAACTTTCTAAAGCGTCCGCAGAGGGCAAGTAATCCTTGTTTTCCCGGAAAATGGCATTAAGCCTATGTAGTTACAGCGTGCGTGAGAGAGGTATTCCCCCCTCAATCCGCTTATAATTGGCTAAGCGATTGAATTAAAAGAAATTTATTCTTTAGATACTGTTTTAGGTAGTTTGACAGCCCCAAATGGGTCTTGGACAATGCCTGAGGTGGTTTGATTCAAGCCATTTCTTCCGATGACAGCCATTAACCCCACCTTTCCAGCATCTTCAACTGCAGCCCTTGAGGCTCGAGCGATCTCGTGTGTGAGGGGTGAGCGAGAACTTTTTTCAAATCTTGATTTACAGGTATTTGCTGGTCAGTGCCTCCATATTCGTGGGGAGAATGGCGTTGGCAAAACAAGTCTGTTGCGCTTGCTAACTGGTCTAGCTTCCCCGGAGACTGGCGAGGTTCTTTGGAATGGCAATGCCATTAAAAAAGAAGCTTCGGAATATCACAGCAAGCTCTTATTTTTAGGGCACCGCGATGCTTTGAAAGAGGATCTCAGTGCCCTAGAAAATTTACGTCTGTATGCCGCAATCGATGGCATTACTCTTTCTGAGCAAGATGCTTTTGCCTCCTTATGGCGATTTGGTTTAAAGGGGCGCGAAGATCTGTCTGTGAGTTGCTTATCAGCAGGTCAGAAAAAACGCGTATTGATGGCCCGCATGTTGACGCGACGCGCACAAGTTTGGATTTTGGATGAACCTTTTAATGCCTTAGATGCTCATGCAGTTCAGGAGTTACAAGCATTAATAGCCGAACATCTTGAGAGCAATGGCTTGGTTGTATTGACTAGTCATCAGCCCTTAGCTATTCCTGGTCTGCGAGTGCTGGACCTATGAACGCCTTTATTGCTATCGTCCAGCGCGATCTACTATTAGTAATGCGTCGCAAGAGTGAGGTGCTGACAGCATTATTTTTCTTTGTCATCGTGACTAGCTTATTTCCGCTAGGCATTGGCGCTGATACCGCTTTACTCAGAAAAATTGCCCCAGGCGTGATTTGGGTCGCCGCTTTACTTTCTACCTTGCTTGGTTTGCAGCGAATGTTTGCAGCTGATTATGCAGACGGTACCTTAGAGCAATTGGTCTTATCTCCAAATGCATTTACGTCCTTAGTGTTTGGCAAAATTATTGCTCACTGGTTGGTATGTGGACTACCTTTAGTTTTGCTGGCGCCGGTGATTGGTATTCAGTTTGACCTGGATGCTCAGTCTTTGAAAGTGTTGATGGTGACTTTATTGCTGGGGACACCAGTTTTGTCCTTGTTGGGGTCGATAGGGGCGGCCTTAACTCTAGGAGTGAGAGGCGGCAGCGTCTTGATGAGTCTTTTGATTTTGCCTCTCTATATTCCTGTATTGATTTTTGGCGCAGGTGCCGTGTACGCCAGTAGCGTGGGGCTAGATATCACGGGGCATTTTTCGCTATTGGGCGCGTTATTGATTTTGGCATTAGCATTTGTGCCTTGGGTGAGTGCTAATGCAGTAAAGATTGCAATCGAATGAGTAATGTAAATAATTTATCCTCTAGTCGCATCATGAATTGGTTGAAGTTCTCGAGCCCGAGTACGTTTTATCCGCTCGCTGGAAAAATGATCCCTTGGTTCTGGGCGCTCACGATTATTTTTGGGGTTGCTGGCCTGTGGGTTAGCTTCTTTGTGGCTCCAGTAGATGCTGTACAGGGTCAGGGTTATCGCATTATTTTTGTTCATGTGCCCGCTTCCTGGATGTCGATGTTCATCTATCTAGTGATGGCTGCTTGGGCAGGATTGGGGTTGGTATTTAATACGCGACTATCTGCCATGATGGCGCAGGCCTTGGCTCCCATTGGTGCCTGGATGGCGTTTCTTTCTCTATGGACTGGTGCCTTTTGGGGTAAGCCGATGTGGGGCGCCTGGTGGGTTTGGGATGCACGTCTAACTTCAGAGTTAATTCTGCTCTTTTTGTACCTTGGATTTATGGCGCTGCAAGCCTCTATTGATAATGCGCGCCGTGCCGATAAGGCAGGTGCCATTTTGGCCTTAGTGGGTGTGGTGAACGTTCCCATCATTTATTTTTCAGTGAAATGGTGGAATACCTTGCATCAAGGTGCCTCAGTTTCCTTAACCAAGGCCCCAGCCATGGCTCAAACCATGCTGTGGGGAATGCTCTTAATGGCTTTATGCTTCTGGATGTACTCAATTGCAGTGGGGTTAATGCGTGTCCGCGCCATCATTTTGGAGCGTGAGGCCCATACTGACTGGGTTAAGCAATTAAACGAGGTAAAGCCTTGATGTGGAATAGTCCAGCTGAATTCTTTGCAATGGGTGGTTATGCGCTATACGTATGGTGCAGCTTTGGTGTTTGCGCTTTAGTGCTTCTATTAGAGCCTTTGGCTGTTCGTGCTCGCCACAAGAAAATCGTTCAAAGGCTCCAACGTGAAGTGATGGCGCAGCAGTTTGATCAAAAGGGTAGCAAGTGAAACCAAGACACAAACGAGCTGCCATTATTGTTGGCGCACTCATTGCTATTGGCATTGCGGCTGTGTTGATTTTGAATGCGCTCAATAGCAACATCGCCTTATATGTAACGCCTAGTGAAGTGGCTGCTGGAAAGTCTCCGGCCGGTCAAGTTTTCCGAATTGGTGGCATGGTCAAAGATGGCTCAGTTAAACGAGATGGTTTAACAGTGCACTTTGTGATTACCGACATGGTGAAAGACATTCCAGTTGCGTATACCGGCATTCTTCCGGATTTATTTAAAGAGGGTAAGGGCGCAGTTATTCAAGGTCGCCTTAATCCAGATGGACAATTTATTGCTAGCGAAGTATTGGCTAAGCATGATGAGAACTACATGCCTCCAGAAGCTAAGCATGCCTTGGAGCAAGCTCAAAAAAATGGAAATAAATAATGATTCCTGAGTTTGGGCATTACGCATTAATTCTAGCCTTATGCATTGCGGTCATTCAAGGCATCCTGCCATTGGTTGGCGCACATCAAGGTCGTCGCGAATGGATTTTGTTGGCTAGGCCAGCTGCGCAAACAGTTTTCCTATTGCTTGCTATGGCATTTGTGATTTTGGCCTGGAGTTTTTATACAAATGATTTTTCTGTTCTCTATGTAGCAGAACATTCCAACTCACAGATGCCCGTTATTTACCGTTTGGGCGCTGTATGGGGCGGTCATGAAGGCTCCCTATTGCTATGGATCTTCTTGTTATCTACTTGGACATTTTTAGTCGCCCAGCTCTCTAAGTCGCTTGATGAGTTTATGGTTGCTCGAGTGATTGGCGTCTTGGGCTTGGTCATCACCGGCTTGCTCTTATTTGTCCTGTTAACTTCAAATCCATTTGAACGGCTATTACCTGCTGCGCAAGATGGACGTTCCTTAAATCCACTCTTGCAAGATCCGGGATTAGTATTTCATCCGCCTATGTTGTACATGGGTTATGTTGGGTTCTCGGTTGCATTTGCATTTGCGATTGCCTCTTTATTGTCTGGACGACTCGATGCTGCTTGGGCACGTTGGTCGCGTCCTTGGACAACAGCAGCTTGGGTATTTTTAACTCTCGGTATCGCCTTGGGCTCTTGGTGGGCTTATTACGAATTAGGTTGGGGCGGTTGGTGGTTCTGGGATCCCGTGGAGAATGCTTCATTTATTCCTTGGTTGGTTGGTACTGCCTTGCTCCATTCTTTGGCGGTGACAGAGAAACGTGGTGGCTTTAAGAGTTGGACAGTCCTATTAGCGATTACTGCTTTTTCACTGTCACTCTTAGGAACGTTCTTGGTGCGCTCTGGAGTGCTCACCTCAGTTCATGCATTTGCGACTGACCCTAAGCGCGGTATCTTTATTTTGATTTTCTTGGTGCTGGTGGTGGGCTCTTCCTTGACGCTCTATGCTTGGCGCGCTCCTAAAAGTACGCTTGGCGGCAAGTTCAGCCTAACTTCGCGTGAAACTTTTATCTTGCTTGGCAATGTTTTCTTGGTGGTGTCTGCCGCATCCGTGCTCCTGGGTACGCTTTACCCTCTACTGATTGATGCTTTGCATTTAGGCAAGATTTCAGTAGGGCCCCCATACTTCAACAGCGTATTTGTACCCATCATGATTCCTTTGCTGGTACTCATGGGTATTGGGCCATGGACTAGCTGGAAGAACTCCAATCTCGTGGATGTCATTAAGCGTCTATGGGTTGCAGCATTAATGGCAGTGATTGCTGCAGGTTTAATCCCATTTGCTATGGGTGAATTTACCTGGCTTAGCAGCCTCGGTTTCTTATTGGCATTCTGGGTGATTGCTTCAGGCATATTGCAGATTATTCGCCAAGCAAAAGCAGGTAAACCAACGCGCTCATTTATTGGTATGCAATTGGCACATCTTGGTATAGCGGTTTTCGTCATTGGCGTCACTATGGTGGGTGCTTACCAAGAAGAAAAAGATGTGCGCATGCTGGCGGGAGAAAGTGTCAGCGTTGGCGGCTATCAAATTCAACTTCAAAGCGTCACTGCAGTGCCCGGGCCGAACTATAAGGCAATGCAAGGCACCCTCTTGCTAAGCCGTAACGGAAAGCTGGAAGCCACGATGTACCCAGAAAAGCGTAGCTACTTTTCTTCAACTATGCCAATGACTGAGGCGGCTATTGATGCAGGCCTCACTAGGGATATCTATGTCTCATTGGGCGAAGAGCTCGAAGATAAGGCGTGGGCTATACGTGTCTATTACAAGCCCTTTGTTGATTGGATTTGGGGCGGTTGTTTATTAATGGCTTTGGGTGGCATCTTGGCAATGTCGGATAAACGCTATCGTATTAAATTACGCAAGGCAGCAGCATGAAAGCCAAGTTTTTAATTCCACTGCTCTTGTTTGTCATTTTGGTTGGATTTTTGGCGGTAGGCTTAAATCGTGATCCACATGAAGTGCCTTCACCTCTGATTGGTAAACAAGCCCCTGCTTTTGAGTTGCCCCAACTGGCTGACCCTCAAAAAACCTTTTCACCGGAAAGTATGAAAGGTAAGCCTTGGATTTTGAATGTATGGGCTTCTTGGTGCGTTGCGTGTCGTGAAGAGCACCCGGTTCTAGTTGAGTTAGGTAAGTTACAAGTTGCACCGATTATTGGCTTGGATTACAAAGATAAGCGTGACGATGCGATGGCTATGCTGACGCGCCAAGGTAATCCTTACGTTTTATCTGCATTCGACGCTAATGGACGGGTGGGTATTGATTACGGTGTGTATGGCGTACCAGAGACCTATGTCATTGATAAAGCCGGCGTAATTCGATTTAAACATATTGGCCCAATCACGATGGAATTGCTCAACAAGAAAATTATCCCTTTGCTAGGTGAGCTCAAGTGATTTTGAACAAGCTTTTTCTTTCTACTCTTGCGGCTATTGCTCTGACATGTGCTGGCAATAACGTTTGGGCTAAAGATGCTGTTCCACTTGCGGATGACCCTGTTACCGAGCAGCGCCTCATTGCGATCTCGGAAGAAATGCGTTGCCTAGTTTGTCAGAATGAATCTCTAGCTGGATCACGTTCGGATTTGGCAAATGATCTGCGTCGAGAAATTCGCATTCTCATTCATGAGGGCAAGACGGATGAGCAAATTCGCAACTTTATGGTCGAGCGTTATGGCGATTTTGTTTTATATCGCCCTCCAGTAAAGCCGATTACTTGGCTTCTATGGATAGGCCCTTTTGTTATTTTGCTTGCTGGCATTATCGGTCTGATGGTCTACCTACGCCGAAGAAATCAAAGCGTACCAAGCACTGCCTTATCTGCAGAGGACAACCGTCGTATTGATGCGCTACTTCGGGATGTTAAATCCAGCCCAACAGAAAATGTACATGACTAGTTTTTTAATTTCCGCTCTCCTTTTGTTGATTTTGGTATTGGTGCTTTTGTTGCGCCCGTTATTTTTTCCCGCCAAGGAGTCTGCAACTTCACGTCGTCAAATGAATGCAGCTATTTATCGAGAAGAGCTCGATAAGCTCGAGGCTGATCGTTTAGCGGGCAGGGTGGATGGCGATAGCTATGAACAAACCCATGCAGAAATGCGTCAAAGACTGTTTCAGGATACAGATGAGGCGGATGACCTTGCAGTGTTGGGCTCACCTAAGAAAACCATTATCGGCATCTGCCTTTTTGTGGTGCTACTCTCCGCAGGTTTTTATTTCTATCTTGGCGACGCCACACGCGTAGCTGAAAAGAATGCTGAAGCGCCAATGACGCAAGAGTCTGTCGAAAAGATGGTTGCAGAGTTTGCTGCCAAGATGGAAAAAGAGCCAGATAATTTGAAGGGTTGGGCCATGCTGGCACGCTCTTACCGAATTTTGGGTCGAAATGCTGAGGCTGCTAAGGCTTATGCCCGCGCAGGATCCTTTGTGGATGCTGATCCCCAATTATTGGCTGACTATGCTGATGTATTGGCGGCAAATGCAGATGGCAATTTTGCCGGAAAACCTCAGCAATTGATTAATAAAGCATTGGCACTAGATCCAAATAATTTGCTAGCGCTATGGCTTTCCGGAACGGCTGCCTTTAATGCACAAAACTACAAAGCTGCAGTACAGTCTTGGGAAAAATTGGCAAAGCAATTACCTGCTGATACAGATGAGGCCCGCGCCATTGCAGCCTCCATAGCTGAGGCGCGAAGCAAGGGAGGCTTGGCCCCAGCTAAGGCTCCAGTAATCAGCAATCAAGGTGTAAGTGGGCAAGTAGAGATTGCACCGGAGCTGAAATCCAAAATTCAGCCTGGCGATGTCTTAATGGTGATTGCACGTAAACCTGGTGAGCGTATGCCAGTAGCAGTCCTAAAAACTGCAGTGACTGCATTCCCAATAAATTTTGTTCTGAACGACGCCCTTGCAATGAGTCCCAATGCCTTGATCTCACAATTGCCAGAAGTGTCGGTTGAGGTGCGTATTTCTAAAACAGGTATGGCAATGCCGGAGTCAGGCGATTTGTTATCTGCACCTCAAAATATCAAAGTGGGCACAACGAATGCCCGCCTGATGATTAATCAAGTTAGGCCTTAATTAGCCTCGACCAACAAATGGCATATTGCTTGCCATGATGGTCATTGAGAGAATATTGCTCTCGAGAGGCAGTTGCGCCATATGCAGCACAGCTTGCCCAACGTGATCTACATCCATGAGTGGTTCCACTTTTTTCGAGCCATCGGGCTGCAATATGCCGGCGGCCATGGGGATAGTCATTTCAGTGCCAGCATTACCAATATCAATTTGACCGCAAGTAATATTAAATGGGCGACCATCTAATGCAATAGATTTGGTTAATCCCGTAATTGCATGCTTGGTTGCTGTGTAAGGCGCAGACATCGGGCGGGGTGCATGTGCAGAGATGGATCCGTTATTGATAATTCGGCCCCCTTGGGGTGATTGTGCTTTCATCATGCGAATAGCCTCTTGTGAGCACAGAAAGGCTCCGCAAAGATTGGCATTGACGACATTCATCCATTGCTCGTAGCTCAACTCTTCCATGGGTATTGCTGGAGCACCTACACCGGCATTATTAAAGAGCACATCAATACGGCCAAACTGCTTTTGGATTGCTGAAAATAGTTGTTTTACATCTTCTGGCTTACCTACATCGCAAGCAAGCGCCAAGCTGTTTTGCTGATTCCCGTCAATAGCCTGGATGGCTAGATTGAGTTTCTCAAGATTTCTACCGGTTAAGACAACTTGAAAGCCGCCTGCTAGGAGTGCTTTTGCAGCCGCCTTGCCGATACCCGTTCCAGCTCCCGTAATGAGGGCTACTTTCTTGACGGCTGAGTTCATTCTTGTCCCGATGGTTTCTTGAAAACCCCCATCTTATCCCGAAATAATTCAATTGAATTCATTCCGCTCTTGATCCTTTGGCTCGGGGCATAATGACAAAAAACGAGAAGAATTCTGATGAACTTCATACGCAAAAATATCTATAACCCCATTGCATTTGGCATAGGCTTTTTAATTCTGGTCGCCATACTTTTTGCTACCTTATGGGTTTTGGTGCCTCCACCACCTCGATCGATCGAGTTAGCAACGGGTTTCCCAAATGGCTTGTATCAGCGGTTCGGTGAAAAGCTTCAGGCTGAATTAGCACAGGAGGGGGTATCGCTGAAGTTGCGCACCACTGGCGGTACTAGCGATAACTTGGCTTTATTAAACAACCCTGATTCTGGTGTCGATTTTGCAATGGTCCAGGGTGGTGTTGCTGACCTATCCAAGTATCCTAATTTTGTTTCAATTGCTGGTGTGTTTTATGAGCCGGTATGGGTTTGGTATCGCGACTCTAGTTTCCCAAATGAATCTGGTCGATTGGGATTATTGAGTCAATTAAAAGGTAAGCGCGTTTCTATTGGTAATGAGGGCAGTGGCACCTTGACCTTAGCATCCCAATTGCTTGAAGCAAGTGGCTTAAGTATGAATGATATTCGTGCTGAGAAACTAAAGCCGCTTGATGCATTAGAGAAGTTCAAAAAAGGTGAGTTAGATGTTGTATTTTTAGTCAGCGCTCCTGAAGCCCCTTTGGTTAAAAGTTTTTATGAAACCCCGGGTATTCGCCTGATGAATTTTGAGCAGGCTGAAGCCTATGTTCATTTATTCCCATTTCTTTCTAAGGTAACCGTGCCGCGGGGAGTAGTCAGTATTGCGTATGACTTACCTCGCCAAGACATTCAGGTCTTAGCGGCAACGGCGACCTTGGTGGGTAAGGACGATATCAGCCCTGCTTTAGTGACCTTATTGCTTGGTGAAACCTACGACATTCTCAAAACTTATTCCTATTTGCAAAAGCCAGGAGAGTTTCCATCTGGCGCTGGTCTAGATTTTCCTGTGCACGTTGACGCTGAAATCTACTTGAAAGATGGGCCTTCTTTCTTGCACCGCCACCTTCCTTTCTGGACTGCGGTCTGGATTGGCCGTTTCGCAAAAATTGTGATTCCGCTTCTAGTGATTTTGATTCCATTATTTACTTATATTCCTGCGGCTAAAAATTTGCTCTTGCGATTGAAGTTATCTCAAGTGTATGAGGAGCTCAAGGTGATTGAGCGCAATGCATCTAATCCAGCATTGAAAGATAAGAACTTTAAGGATCTGGATGATATTGAGCGAAGGGTGGGCAATATTAAGGTTTCCATGCTCGATGCCAAAGAGTTATATGACTTAAAAGGCCATGTGGGTGAAGTACGCGTTCGCTTAAATTTACATTCTTAAGTTTTTTGCTGGTAAGAGCCTAAAATAAGCGCATGACTATTTCCAGCCTTTCGCCCCAGTTAACCCCCGTTAAGGAGTTGGCACAATCTTTGAGGGATGAAGGTTTTGCAGTAGTTTGCGCTCAAGATGTGGCACAAATTGCCCATGTTGATCTTGAGCAGTTACTCAGTCTGAATCAGTTTTGGGAGGGTTTGCCACGAGACCCTTACCTTAAGGATGGCGGGAGATATCGTTTTCGTCGCCACTCAAGCTTTGAGATTAAGGGCGATTCCCTCACGATGGTGCCGCATCGTGCGCATTGGCAGTCTGTCAATTACAACGCTTTGCATGGCGGCATTGAGCGTTGGTTCGAGCCTTCGCAGACATTGCTGACAAATAACCCTGCCTGGCAATCACTTTTGCTGGGATTGGCGCACATACTCAATGGCGTTAAGCAGGTGAACACCTGGTTTGTTGAAGCGCACCAATTTCGGATTGATACAACCGATGGAATTGGTCGTCCGACGCCTGAGGGTGCCCATCGCGACGGCGTAGATTTTGTAGCCGTCTTTTTACTCAATCGAGTGGGTATTAAGGGTGGTGAGACGCGTATCTTTGATGCGACGGGCTCTGCTGGCTTACGGTTTACGCTCTCTGAGCCCTGGTCTTTGTTGTTGATGAATGATGAGCGCATGATTCATGAATCCACTCCCATACAGCCATTAGGCCCTCACGGTTATAGAGATACCTTAGTGCTGACCTTCCGCTCGAATGGGTTTCAGGATTCACCAAATCGCAGTCAGCAGTAAACCCTTATGCGCTTTAAACCTACCGGTTACACCCCATTCATGCTCATGGCGCAAACTTGCGCATTGCTGGGCTTCGCTTGCTATGCGGTGGTACTCACTACTTTGCAAGATGAGTGGCGCCTTAGTAATTTGCAGTCCGGGTTAATTGCGAGTGCTTTTTTCTTTGGCTATATGCTAATGGTTCCATTGGCAACCGCGCTGACTGATCGCGTTGATGCCAAAAAAGTCTATCTCATGGGGGGACTTTCAGCGACTTGTGGCTTGCTTGGCATGGGCTTATTTGCCTACAACTTTTGGACTGCCCTGTTTTTCATGGCGCTCAACGGGGCTGGCTTAGCGGGCACCTATATGCCCGGTTTAAAAATTCTGTCGGATCGCATTAAGACTGGTGAGTTGAGTCGCCATATCGCTTTCTATACCGCCTTCTTTGGCATTGGCACTGGGTTTTCATATCTTTGCTCAGGTTGGATATTGGATAGCTTGGGCTGGCGCTATGTTTTTGGCTTTATTGCCTTGGGCCCATTCACTGCTTTATTGATTGTGCTGATATTTATCCCGGCGCTCACTCATGAAAAATGGCATGGACCAATTCGTATTCGATTGCACGATATTTTCCCGGTTGATAAATGGCGCTTAGTCCTACAAGACAAAACAGCTTCAGGATTTATTTTTGGTTACACGGTCCACTCAATCGAATTATTTGCTTCTCGCAGTTGGATAGTTGCTTTTTTTGGCTTCTGTGCGATTGTGACGGGTGAACCATTCTTCGTAACTGCAACTACGATTGCTGGAGTGATTAATTTCTTCGGCGTTCCCGCATCCATTATTGGAAACGAAATTGCATTACGCATTGGTCGTCAGAAATGGATTTTCTTTGTCATGCTGTCTAGCGCAGTATTTGGAGTCTCACTTGCTTTATCAACCGGACAATCCTGGTGGTTAATTATTGCTTTAGCAGTGGGGCATACGATTTTTATCATGGCCGATTCGGCTACTTTGACTGCGGGTTTAGTTGTGAGTGCTCAGGAAAATATTAAAGGTGCTGCAATGGGCCTGCATTCCTTGATGGGTTTTGGAGGTGGTTTACTAGGCCCGGCTATTTTTGGTTTTGTACTAGATTTAACCGGTTCACGTGCCTCACAAATTTCTTGGGTCTGGGCATATGCTGCAGTAGTGATCTGGGGCGTTCTATTTGTTCTGTACGAACGTCGCAATGGCTGGGTAGGTAAGCCCCTCACCCGAAATTAATTATTCTTCATGAGCTCTAGCTTACCCAGCAATAGTTGCTACCACTGTGGAAGTTTTATTCTTCCGGATGACTCTTATGAGGCGGAGTTGGGTGGCATTAATAGAAAATTTTGTTGCGCTGGATGTATGGCAATTGCGCAAACTATTCATGGCGAAGGTCTTGAGGTTTTCTACGCTCGTCGCGCACAGTCCAGCGACAAGCCTGCAGCTTATCTGGCCTCAAATGAAATTCCGGATAGTCTAGCTCCTTATGATGATCCATCTTTGCTGGGGAGATATACCCGACCTAGTGGTGAAGAGGGTAATCTAGAGACGACTTTACGCCTTGAGAAAATTCGCTGCGCTGCTTGTGTTTGGTTATGTGAGCAACATTTACGACGTATTCCTGGTGTTAAAGATGTGCAGATTAACTACGTGAGTCAAAAGGTCAAGGCAGAGTTTTCACCTGAGCAAACTAGCCTGGCACGCTTGCTGTTTGAAGTGGAGCGTATTGGTTATGAAGCCTGGCCATTCGAGCCTTCACTATCGATTGAAAAGTCTAAAAAGGAACGCCGTCAATTGCTCACGCGGCTGGGGGTTGCCTTACTGGGAATGATGCAGGTCATGATGTACGCCTGGCCAAGCTATGTAGGTGATAGTGATATCACTGCCGAGTACGATCTCTTATTGGGTTGGACGAGTTGGGCTCTCACTGTTCCGGTGATGGTTTATTCTGCTGGCCCTATTTTCCAAGCTGCGTGGCGTAGTGTTGCTTCATTTCGGCAAACGCATATGTTGGGCATGGATGTACCCATAGCTTTAGCTTTAGCGCTCGCATTCTCTGCTGGTACTGTGAATCTAGCAACTGGCTCCGGCCAAGGTTATTTTGATTCCATCACTATGTTTGTAGCTTTTATTTTGGCGGCACGCTATGTGGAATTATTAGCGCGTCAAGATGCGCAGGGTGGGGCAGAGGCCTTGGCAAAACAATTGCCAGCCACTTGCGAGCGAGTGCCAAATTACCCCGTTTCCCAGAAAATAGAAATTGTTCCAGTTGTTAATTGCAATCCCGGCGAGGTTCTTCGAGTGCCGCCTGGGGATGTTGTTCCTGCCGATGGTATCTTGATTGAATATGAGAGCGCTCTAGATGAGTCACTGCTCACCGGAGAATCCAAGCCAATTGATAAGAAGATTGGTGATCGTGTTTATGCCGGCACGCACAATATTTTGAATCCCTTGCTCATGAGAATTGATGCGGTAGGTCAAGCAACTCGGATTGCAGGTATTGCCTCACTACTCGATCAAGCATTGCAGGCCAAACCAATCATGGTGAGTCTTGCTGAAAAGTGGGCTGGATATTTCGTTGGATTTCAATTGATTGCTGCTTTTTTATCTTCAGCAATTTGGTGGTACGTAGATCCTAGTAGAGCTTGGACAGTTTTAGTGTCAGTATTGGTTGCGAGTTGTCCCTGCGCTTTATCTCTTGCTGTACCAACGGCAATGGCTGCAGCCCAAGGCGCAGTAACCAAACTGGGTTTATTAATTGTGCGCGGTCACGTGCTAGAAGGGTTGGTTAAGGCTACAGACTTGGTGCTGGACAAAACCGGCACGCTCACGATGGGTCAGCCTGAATTACAAGAAATTCGGATTGCTCGCCCAGAGTTTTCAAGATCGGATGTTCTCAGTCTCGCCGCGTCAATAGAGGCTGGTCAAAAACATCCTCTTGCACTGTCTATATTGCGGGCTGCCGATGCTGAGCATTGCGTCCCAAGAGTTTTATCTGAAGCCGTTACCAATCAATTGGGTAAAGGCCTGAGCTCAGGTGTTTATAGACTAGGAAGTGCAGCTTGGGTTGGCGCTCAACAGATTGAGCAAGAGGGGCAGTATGGTCAAGTGCATTTGTCAGATGAGCAAGGTTTGATTGCGAGCTTTTTATTCTTAGACACTCCAAGAGCGGGTCTTGAGAACTTATTGCTTGCCGCAAAATCTCGCAAGATCACTGTGCATTTAGTTTCTGGGGACAATCCTGCGACGGTGGCATGGTGGGCTCATCATGTTGGCATCAGTAATTTCAAAGGAGCCTGCTCACCGGAAGATAAATGTCACTACATCGAGCATCTGCAAAAAGAAGGTCATTTTGTTTGGGCGATTGGCGACGGTATTAACGATGCACCACTGTTAGCCAGAGCAGATGTCTCTATTGCCGTTGGTGCAGGTGCGCCACTAGCTACAGCGGGTGCGGATGCTATCTTGACTGCAAGCTCCTTGGCTTCCCTAGCTAAATCATTGTTGCTGGCAGATAAGACCCAGCTCATTATTAAGGAAAACTTGATTTGGGCCTTGGTTTACAACTTGCTGGCGATTCCGGCGGCCATGATGGGTTGGGTCAATCCCTGGGTTGCTGGCATTGGAATGTCCTTATCCTCCCTGGCGGTCACATTAAACGCCTGGCGCCTCAGAAAGGCCTAGACTAGAGGGATGGAAAGCCTTTTTCTCTTGATCCCTATTTCACTGCTATTAATTGGCTTGTTGGCCTGGATTTTCTATTGGTCTGTAAAGGCAGGTCAATTTGACGATTTAGAGGGTCCTGGTGAAGCGATCTTGATGGACGACGACACGCCAAAACCTAAAAATGTTAGTGAACACTATCAAAAATAACCATATTTTTTAGACATTTAGCTATTTCACCGAAATAAATCAAGTTTCATAAAGCGTAAATGCACGCATCCTTTTTGACATAGATCAAAACGCACCCCTAGGCTTACTTTGATAATGGCTTCAGTCTATTTGGATTATGTCGCTGTTAGGTCACAAAAAAAGGAGAAACCATGGGACTTACCGTGGGGAACAATCAAGATACCTTCAATTACAAGGTTGTCAGCCAATTTGCCATCGTTACGGTACTTTGGGGAATTGTGGGCATGCTCGTGGGGGTTATCCTCGCAGCCCAGCTCATTTGGCCTGATATTACTTTTAATATTCCATGGTTAAGCTATGGTCGCTTGCGTCCATTGCATACCAATGCAGTGATTTTTGCCTTCGGTGGATCAGCGTTGTTTGCAACGTCTTATTACATCGTGCAGCGGACCTGCCAAGCAAGACTCTTTTGTGACAAGCTAGCGGCCTTCACCTTCTGGGGTTGGCAATTGGTGATCGTATTGGCAGCAGTAACCTTGCCTTTAGGTATTTCTACTTCTAAGGAATACGCTGAGCTTGAGTGGCCAATCGATATTCTGATCACCCTGGTTTGGGTTGCCTATGCAGTGGTGTTCTTTGGCACTGTCATGAAGCGCAAAACAAAACATATTTATGTTTCTAATTGGTTCTTCGGTGCATACATTCTGACCATTGCGATTCTGCATATTTTTAATAATTTAGAAATGCCAGCAAGCTTGTGGAAATCCTATTCTGCATATGCTGGAGTACAAGATGCCATGGTTCAGTGGTGGTATGGCCATAATGCAGTTGGCTTCTTCTTGACTACCAGCTTCTTGGGCATGATGTACTACTTCATTCCTAAGCAAGCTGAACGTCCAATCTACTCATATCGTTTATCCATCGTCCACTTCTGGGCTTTGAACTTTACTTATATGTGGGCTGGTCCTCACCACTTACAACATACTTCTTTGCCTGACTGGACTCAGTCGCTTGGAACTGTGTTCTCAATCATTTTGTTAGCTCCATCATGGGGTGGCATGATCAACGGCATCATGACTTTATCTGGTGCTTGGTTTAAATTGCGCACCGACCCAATCTTGAAATTCTTGGTAGTGGCATTGTCTTTCTACGGTATGTCTACGTTTGAAGGTTCAATGATGTCGATTAAGACTGTGAACAGCTTGTCGCATTACACCGACTGGACAATTGGACACGTACACTCAGGCGCCCTGGGTTGGGTGGCTATGATCACAATCGGCTCTTTGTACTATTTGATCCCACGCTTAGTTGGACAAAAAGAGATGTACAGCACACGCTTAATTGAAGTGCATTTCTGGATTGCTACGATTGGCGTTGTTCTTTACATCGCTGCCATGTGGATTGCCGGAGTAATGCAAGGTTTGATGTGGAGAGCTTTTGAGCCAGATGGAACTTTGACCTATAGCTTCGTCGAATCTGTCAAAGCAACCTTCCCTTTCTACGTGATTCGTTTGTTAGGTGGCCTCTGTTACTTGAGTGGCATGTTCTTGATGGCATACAACGTTTACAAGACTGTTATCGGTAAAGCTTTTGTAAATGCCCCAATTCCACAAACATCTGCAACTGCTCACTAAGGAGAAGAAAAATGTCTAGCGAAAATAAATTCTTTTCCCACGGAACGCTTGAGAAAAACGTTGGCTGGCTAATCATTGCCACCATCGTGGTAGTTTCGATTGCTGGTTTGGTTCAAATTGTGCCCCTGTTTTTTCAGCACACCACAACGGAACCAAGTCCCGGTGTAGCGCCATACACGGCATTACGTTTAGCTGGTCGTGATATCTATCAGCGCGAAGGTTGTGTTGGCTGCCATTCACAGCAGATCCGTACATTGCGTTCTGAAGTAGAGCGTTACGGTCCTTACTCCTTGGCTGGTGAGTCAGTATTTGATCATCCATTCCTCTGGGGCAGTAAGCGTACCGGTCCTGACTTAGCTCGTGTTGGCGCTCGCTACTCTGATGATTGGCATCGTATTCACCTCCGCAATCCGCGTGATGTGGTTCCTGAGTCCAATATGCCTGGATACCCTTGGTTGCAAAAAAATGCTGCCGATGCTTCCTCCATTCAGTCTCATATGGTTGCAATGCGTCGTTTAGGCGTTCCTTACACCGAAGAGATGATTGCAGAGGCTCCTAAGGAGTTGGAAGGCAAGACTGAAGAAGATGCATTGATTGCTTACCTTCAGGGCTTGGGTGTCAATCGTCGTTACATCATCGTTGATGAAGTTGTAGCGAAATAATCACCAAGGTTATTAATTTAAAACTATATAAATCAAATGGAACAGATCACAGCTTATCTCTCCGCTTTTTCAACAGTCATTGGACTCGTCTTTTTTGTTGGGATTGTTTGGTGGGCTTGGTCTCCAGGTAGAAAGTCGGCTAATGAAGAATCAGCTGAACTTCCATTTGATCTTCCAGATGAATTTAGTAAGGACAAATCATGAGTGACTTTTTTAATAACGGTTGGAGCAACTACATCGCGCTGGTTTCATTAGTCGGTATTGTTTGGTGTATCTGGCTTTTGTTTTCTCAGCGTAAAGCTAAGGTAGTTCACACAGCCGATGGCGCAGTAGCTGATACTGGACATGTCTGGGATGACAATTTGCGCGAACTCAATAATCCATTGCCGCGTTGGTGGATGTGGATGTTCTTGTTCTCTTGCATCTTTGGATTGGTTTACTTGGTTTTGTTCCCAGGCTTAGGCTCATTCCCTGGCGTTGTGGGTTATTCCACTGACGGTGCTTTGATGAGCTCTATGACAGAAGCGAATGATGAGTTGAAGCCGGTATATGCCAAGTACGTGAAGATGGATATTGAGCAAGTGGCAGCAGATCCTAAGGCTCGTGAGATGGGTCAACGCTTGTTCCTGAATTCTTGTGCTCAGTGCCATGGTTCAGATGCGGGTGGTGCAAAAGGCTTCCCGAATTTGACTGATGGCGACTGGCTCTATGGCGGTTCCCCAGAAAATATCAAAACTACATTAATTAATGGCCGTGCAGGTGTCATGCCTCCATTCCCACAGCTTGATGCCAAGCAAATCGTGGATGTGGCTAACTATGTACGTAGCCTTTCAGGTTTGCCTGCGGATGACTTAAAAGCAGCACGCGGTGCAGAAGTATTTAAGTCCAATTGCGCGGCTTGTCACGGTGCGGATGGCAAAGGCAATATCGCTTTAGGTGCGCCGAACTTGACGGATAAGACTTGGTTGTATGGTGGATCAGAGGCAACGATTGTTGAGACTGTGACTAAAGGTCGCATGGCAATGATGCCTTCCCAAGACAAAGTATTGAGTCCTGAAAAAATTCATCTCTTAACTGCTTATGTTTGGGGCTTGTCAAACAACAAGACTGCGACAGCTAAATAAACAGTGTCAGATCATTCGCCGGTTGGGAAGCCTATTCCTATTGATGTCATAGAGGAATCTCTTTACGAGGTCCGGCGAAAGATTTACCCTCGTTCTGTAAGCGGGCTATTCGCCCGTTGGCGCTTCATCTTAGTATTTGCAACGCAATTATTGTTTTATGGCTTGCCTTGGGTCAGCTGGAATGGCCGTCAAGCCGTACTCTTTGATTTAATTCAGCGTAAGTTTTATATCTTTGGCTTAGTGTTGTGGCCACAGGATGTGATCTATCTCACGCTCCTCTTGATCCTTTCCGCACTAGCCCTTTTCTTATTTACCGCCATCGCCGGTCGATTATTTTGTGGGTACGCTTGTCCGCAAACTGTCTATACCGAAATCTTCATGTGGATCGAGCGTAAGGTTGAGGGCGATCGTTTTGCTCGTATTCGCTTAGATGGCGAAGAGTGGCCATGGAGTATTCGCAAGTGGCGCCTCAAAATCACCAAGCATTTCCTATGGCTACTAATTGCCTTCTGGACTGGCTTTACTTTCATTGGCTATTTCACGCCAATTGAAACCCTTGCTACGGCTATCTTGCATTTATCGCTAGGGCCATGGCAAACCTTTTGGTTGTGTTTCTATAGCTTTGCAACATGGGGCAACGCTGGTTTCATGCGTGAGCAGGTTTGTAAATACATGTGTCCGTATGCACGCTTCCAAAGCGTCATGGTTGATAAAGATACTTTTTTAGTTACCTACGATAAGGTTCGCGGTGAACCACGAGGTAGTCGTAGTAAGTCCGCTGATCATGCCACTCTGGGTTTAGGTGATTGCGTAGATTGCAGTATTTGCGTGCAGGTCTGCCCAACCGGCATTGATATTCGTGATGGCTTGCAATACATGTGTATTGGTTGTGGGGCTTGCATTGATGCCTGCGATCAAGTGATGGAGAAGGTGGATTATCCAAAAGGTTTGATTCGGTATACAACTGAGCGCGCTATTGAGGATAAAGAAACCAATCAAAGTGCAATACGCCATATTTTGCGTCCCCGCGTATTGATTTACATGGCTTTCATTACAGTGCTTACAAGTGCCTTCCTGGTTTCTTTGCTTACCCGTAATCCATTACGGGTAGATGTGATGCGTGACCGCGGGGCATTGGCTCGAGAGGTGGATGGGGTTCGTATTGAGAATATCTACCGCATTCAGATCATGAACGCTTCTGAAAATAGTATGAAAGTGCAGTTAAAGGCAACTGGGTTGGATGACTTGAGAATTCTGAACTCCCAGGGGCAACTTGTTACTGAAGTTGAAGTAAGTCCAGCCAGCAATCTATTGATTCCGGTTAAAGTAAGTACAACTGTTGGTGCGCACGAGCCTGGTAACTACCCAATTCATTTTGATGTGATTGGCCAAGAGATGTCTGGTAATGAGTTAGTCACCAGAGTGCGCGATGAAAAATCCAGCTTTATTGTTCCCCGCTAAGCTAGATAGCAAAAGATGGAGAGGATGAATATGTCAGAACATGAAACAAATAAGCCTTGGTTTAAACAGCTCTGGCCCTGGTTACTAATTAGCGGCCCAGCAGTAGCTGCGATTGGCTGTGTGATTACTATTTATTTGGCCGTTAATCTGTATTCAGATAAGCCGGTGCGTGATGGCGTTGTTAAGCGCGGACTGAAAGTAGAGCAACTCAAAGTAGAGCAGGATCGCAAATGAAGTACCGTCTATTTATTTGGATCATGTGGCCATCATTTTTGGTTTCAATTTTGGCTGAAGGCTTGCTCTTTAGTATCGTGCATCCTGCTGAGCTATTATTTTTTGGTTATCACCCAAACATTTCCGATGAAGGTATTTACACCATTGGATTTTTTGTCATTTGGATATTTTGCTCATTCTCAAGTGCTTTAACTGCCTATATCCTGCCTGGTATTGATGCAGATGGGACCAAGGGTTCCGACCGCGGCTTGATTTAAAGCTGGTATTGCTTAAGCGCTGATCGGCTTGATTTGAACGGCACGGTCTGGGTTGGGGATGCTGGCTAATTCATAAAGGCCATCCATATCGATCAACTTGATATGACGTTGCTTAATTTGAATCAGGCCTGATTCAGCAAAGCGGGAGAGCATACGGCTAACCGTTTCAATCTGGATACCTAAGTAGCTACCAATTTCTACGCGACTCATGCGTAAATCAAACTCATTATTGAGATAGCCACGGGCAGCTAGGCGTTGAGAAAGATTCAATAAGAAGGCTGCTAAGCGCTCTTCGGCACGCAAGCTTCCCAATGACAGTAGGTGGCGTTGATCTTGTGTGAGTTCACGGCTCAAAATGCGGTGGAACTGTTTCTGCAGTACTGGAATTTGACGTGCTAAATCTTCAAAGGCTTCATAGCGAATGATGCAGACTTCACTTTCTTCAAGTGCTATCGCTTCAGATTGATAGCTACCCTCACCAATCCCATCAAGCCCCAGGATCTCCCCTGGAAGGTGAAAGCCAATCACTTGTTGACGCCCATCTTCGAGGCCATACTCAGTCTTTAGTGTTCCAAAACGAACGCTATAAACTGCAGACAGTGGGTCACCATGACGGTAGAGGCTTTCCCCTTTTTGTAGGTGCACTCGCTCTTTTACAAGGGTATCGATCTTGGCAATATCACTTGGACTGATCCCGACTGGCAGGCAAAACTGACCCAGTACGCAGACTGAGCATTTGCTACTTGGGACATCTGAGTTGGTGTAATTCATATTGGATCTAGTTACCAGATCAGTTTATTCTACTCGGATAATGTTCAATTTTCATATTTCCCTGCAGTGCTGGGAGTCTAAATGTTGACTTCCAGCCTTCTCTTGGCCGTCTTTTTGGGGGCGCTTGTCAGCGGGTGGCACTGTGCCTTAATGTGTGGCGGAATAGCAGCTGCGATTGAGCGCCAAGGAGACTCTCGGGAGGCGGTTTTTACCCCATTACAAAGTAAATCTGAGCTGTTTTATCTTCAACTCATCATGCACTTCGGGCGCCTGACGACCTATGTTTTATTGGGGGCCGCCGCCGCTTGGGCTGGAGCCGTTCTTTGGCAGCAAAATGTGGTGCCGATTCAGCGCCCCTTGTTTGCTTTTACGTCACTCATTTTGTTGGTGATGGGCTTGCGTCTTTTGCGCCAGAGATCGAATAGCCCCCTATTGCTTGGAAAGTGGCTTGGTGTCCGGGTCGCTGGCTACTGGGCTAAATATTTAGGGAGTTTTACAGGTCGTACATCCCGATGGTTCAGTGGCATGGTGTGGGGGCTAGTTCCATGCGGTCTGGTCTACAGTGTTTTGCCGCTTGCTTTTCTATCGGGAGATGTCTTAACGGGGGCTGGACTCATGCTGGCATTTGGATTGGGCACGTTGCCCAATCTCTTGCTGATCTCTAAATTTTCGGCAGCATTGACCCAATTTGGCCAATACATTTGGGTGAGATATATTGCTGCAGGGCTCCTATTATCTGCGGGAATATTTGGTCTTTATCGCGCCTGGTATTTGCCTGAAGCTTTGCTCAAGGGTGGCTTTTGTATTAGTTAATGCGATTGACTGATTGCTGCGGCAATACCGTGTTGTAAGTCTGGGTAGATACCATCATCAGGCAATCTTTCAAGGAGACCGCCTCGGACCGCCATGTCATAAGGCTGATGTAGCAGGCCACAAATCAGGAGCTTGATGCCCCTAGATTTGCAGGTTGCCTCCAGCTCGAGTAGGGCATCCATTCCAGAAACATCAATATAGATTACGTTCTTTAAATCTAGCACCAATGCTTTTGAGGGTAACTCGTTTTCAATATTCTCCAGAATTTTTACCGCTCCGAAAAAGATGGCGCCATAGATTCTGAATACAGCAACGCTGCCTTGGTGTTGCTGAAGTTCAGGAAAGTCGACGGCACTTGCTGATTCATAGCGAGATAAGCTGGAGATGCGATAGATGAAAGTAATAAATGCTAAGAGCAGGCCCACTTGGATGGCAACGGTGAGGTCGAGAATGATAGTCAGAAAAAATACACTCAACATGGTCATGCGATAAGGCAGGCGAAATTGTTTAAGATCTGCAAACTTTCTCCACTCACCCATGTTCCAAGCAACAAACATGAGGATGGCAGCCAGACTAGCTAAGGGAATATTTTTTGCGAGCGGAGCCCCAAACAAAATAATGAGGAGCAAGGTTAGCGAATGCACAATGCCGGCAATTGGCGTGCTAGCGCCACTCTGAATATTGGTCACTGTTCTTGCAATGGTTCCGGTGGCTGGCATCCCACCAAAAAACGGAGTAACCAAATTAGCAACGCCTTGAGCCATGAGCTCTTGGTTGGATTCGTGCCGATCATGAATGAGTCCATCCGCAATACGGGCACATAAGAGTGACTCAATTGCACCAAGTAAGGCAAGCGTGATGGCAGGTGCAATGACAAACTGCGCAGTGCTCCAGCTGATAGGAATCCATTCAAAGCTAGGGAGTCCTGATGGAATGCCACCAAAACGACTGCCGATCGTATCCACCGGAAGATTGAATACACTGGTGATAACGGTAGCCAGCGCCATTGCAATTACCGTTCCTGGCATTTGACTCAGATAGCCAAGATGTTTTTGAAAAGCCCTCCAGATAATTAAAAGAACAAGACTCCCCATCGATAACATTAGAGCGATTGGATTTACTGTATCGGCGGCAGCATAGAGAGTCTGAACTGCCTGAAAAAATTCAGCAGGTATCTTGGTAATTTGTAGGCCAAAAAATTCTTTGACTTGAGATAAACCAATCAGTACAGCGATGCCGTTAGTAAATCCAATAATGACAGCCACTGGAATGAATCGAATTAATGTCCCGAGGCGAAAGACTCCCATGAGAAATAAAAACACTCCAGACATGGCAGTCGCCAAGAGTAAATTGGCAATCCCATAATGATCAACAATGCCGTACACAATCACAATGAATGCGCCAGCTGGCCCACCAATTTGCACGCGGCTACCACCCAATAGAGAAATGAGTCCACCCGCGATAATGGCGGTGAAAATACCCGCTTCTGGCTTAAGTCCACTAGCAATTGCAAAAGCCATTGCCAAAGGCAATGCAACCACACCAACCGTAATGCCTGCTAATACGTCTTTACTGAAAAGGGCGCCGTTGTAGCCCTTAAAAGCATCGAGTAGTTTTGGGTGAAAGAGATTCATTGGAGAAAGATTCTTAGGCTATACGACTGCTAACCCAGTAGGCAATGGTGGTAGATAGTGCCGTTACTGCTGAGCCCCAAGCAATATCCACAAATGCTAATCGCATGGGGAAGTCGCGGATGACGGCGAGGTTGGTGAGGTCGTAAGTCATGTAGCAAAAGAAGCCAAATAGGGCGCCATATTGCGCTGCATACAGCCAAGACTGTTTTGAGATTGCTGGCAGAATGACAAAAATCGATGCGCCAAGAGCGTACAGTAGATAAAAGCCAAGTCCAGCCAGTCGCTTGGGTTCGCTGGCCATAAGTGAACCCATATCGTCGCGGTAGAGGTTTTTGGCTATGCCAAGCAACCATATCAAATCAATGACGACCAAGGATAGTAAAAATGAAAAATACACCGCTAAGTACTTGAGCAATTCAGTTTCCTTTTTATGCTTTTACAGACAGGTAATAAGGATTATGATGGAATGAAAGGCATTAGGGTTTAATTTAACAGGAGTCAATATGTTCAAGCACTTATTAGTACCAGTTGATGGTTCAGATGTGAGTAAAAAGTCATTAAAGAAGGTTGCCGAGCTCGCTAAGGCAGATAAGGCTGCTGTGACATTGGTTTATGTTTCTGACCCAATGCCGCCGATGGTGTATTCCGATAGCACTATGGGTTATGGCATCTCTCAAAAAGATCATAAGAAAGTGTGCGAGGCATTCGCTGCTGATGTCTTTAAAAAAGCCGCTATTGCTTTGGGCGCCGGCATTAAAGTCAATACGCTTCATATCGCCGATAGCAATTTATCTGAAGGTATTTTGGAAGGCGCTAAGAAGGCCAAGGCTGATGTCATTGTGATGGCATCCCATAAACGTACCGGTATCAAGGGTGTTTTGTTGGGCAGCGAAACCCATGAGGTAATCGTGCACTCCAAGTTGCCTGTATTGGTGCTCGGTTAGTGCTAATTTAATAGCTGACGCTGAAAACAGAAAGGAGCCTGATCGGCTCCTTTTTTCATTTCTAACTTGATTAAATAAAACGCTACTCAATTCTTGAGAGGTGTACCTAGCAATAAAATTTCTCGAGTGAGTAGACCACTATCACTGTCACGCATATTCCACAGATCCAATTCAGTTTTAGCACCATAGGGATCAACATAGACCCCATCTTTTCTTAATTCAAAGTGTAGGTGAGGGCCGGTAGAGCGTCCAGTCGATCCAACATAGCCAATTTCTAGACCGCGTCGCACTTCGTTACCCACCTCGAGCTCGGCGTTGTAATTACTTAAGTGTGCGTAGTAAGTGCGATAGTTCCCGGGATGCTCAAGGATGATGAGGTTGCCAAATGCGCCGCTAAAGCCTAAATGCACGACCTTGCCAGTAGCTACGCTAAAAATAGGCGTCCCAATTGGTGCAGAATAATCAATTCCCATGTGGGTGCGATACCGTTGCTTTGGCGCTGCCACAGCCGCATTTGCGCCTTTAGATGGAGCCACCTTTTTGCTAGAAGCTCTCACACTACCAACACCTCTAGAAATGCGTCGATAGCTCAGGGGGTTTGTCCAGAAGGTGCGTTCAATTGACTCTCCACTGGCAGTATAAAAACCACCGGGGATATCTCGTCTCTCAACCCAAAATGCGCTGGAAAAGACTTCGCCAGATGCTGGGTCAATAATTTCAGCTGCCCATATTTGTGCCCAGCGCTCCTTGTCGCCAAAGTCCACAATTAATCGCACTATGCTGTTGGTGTTTTCAAGGGCGCTGTTCTCTTCTGGGTAAATCTGTTTAATCACAGAATTCAATTCCCAAATGAGTTCCACGGGCAATTTATCACCTACTTTTTTGGGATCATATAAGACATCGCTCAGTGGTAATTGAATTTCAGTAAAGCGCTTGGATTCATCTTTTAAATAATCTTGCTGAATCAAAAAACTACCGGCAGCTGAAGGAGTGAAAGTCCAAATCTCTGTCTTCGCATCCTGAATAGGGCCGTTCATGATGCTCAGTGATTCAAAGCGATTACGACTTCCCAGAGCCAGGGCGTAAGGAATGCAGTTGCTCCGCATCCGATCAAAAAATCCTTTGGTTTGGGATTTAAAGAATTCATTCAAGTTGCGATCGTTAAGACCGAGATTCTCAGGGAGGTTTTCTTCGTTATAGCTACGACGTAGACAGCCACGCTGAACGCGGTAATCTAGATTTGAGTTACCTTCACTGCTGTACACGCCCTCAATCCGTTTAAATAACTCGGGATTGAGGCTCATGCTTTTAGAGGATTGATTGAGCGAGCCACTATTTACTTTGAGGCCGGCTTGCTTATTATTTTGAACTACGACCTTTTGCTTTACTTGGGGCGCTTTGCTATTTTGACTTGTAGTTTGTGCCAGCGCACTAGAGACGAGTTCCAACCCTGGCAGTTGAATCAGGCCAACTAGGGTAAATCCAATTACTTTAATTACCCCTTTCAAAAAGAGGGGCCGCTCATCGACATTTTTCTTCACACCCCAATTATCCAATATTGTCCTGACAGATCACGGTATTTTGGGGTGTGCTGTATCGCAGCAATTCTGGATTAATTCAATTCAGGTGCTATTTTTAACACTTCAAATGCTGCCTTCAGTCGCATCTCATAGACTTGCTTCATTTGAGCCACCTCTTCTGGCGACCATTCTCTAAAGCCTGCACCTTTAGCCATGCCTGTTTTTCCACTACTCACCAGATCCATGACACAAGCAGGTGTCTCTGTTATGTTGGAGAGGGATGGGTAGATGACCTCTGCAGCAAGTGCCATACCCTCCCATCCGGAGATTTCTTTTTGAGTCATCGGGCCAACTGCTGCATAGCGAAAGCCAAAGCTATAGCGTACTGCAGTATCTACATCATCCGGAGAGGCAATGCCCTCTTGCACTAAAGAGAGTGCTTCGCGCATTAATGCGTGTTGAATTCGGTTGGCTAGAAAACCCGGAATATCTCGCTTGACCAATACTGGCTTCTTGCCATGAATGCGATACAGATTACAAATCTGCTCTGCTATTTGAGGATCCGACTTTTCGCCCAAAACTACCTCTACCAAAGGAACAATATGAGCTGGCATAAAGTAGTGGGTGTTAAACATGCGATGGCTTGTTTTAAGGCCTTGTGCAATATCGCTAATTGGAAATCCTGAGCTATTACTACCAATCGGAATGTTGGGTGGTACCCGTTGATCAAGCTCACTAAAAATTGCTTTTTTAAGATCTAGGCGCTCAGAGATAGTTTCAATAATGAGATCGGTATTCTCCCAATCGGACCAATCCGCTATCGTGCCAGCCGTGAGTTGAGCTCCACTGTCACGCCATGCAGGGTTAATAGAGTCGGTACAAGCCTCCACTTTAGAAAGGCTGAGCCTTGCTTTCTGTATATCCCTGCCCAGCAAGATCGTGTTGGCAGAAAAAGCTAGAAAGCTAGCAGCAATCCCCACTCCCATGGTGCCCGTCCCGATTACAACGACTTTGCTCATAGCGCCTCAATTTGTAAATGAAATAAGTTCAATAGCGACCCATTATTCCCTATTCAGGAGCCGTCATCTATTTTCAATAATGGCTACAATAATTTTTTGAATACAGGAGTCTCCATGCCTATTATTGAGTCAGTATCAGTAGCTGCCGTCGCGGTGCCCCTGGATAAGGTCACCTCTTTTTCTACTCGGACGGTATCAGAGCGTCACTATTGCTTGGTTAAAGTGCGCGGCAAGGATGGTAATGAGGGCATTGGCTTTTGTTATGTAGGTAGTGCAGGCGGGGATATTGCCAAGATTGCCGTAGAGCAATTACTAGCCCCAAAACTCATTGGTCAAAATAGCCATCGCAGTGAGGGTCTGTGGATGGATATGTACAACGAGTCTATTTTGCAAGGGCGCGCTGGCGCTGTTATGCGCGGCATCTCTATTCTGGACACGGCACTCTGGGATCTGAATGCCCGTGCGGCCAAGTTGCCCCTTCACCACTATTTGGGGTCAGTCGTAGACGACCGCGTTCCAGCCTACGCCAGTGGTGGCTACTATTTAGATGGCAAAACACCTGCTATGTTGGGTAAGGAGATGGAGTCCTACGTGAAACAGGGCTTTAAGGCCGTCAAAATGAAAGTAGGGCGCTTATCCCCAAGAGAGGAAGAGGCACGCGTTAAGGCCGCTCGTAAGGCCGTAGGTGAGGATGTTTTACTGACCCTGGATGCCAATAATGCTTGGCGTGATCTGCCGACCGCCCTGGAATATATTCGTCGTTTTGAGGCCTACAACCCATATTGGATTGAAGAGCCATTTTCACCAGACGCAATTGATTTACATGCAGCCTTGGCTCGTCAAACTAAGATCAATGTTGCCACTGGTGAGATGGAAGCGGGACGCTGGCGCTTTAGAGAGCTGATTGATGCTGGCGGTGCGGCTATTTTGCAGTCCGATGCTGCGGTATGTGGCGGCATTACGGAGTGGCGTCGTATTTCAGCCTACGCAGATTTAAAAGGTGTGATTGTTTGCCCACACTGGATGCATGACCTCCATGCGCCTTTAGTTGCGGCAACTCCAAATGCGCGGTTTGTAGAGTTTTTCCTTGATGATCAGGTCCTAAACTTCCGCAGATTGATTAACAAGCAATTGACTTTTAAGAATGGAGATTTGATTTTGCATAAAACTCCAGGATTGGGTTTTGAGTTTGATGAGGCGGCGATTAAAAAGTATGCCGGCAAGACTGCTTGGACAAAGATTGTGTAATGGATTTAAATTCCTAGCAATAAAAAATCCCGCACATGAGGCGGGATTTTTTATGTCCTGACGTAGCTAAATTTTCTTAGCTGGATTTCGGATTCAATTTGAAATGGGTGATTGACTGAGTAATCAGCACCAAACCAAACCCTACAAATCCAATGACATCAGCCTCGGTCGATGGATAAGAAAGTGCTACACCAGAAATCACCATAATGATGCGTTCGAAGACCTTGGTCTTTTCGATAAACCAGCCTTGTAGGCCGCCAGCCAAACAGATGATGCCCACTACAGCGGTGAATGAGATCCAAGCAATCTGTGACCAATCGGCTTGCTCTAATGCGGTGGTAGAGCCCATCAGCAATAAGCTCACGCCGGATTTGTCGAGTACGAACATGAAGGGGACCAAAATCGCTGGAGCAACATACTTCCAGGTTTGCAAGGTTGTCTTATAGGGATTGCCTTTACAAATTGCCGCTGCAGCGAAAGGTGATAACGCTGTAGGAGGGGATACCTCAGAAAGTACGGCGTAATAAAAGATGAACATGTGCGCTGCAAATTCTGGAACGCCAAGATTGATTAAGGCAGGTGCCGCGATCACGGCGCAAATGATGTAAGACGCAGTCACTGGAACGGCAAGTCCGACAACCCAAACCACGAGACCTGTGAAGATAGCGGTAAGCAAGAGTGAGCCACCCGCATACTGAATGACGATGGAGCTGAACTTCAAGCCTAAACCAGTTAACGTGACGGTGCCAACAATCAAACCGGCGCCAGCACAGGTCACTGCAATCGCTAGAACGCCTGTGGAGCCGGATGCCAGCGCTTTAGTGAGGTTGGAGTTGTACAAGCCAGAGAAAATTTTCTCTTTACCCTGGAACCATTCCCAAGGAATGATGGCGGTATCGCGACGCAGCATGCTGGAGAGTGCTGATACGACAGTCGCCCAAAATACCGACATGACGGGCGAGAAGCCAAACATCATGAAGACCACAATCGAAATCAATGAGAAGAAGTGGAACCAATATTTTTTGGTGAGCTGCCAGGCAGATTCCGCTGCTTTGAACTGGATGTTCTTCATCCCGTACTTTCGTACGTCAATTTCCACCATGACCAATAGGCCAAGGTAAAACAAAATGGTTGGAATGGTTGCCATCAGCAACACATCTAAGTATGAAATCTTTAAAAAGTCAGCGATCAAGAATGCTGCTGCGCCGAGTACTGGCGGGGAGATGATTGCACCCAAACCACCGGCGGCCAGCAAACCACCGGCCGCATTTTTTTCGTAACCGACTTTATCGAGCATTGGAGCAGCTACCGAACCAACGGTAACAGTAGTGGCTACACCAGAACCTGATGGGCCGCCCAATAAGAATGAAGAAAGAACGATTGTTCTACCAACACCAGAGGATTTACCGCCCATTGCGGCAAAAGAGAAGTCGATAAAGAATTTGCCTGCACCTGTGAACTGGAGAAAGGCGCCAAAAATGGTGAACAAAATAATGAGGGTGGCTGATACGTCAACTGCAGTCCCATAAATGCCTTCCAGCGTCATGTACATGTAACCAACTAGGCGATCAAGGTCATAGCCTTTGTGTGTCCATGGGGCGGGTAAGTAGTTACCAAAGAGGGCGTACGCCAAGAAGAGTGAGGTCACTACTACCAAGACCATGCCATTGGTTCTTCTGACGCTCTCCAGGATTAGGGCGATGAGAAAGACGCCAACCATCACATCAGTTGAATTCGGGGCGGTATTCCGATCAAAAAGATCGTCACCACCGCTGAGGATGTAATAGGCGATAACCACTGACCCGACAGCAAATAAGATATCCCACCACATGAGGCGGTTCTTAAATCGGGCTGCAATTGGAAAGCTCAGGAAAACTAAAAACAGTACTAAGGCTACGTGGATAACACGCAGTTGCTGGGTTGGAACAATCGAGTAAGCGGCATATAGATGAAAGAGTGACATGCCAACCGCCACCAAGGTGATGAACTTGGCCAAGAGACCTTTGTAGTCATTGGAATCACCTTCCTCTTGTTTGATGAAGGCATCTAATTTTTCTTGTGTTTCGTTATCAATCACAGCTTGTGTCATGTCTCTACCTATTTTTTATATACAGCTTTTTTAGTGCTACTAATACTTAATCATCAAAAGACTCAGGAGTGCTGGTGTGCACTCCTGATTATGGGATTCAGTTAAATTAATTTAACTTTACGTTCTTTTCTTTGAAATACTTCGCTGCACCTGGGTGATATGCGATTGGTGTGGAGCTTTGCTTTTGATTCTCAAGGGTTACGTTGATGTACTCCTTATGAGTGCGAACCAATTCAAGTTTGTTATCAAAGACAGCCTTCACAATTTTGTAGGCTTCATCATCAGGCATATTGGCATTAACTACCAAGATATTGGCGACGCCAGCTACTTTATTGTTTTTGGTCATACCGCTATAGGTTTCTTTTGGGATGTCTGTAGCAAAGTACAGGTTGCCGTACTTCTTATTCATGGCAGCGACTTCAGCGGCGTTATCAATCATGACGATTTTCATGCCAGGGCTATTGGCAAGATCGGTAACTGCTGCAGTTGGTAAGCCACCAACCCAGAAGAAAGCATCAATTTTGCGATCTTTTACCGCATTGACGGACTCGGCTACGCTCAAACGCTCGCGTTTGACGTCTTTGTCTTTATCAAGGCCAGCAGCCTCTAACAGACGAAAAGCCATCACTTCGGTTGCGCTACCAGGGGCGCCTGTACTAATGCGCTTGCCCTTAAGGTCCTTCATGGACTTAATGCCAGTAGAGTCCACTGTTACAACGTGCATGAGATTTGGGTATAGCACTAAGAGTGTGCGCAAATCGATTTTCTTGTTTGTGAATTTACCTTCGCCATCTTTAGCATCTTTAGCGGCATCGGCCATTGAGAAGCCAACGTAAGGTTTGCCTGTGCCGATGAGGTTCAGGTTGTCTACTGAGCCACCAGTCACTTCGGCGGTTGCAGACATTCCAGGTACCTTGCTGGAGAGTATTGAGGCAAGTCCACCACCCATTGGGTAATAAACGCCGCCAGTACCGCCGGTTGCTACTGAAATATTTTGTGCTTGTGCTGCGCTAAACAACATAGTGAGCGATAGAGCAATTACTTTTATTAGTTTCATTTTTGTCTCCTGTTTTGCGTCTATTTAATTAAAGGCCTGGCATGCTGAAATTAATCTGTTGTAGTTCACCCAATAACTTCGCTTGCTGATCTGCACTCAGCTGCATGAGTGGTGGGCGTACGCGCAACCACTCTGAATCTTTGCTGAAATGGGCAACTGCAGTTTTCATACCGGCAATCATTTGATATTGAGCAAATATTGAGCGTACTTGATCTAAAGCCGCTTGACGTTGATCTGCGTCAGATTCTCTCCAATGGGCCGCCAATTCAGCGATGGCCCTAGGGTTTACGTTAGCGGTAGCGGAGATGCAGCCAACTCCACCTGCACGCAGGGCACGCATTAGGAATACTTCGCTACCGGCATATACGCGGAAACCTGATGGTGCTAAGAGCTTAATGACTGACTCTGTATAGGCCCAATCACCAGAACTATCTTTCATGCCAACAACAGTTTTTGGGTATTCCTTAGCTAAGCGCTCTAACAAAGAAAGACTTAGATTGATTTTGGTAACAGGCGGAATGTTGTAGATGTAAATTTGTAATCCAGCATCACCCACTTTTTGAATCACTTCTGAGAAGTAGGCGAAAAGACCATCATCAGTGACATCTTTGTAATAAAAAGGTGGCAACATTAAGACACCTGCGCACTTATGTTGAACTGCGTGACGTGTCATATTGACTGTGGCATCAATCGACGTGGCGCCCGTACCAGGCATCATGTGCGCAGGATTTAAGCCGCCTTCAATAAGCGCTGTCAACGTGTCCATCTTTTGTGGGGCAGACATGGAGTTCGCTTCTGAGTTTGTGCCGAAGATAGCCTGACCAACGCCATTGGCTTCGAGCCATTGACATTGCTTCAGTAATTTTTTCGCATCTGGACTTCCGTCTTCTTTAAATGGAGTCAATACAGGTGAGAGTACTGCAGGTAGCGTGGAAGGGTGTAGGGAAATCGTCATGCTTACTCCAATTTAATTTTTTACTTCGGTAAGAAGTGGTTTTTTATTATAGAAAGCTTCTAAATTATCTATTGCTAGGTTCGTCATCAATTGTCGCGTTTCAGAAGTAGCACTTCCAATATGCGGGGTTAGTAAGACATTATCAATATTTAAGAAGTCGACGTTTGGATTTGGTTCATTTTCAAATACATCGAGTGCTGCCCCGGCGATGGTTTTTTGCTGCAGTGCAACTAAAAGTGCAGCTTCATCCACTACGCTGCCTCGCGCAATATTAATAAGATAGCCTCTCGGCCCTAAAGCTTCCAGGACTTCGGTATTAACCATTTTTTCTGTTTCTGGACTGGCGGGGCACGCAAGAATAAGAATGTCTGATGCCTTTGCTAGGGACTTGATATCGCTGAAATACTCGTAAGGAAGCTCTTTGGGAGTAGGGCCGGTATAGGCTAGTTTGACCTTAAAGGGCTCTAAGCGTTTTGCTAGATCTTGCCCAATGCGACCCATACCTGCAATGCCAATACACTTCCCTGCAAGAGTAGTGGTTATGGTGAAAGGTGCTTTCGACCAAGCGGTGCTTTTAACAAAGTCCTGCGCTTCCGGAATGCGACGCAATAAGCTAAAGAGCATGCCAATGGCCAGCTCACAGACGGCATCATTCAGAACGCCTGGGGTATTGCTGGCTTTGATCTCATGGGCCTTGAGATAGTTCAAGGGAAGGTTGTCATAGCCCACGCCACAAGTCGCAACCATTTGTATGCCCGGCATCTTCTCCAGCAACTCTTGCGGGATTTGGGTGTTTGAGCGGGTAAGGATGGCGGTGAAGTTGCCATCGGGAAGCTTGCCCTGAGGGTCAAGTAGTTTGCTTGTGCTCAGTCGCTTATCAATCTCCAATTGCATTATTTCTGGAAATTGCCCGACCTGCAGTACCGAATTGACTGGGATCATGTCTCACTTACTTTTTTATTGGAATAATGAAAACATTGTAAGAGGATTTGTAATCCTTATCTTGCCCCCGAAGGAGAAATTGAGATGTTGTTTACCCCATCCGAAACTAAAGTCGTCATCGTTGGCGGCGGCACTATGGGCGCTGATGTGGCGGCTGTTTGTGCTCGCGGGGGTTGTGCTGTGCAGGTTCTAGAGCCCACCACCGAGCGCCGTGCACTGTTACCAGATTACTTTGCTAACACCATGATTGATTTGGGCTACGAGCATCGTTTACATTTACTCTCTACCGCCGGCTCGTTAGAGGAGATGGATTGGCCAGAGGTCGATTTAGTCATTGAGTGCGTGCCTGAGCGTTTGGATATTAAGCAAGAATTGTTTGCCAAGCTGGAGCAATATGCAAAGCCAGAGGCAGTCTTGGCAAGCAATAGTACGAGCTTTCCGATTAGCGACATTTCAAAAGGGTTGAAAACGTCGGCGCGAATGATTGGTTTGCATTTCTTCATGCCTGCGCACTTGGTGCCGTGTGTAGAAGTGGTCTATGGCCAAAAGACTTCTCCCATGGTGGGCGAAAGCCTTTCTCGATTGATGACGGCCTGCGGTATGGTGCCAGTTACTGTTAAAAAAGATTTGCCAGGCTTCTTAGCAAATCGCTTGCAGCACGCTTTATCACGTGAAGCCTTTGCTATGGTCGATGCGGGGATTGCGAGCCTAGAAGATATTGATAAGGCAGTGCGTTTTGGTTTTGGTTTCCGCTACATCGCTGCTGGACCTGCAATGCAGAGGGATCACGCTGGTCTAGATGTGCATGGCGCTGGTGGCGCAACGATTTATCCCACTCTGAATAACTCCCCAGATATTGCAAAATGTTTGAGCGATCGCATTGCCAGTGGCAAGTTGGGAATGAAAACCGGCGAAGGTTTTTATTCATGGACAGCAGAGACGATGAAGGCGGAGCGAGAGCGCTATCAAGAAGCCTTACGTGAAGGCTTAAAGATCATTCAAAAGGATTTACCAGAGATTAAGTAATCAAACTCTAGGTAAGATCTTTGAGATTGAGCTTTCTCAGTTGGGGTGCAAATTGGTAGGTAAGTAATACGACTAGTATGGTTGCAGCCCCGCCAAATACGATTGATGGAATAAGCCCCATCAGACTTGCTGCAACCCCAGATTCAAGCGCACCCAATTCGTTGGAGGAGCCAATGAATATCCCATTAATAGCACTGATTCTGCCTCGCATCTGATCCGGAGTCGTTAACTGCATAATGCTGCCACGGATTACTACCGAGATAGAGTCGCAACAACCCGAGATAAATAAGAAGAGTGCTGCAAGCCAAAGATTGTTAGAGAGCCCAAAAGCAATAATGGCAATACCAAAGCCGCCGACTGACAAAAATAAGTGTTTGCCAGAATCTTCTAGTAAGGGTCGACGCGCTAAGTAGAGGCCCGTGATGACTGCCCCGGCTGCAGGCGCTGCCCTGAGAATTCCAAGAGCTTCCGGACCAGCATTAAGGACCTCTTTAACAAAGGCCGGAAGAATGGATACAGCACCACCAAATAGCACGGCAAACATATCTAAGAGCATGATGCTGACAATCAGATCATGTTTTCGTACGTAGTTAAAGCCCTCAAAAAAGCTTTTTAAGAAATCATTGCTTACGCCTTCAGGTCGTTCATGTTTGATGTGAATAAAGCTCACTCCATAGAGGCCGATAGCCCCACTCAATGCAGCCATGGCATAAGTCCACTCTAGCCCAGCAAATCCAATCATGAGCCCACCCAGGCCCGGTCCAGCAACAACGCAAATCTGAAAGGCAGAAGATGCGTATGCGGTATAGCGTGGCATTTGATCTCGGGGAATGATTTGACCAAAGATGGCTTGATAAGAAGGGCGCAATAGTGCGCGCGCCAAACCTAAAAAGGCTACTGCCGTGTAAATCAAAGGAACGGGTGGCGTTAGCCAGTCGAGTGCAATTGCGACTAAGAGCAAAGCGACTGCAATGTGGAGGCCACACGCAATCGCCGAAATCAGTTTTCTAGAATGATGATCTACGGCATGGCCAGCATAGAGTGCTAATACAAAGTAGGGGACAAGCTCCGCTAAGCCAATTAGACCAAGGGAAACGACGCTATTAGTAATCTCATAGATATGCCACCCTACTGCAACCATCATGATTTGATAGCTGAGAGTTGCGCCTATGCGATAGAGCAACAAGGTTTTAAAGGCTTGGCTTGTTTTCATGAATTTTTCTTATTCTAAAGGTGACAGTGATTTATTCTCTAGATATGAAAAAAATAATTCGCGTCTGGGATTTGCCGATTCGCCTCTTTCATTGGCTTTTGGTTGTCGGAATTTTTTTGAGTTTCGTGACCGTCAAGATTGGCGGCAATGCCATGGAGTTCCATGCGCGAGTGGGCTACTGTGTTTTAGGTTTGATTATTTTTAGAATCTGCTGGGGCTTGATTGGCTCCCACCATGCCCGTTTTATCAATTTTGTTCCTAGCCCAAAAGGGCTTCTGAATTATCTATCTGGTAGAGCCAAGGCAGGACTGGGGCATAACCCCTTGGGCGCGCTATCTGTTTTAGCTTTACTCTTTTCAATTGGCCTTCAGGCGGTGACTGGTCTTTTCGCAAATGACGATATTGCTTTTGAGGGGCCGCTAGCAAAACAGGTTTCCAATGGAACGGTTGAGCTTTTAACTTCCATTCATCATCAAAATGAAAAGGTTCTCATTATTTTGATTGTTGTTCACCTCTGCGCAATTTTTTATTATCAAAAATTTAGGGGTGAGAACTTAATTAAGCCAATGTTGCTGGGCGATAAAGAAATCGACCCAAGCGAGGAGGTAAGGTATCTACCTGCTGACTTGGGTCAAGCCTCCAAGGATGGAGGTTGGCAACGCGGCTTGGCGTTATTACTGCTCAGCCTGATTGCGGTGATTCTGGGTTACTTGATAACGAACTAATTACTTTTTCTTGAAGTCGTCATGGCAACCTTTGCAGGTGGCGCCAGCTGCGCCAAAAGCCTTCTTAATAGCATCTTGATCGCCCGATTGCGCAGCAGTATTTAGATTTGCAACAGCAAGCTGCATCTTTTCTGAAGCGGCTTTAAATTTAGCGTTGTCCGACCAAACCTCTGGTAGTGCATTGCCACCTTCAGTGCCTGGTCCAAAGGCTTGCCATGGGAGGCTGGAGATGGTTGCAACTACAGCAGCATTCTTCGCTACTTCATCTTTATTAAATGGTGCCTCACCTTTAACTACAGCACCAATTTTCCCAAAAGAATTTGCCATCACAGTAAATGCGCTTTGGCGGTACTTAATTGCATCCTCAGGTTTTTTGAATTGCGCATAAGCAATTCCGCTAACCAGCAATGTTGGTGCAAGGGTGGCTAAAACAAGATGTTTGAGTTTCATAAGAGGCTCCAATAATTTCAATTGATTTGGGGGTGAGGCTATGTGGATTCAGCATACTCCCGAATGCTATTTTTTGCCCATCGGAATCAATCTAGAAAATCATTCTTAAGGGGCTGGTCAGCAAGAGAATCAACCACTCAAAAAAAGCCATCAAGGGGGTCATCCACAGGCTGCCAATAATCCCAGTAAATACGAGGCCTAGAACGATAAAAAAGCCCCAAGGCTCTAACTTACCTAAGGCAATGGATTGGCGCACCGGGAGAAGTCCTGCAAGAATCCGGCCACCATCGAGGGGTGGAAGCGGAAATAGATTGAAAACTAGCAATCCCAAATTCCAAGTAATGCCGGCCTGTGACATGGAGATGAGGAACTTTTCATTGATGCCAAGCCCAACCAAGCCAATGAGTAGGATTAGCCAAATCAAGGCCTGAATGAAATTGGAGCCAGGGCCAGCTAAGGCTACCCAAATAGAGTCAATTCTGGGGTTGCGTAGGCGCCCAAAGTTCACCGGCACTGGTTTGGCATAGCCAACCAAAAAAGGGGATCCTGACAAAATCAATAGCAGGGGGATCAGAATTGTCCCCACGGGGTCTATATGTTTAATGGGGTTGAGGCTTACTCTACCCAGCATATAGGCCGTATTGTCGCCAAATTGACGTGCAGCAAAGCCGTGAGCGGCCTCATGAATCGTGATGGCAAAAATCAAGGGAATCGCATTAATCGCGACAGCTTGGATAGAATAGTCAGTAATCATGGCAATATGATATCCATAGGAGCAAAAAAGTGACTGACGATAAAAAACCTGAATCAAAAACCCCAGCCAAGCCAGTAGCAGCCAAGCCGGTAGCCCGTCCACCAGCCCCCAAAGGCCCATCTGGTCCTGGCGGTAGGCCTCAGGCAGGCTTTGGAGGCGGAAAAGCCATGATGCGTAAGGCTGGCCGCGGCCGATAGTGGATAATTACGATACTAATTAATGAGGATTTAGCATGAACGAATGGCATAAAGAAACGAAAGACGAAATCAACAAGAAGATCATTACTCTGATCGTGATGTTGGCAGCCGCTACTAGCTTGGCTATTTTGTTTGCATTGGTTGCAGCTCATACTGGTTACGTATTCGGTTAATCTGCATTAATGACTAGCCATCGCCAACCTGCAGTATTTGCTGGCCATGGCAGTCCGATGTATGCCATCGAGCCCAATCGCTATACAGCCACTTGGGCTAGTCTTGGTAAATCACTCAAACGCCCAGATGCGATCTTAGTCATCTCGGCCCATTGGGTAACCCGTGGAGTATGGGTTACTGCAATGCCCAAACCTAAAACGATTCATGACTTTGGCGGATTTCCGCAGGCCTTGTTTGATATTCAGTATCCAGCGCCAGGAAGTCCTGCGCTTGCGGATCGCGTAAAAGAATTGCTAGGTGTTCCTGTCGTACTTGAAGAGAATGAATGGGGCATTGATCACGGCGCTTGGTCTGTTCTCAAATATCTTTACCCAAATGCTGATGTTCCTGTGGTGCAGTTGAGTCTAGATGGCTCCTTATCTGCAAATGAGCATTACGAGCTGGCTAAAAAATTGCGCCCTTTGCGTGATGAAAATATTTTAATTCTGGCAAGCGGCAATGTGGTGCATAACTTGCGCACTATCCAATGGGAGGCGGGTGCAAGCCCCTATCCATGGGCTAAAGAGTTTAATGATTTCTTTGTTTCGGAAATGAAGGCTAATCACCATGAGACTTTGATTCATTGGGAGCAATTTGGTGATGCCGCTCATTTATCCATTCCAACCCCTGAGCACTATTGGCCGGCATTGTATGTGCTCGCTCAGCAAGAGCAGGGTGAGGCGCCTAAGACACAAGTTGATGGAATAGAAATGGGTTCCATTGGTATGCTTACTTTTACAATCCAATAAATATTCTTATGTGGCCATCTATTCTTGCAATCTTCTGCGGCGCCGGTCTTGGTGCATTACTGAGGGCAGGCTTTAATCTTGTAACAGTCAATGTCGCATCAATGCTTCCTTTGGGAACCTTTATTTCCAATATGGTTGGCGGTTACCTAATTGGTATTGCGGTAGCCTTCTTTGGAAACAATCCCAATCTCTCCCCAGAATGGAAGTTGTTCGTGATTACAGGCTTCCTAGGCGGCCTCACAACTTTCTCCAGCTTTTCTGCTGAGGTTGTAGGATTTATGCAGCGGGGCGAAGTGACTTGGGCGCTAGGTACAGCGCTCCTGCATTTGGTAGGCTCGCTGTGCCTTACTTTCTTGGGTATTTTGACTTACCAAGCGCTGAAGTAAGTTTTTCAGTCAAGCTTATTCAGGCTTGATATTTCCCGCCTTGACTACGGCACTCCATTTCGCCGCCTCAGACTTAATCAGGGCTGCGAAATCAGCAGGACTTCCGCCGCCAATTTCATTTCCTTGAGAAAGCATCAATTCACGCAGTTGTGGATCTTTCAAAGCTTCGTTGGCTGCGGCATTTAGCTTATCAATAATTGGCTTAGGAGTTTTGGCGGGCGCGATAAATCCTTGCCAATTCAGCACCTCAACCTTGGGGTAGCCAACCTCAGCAAAGCTAGGAACATTTGGCAGGAGTGGAGATCTCTTTTTGCTCGTGATGGCGATAGGACGTAACTTATCCGCTTTGATGCTGGGCACTGCTGAATACATTTGATCAAACATCATATCCACGTTGCCACCCATGAGGTCCGTTAAACCAGCGGAACCACTCTTATAAGGAACATGAATCATTTTGATGCCGGCATTCTGCATAAATAGTTCTGCAGATAATTGATGACTGCCGCCAATACCCCCTGAAGAAAAGGTGAGAGTACCTGGCTTTGCTTTCGCTGCCGTGACAATATCTTGAATAGTTTTATAGGGTGAGTTTGGGTGAACTACTAAAACTAAGGGACCCTTCTCAATCAAGATGATTGGACTGATATCCGTTTCGGGGTCGTAGCGAAGGTTACCAAATAAGGTTTTATTCACTGCCATGGGTGCGAAGTTTCCCATCCCAATTGTGTAGCCATCTGGCGCTGATCTTGCAACAAACTCAGTACCAATGTTTCCGCCAGCGCCGGGTTTGTTATCAACCACAATCGGCTGCCTCAAAATTAAACTCATTTTCTGAGCTAGTTGCCTGCTGCGAGAATCGGCACTACCGCCAGCGCCATAGGGCACGATCAAATTGATCGGTTTGCTGGGATAGTTTGCTTGTGCATTTGCAGATCCAATCAAAAAAACTGCTGAGCACAAAACAGTCGTCTGTAAAAATCGCATGAATTTCATATAAGTCCTAATGCTCCTAGAGCGGCACCAAGTCCGATTAAATACAAAGGATGCCAACGAGTAAAAACAGTAATTCCAATAGTTAACAGTGTCAGAGCATAGGCAGCGTAGCTGTGATTGATTTGTAAAGCAATCTGCCATGCTGAAGAGAGAACTAGACCGATGGCTAGAGCTGCAGCTGCATATTGAATCGATTTCTTTTTGTGGGCATCTTTCATGCCTAGGATCAGGCGTTGTAAGTGATAGACCAGAATAGATGACGGCCATGAAATTGCAAGAGTTGCAATTAGCGCACCTAAAACACCATAAACATGCCAGCCAATTAAGGTGACCGTCATAAAGTTCGGCCCTGGTGCAGCTTGCGCAATCGCAAAATAATCGGCAAAAGTTTGAAGATCTATCCAGTGCTCTTGATAAACCGATAATTTCAGCAAGCTTGGAAGTAAGGCATTTACGCCGCCAAAGGCAATCAAAGAAAAGGCGGAGAGTTTTAAAAATAGGCTTAGCAAAATGTTCATAGTTTGCGAGCCTTCTTTTGCGCCAAGAACCAGGCCAGTGGTGATGCTATGAGTACTACCCAACCAAGTCCTAGCTGGTAATAGCTGGCTGCGATTACTGTAACTAGTACAACCAGTAGCATTGCTGGAAAGCGTAACTCGTCGCGCAACATTTTGATGCCAGTGGAGGCGATTAAGCCAACCCCAACTGCAGAAATGCCGCGCAGCACTCCTTGTATCGACTCCATGTAGCTGTAATGTGTATAGAGAACGGCTAACAACATCACAATGCAGATGGGCCCTAGCGTTAAACCAAGGACGGCTGCCAACGCGCCCCTAGCGCCAGCAAATCGAGAGCCAATACACACCGCAAGATTCACAATATTCGGGCCTGGAACAATTTGGCAGATACCCAGAATGGCGCTAAATTCTTCCGAGCTTAATATCTTGTCGCGTTCAACCAGGGTACGCCGTGCCCATGGCAACACTCCACCAAAACCAGACATGCCGATTTTGCTGAAGCTGATAAATAACTGTGAGGGTGTGAGCTTCTTCAAAGCATTAAGGTTCGAAAGGATGCGGTACTGGCTTTTGGTCAAGCCAGGCCTCTAGAGTTTGAGTAATACCTTTTGAGAAAGTTTCAAAAATAGGTTCTGCAATAAAACCAAGGTGCGGAGTTGCCAGTAGATTCTGAGTATTGCGCAGCGGATCATTGGATGGCAAAGGTTCAATATCAAATACATCTACTGCAGCTTGGCCAGGACGACCCTGCTTAAGGGCAGCGCATAAGTCAGGCATATTGATCAATGCGGATCGCGATGTGTTTACCAGAACCGAGTCTGGGCGCATTAAGGCAAGTTGATCTGCGCTAATGAGGCCTTTAGTTCCTGGGCCAGCCACTAAGTGCATAGTGACTACTTTGGATGTGCTGAGTAATTCATCGAGGCTAACGGATTTTGCGTTTTCTACTGCGGCGCGTTCTGGAGTCATATTGGGGCTCCAGGTGACAAGCTCCATTCCGAATGCTTTGCCAACGCGAGCAACAGAGCTGCCGATAGCGCCCAGACCAATAACTCCGAGGCGCTCACCTGCAAGCATCGGGAGGACCGAGAGTTCATTACGCCAGCCACCAGAAGTCACCAGATTGTTTTGGCCAACCAGTTGCTTGGATGCCCCCAAGATTAAGGCCCAGGTTAGCTCAGTGGTAGTTTCTTTAGAGGGGCCTCCAGGCGTACAGGCGATCGGAATATTCCGCGAGAGGAGGGCGGCGCTATCTAGAGTGCCATTGCGTTTGCCTGTAAACATTAATAATTTGAGTTTTGACAGTCTCGCAATCATTGCCTCATTAAATGGGGATCTATCGCGCACAATAGCAATGACATCGGCATCCTTCACTGCTTCATATAGGGCTTCATCGCGCAATGGCTCATGGTGAATGGTGAGATTTGAGCTTTGCTCTATCCGATTCCAATTAGAGAAGCGACGCAGTGCACGTTCGTAATCTCCTAGGACGACAATATTGGGTAAATTGGCCATATCTCTCTTTGTTGATTTGTTATTCTGTTTGAGTTTACTATCGATCCCTAAGCAATTTTGACAAAGGAAATTCCCATGATTTTGGAGCACTGCGATCTAGAAATTGACCCCAGCAAGGCCGTTGAGTTTGAGGAGGCAATTTTGCGTGGCGTTAATAGCGTCATTGCCAAGGCTAAGGGATTCCAAGGCTTTAAGGTTAACCGCAGCATTGAAAACCCAGCGCGCTACTTGTTATTGATTTACTGGGATAGTCTTGAGAACCATACGGTGGACTTCAGAGGTTCCGACGCTTTTGCTGAATGGCGTGCAATTGTTGGCCCATTTTTTGTCAAACCACCTTTTGTTGAGCACATGACTTTGGTGGGTAAATCGAGCTAAGGGCTTTGCTATTAGGCGGTTTGTTTTTTTCGGATAGAGCGCTCTAGTGGGATGGAGTCTAAGTTAGGCTCCAGCGCTTCCCGTTCATCAAATACAAAGCAGGTGCCGGTGTAGTGTGCGGAGCCAACTTCTTCAAAGTACTTGAGGATGCCGCCTTCAAGTTGATAGCTATGTTGCATGCCAATTTCACGCATGAAGAGGCCAGACTTTTCACAGCGGATGCCGCCAGTACAAAAGCTCACGAGAGTTTTATCAGCTAACTCATCTTTATGTGCAGTGATTGCTGCGGGAAATTCTGTAAATTTCTCAATATTGAAATGCAGTGCATTCTCGAAAGTACCGTATTCGACTTCAAAAGCGTTACGTGTGTCCACCATCACGACAGGGCGCCCTAAGTCATCGGTACCTCGATCAAGCCACTCTTGTAATTTTTTTGGCGTAATGAAATTCGCGCGACCCTCTTCCGGACGAATCGTCGGGTGATTCATGCGGATGATTTCATTCTTAATTTTGACCAACATTTTTTTAAATGGCTGTGTTTCAGACCAGCTATCTTTTGCCTGAAGGGGGGCAAAGCGAGAATCCAGGCGCAGCCAATCTAGAAAGCCGCGTAATTTAGCTTCCTCTCCTGCCAAGAACATGTTGATACCTTCAGCGGTCAAGAGAATGGTCCCTTTTAGATGGCGAGCATTGCAGTCATCCAATATCTTCGCGCGTAGCTCAGTCAAATTGTCTAGGCTGACAAATAAATAGGCGGCTATGTTCAAAATTGGTTTCATGGTTAATCTCATCTGGCTCTGGCATCTATTATCGAACAAGCTGCCGTGATGGGTGGTAATCTTGCAGTCTTAATCGTGGGGGATGATGTGATGCCAACTTTCTTGAAAATAACTAAAAAAGTGCTCTTATTGAGCGTATTTCTGATGTTTGGGTCTTCTATTGCTAGCGCTCAAACCGCTGGAGTGGGTGCTTGGCCCACCCAGAAACCAATTCGCCTGATCGCCGTTTTCCCGCCAGGTGGCTCTGTGGACCAAGTGGCGAGAACCTTAGCCCCAGCACTGCAGGCTGAATTGAAGCAAAACGTCATTGTCGAAAACATAGGCGGGGCCTCTGGTGTCATTGGAACCGCGGCTTTAACAAGATCAGATCCAGATGGCTATACCTTTGCGGTTGTGTTTGATACGCATGGCGTAAATCCAAGTCTCAAAGATAAGCTTCCCTACGACACGATTAAAGATATCGCGCCTGTCACCTTAATTGGTACCTCACCAATGGTTCTAGTTGCGAGTAAGAATTCTGGAATCACTAGCTTTAAGCAATTAGTTGATCAATCGAAGGCTGGAAAACAATTTAGCTATGGTTCTATTGGTATTGGTAGCTTAGGCCATTTGGCGATGGCGCGTTTGGCCAAACAGGCCGGCTTTGATTGGAATCACATTCCTTATCGTGGCGGCGGCCCTTTAATGCAAGATGTTCTTGGTGGCCAAGTGCAGTTAGCTATTGGCTCAGAGTTTTTGGTCAAACCGCACATTGATAGTGGTGGAGTAATTCCCCTCGTAATCACAACCGCCAAAAGATCTCCCGAGTTGCCGAATGTGCCAACGATTTCCGAAAGTGGTTTCCCAGGCTTTAACGCGCCAGCATGGTGGGCGGTATTGGCTCCTGGAAAAACTCCACCTGCAATCGTAAATGCTATGAACCAGGCTGTCACGAAAGCTCTGAAGACTCCAGCGGTCGCATCTAAATTGAAATCTCAAGGCATTGAAATTGTTGCTGGTAATCCCGAGACTCTGCGTGACTTTATCGGTAAGCAAATTGCTGTTTGGGGTAAGTTTGTTATTGAAAACAATATTAAAGAAACGCAATAAGGATTCAATATGAGCGAACGTTTAATTCCTTACCAACCGATGGATTTGGCTGAGCCTGCTGAGCTTGTGGCGGCCATTCGTAAGAGACGTGGCGGCCAGTTTATTAATTTAGACCGCATGCTTTTGCATAGCACCCCTATTGCTGAGGGGTGGAATCATTTTGTGGGAGAGATTCGTAATAACCTTTCTCTAGATCCAAAGTTGCGTGAGCTTGCGATGTGTGGGGTAGCCGTTCTTAATGGTGCGGAGTATGAGTTCTTTCATCATGCACCACCATTTATCAAAGCTGGCGGTACTGAAGAACAGGTTCAGGCATTGCGTTTAATTGGTCAGCCTAGTTTCCCGAAGGATCTTTTCTCAGATGTTGAAAACGATGCTGCAGAGTTAACTTTTCAGATGACGCGCAACATTCAGGTTGATGGCGCTTTGATGAAGCGCTTGCAGGCTGCCTTGGGTAATACAAATACCGTGGAGCTGGTGACTGTAGTGGCAGCTTACAACATGGTCTCTCGTTTTTTAATTGCATTAGATGTCAACCCCGAGGAGCATCCTCCTGAGTAAGTCATGATGCAAGATGCTTCCATTTGCTGGGAAGAGGGCGGTCAAACCTGTTCTGCAGTTTGGCATTCTGAAAACGGCATTGCAGCCCATAAAAAAGTAGTCACTGCTGATGACGCCTTAACGGCTGATGATGCCTATCATTTGGCTTGCGAAGGTACTGCGATCCTTTGGAAAGGCGATTTCCAGAATGCCCGCCAGCTATTACAGGCTTTGGTTCGGCGAATAGATAAACCTTCGAAAAAATCCAAGCGTGCGGGCAAGAGGGTAGTTAAGTCGGATACTACAACCCCTAAGAAATCAGCAAAAGATGTCTTTAATCAACATCGGCTCGTTCGGTCTCAACGGGCCCGAATACTGGGTATGTTGCTAATCCAGTGCAACGCAGACCATACGATTTCATTACGTCGTGCGCCAGATATATCAAAGGCATGCGCAGAAGCGTATGGCGCTGTCAAGCAGTCATATGTAGTTTCTTTGCGTGAGCTCTTGGGCGTGATTAGTGCTCATGAGTGGCGTAAGAATGGCTTACCTATTCTGGCTAATGAGCATGGTGAGCCAGTGTTTGTTCATCCCCATTACGGTGTTTTCTCGCCCGTTCGTGGCGAGTACATTGAACTGGTCTCTAACGCTCCATTACCTAAGGCTTTAGATGCTAAATCAATAGCCTTTGATATTGGTGTTGGCACTGGGGTGCTTTCTATTATTTTGGCGATGCGTGACATACAGAAAATTGTTGCCACCGATCAAGATGATCGAGCGCTCGCTTGCGCCAAAGAAAATATTGCACTGCTAAATCTGGGTTCACAAATTGAAATTGTGAAAGCCAATTTATTCCCCCAAGCAAAAGCTTCATTGATTGTGTGTAATCCACCTTGGGTTCCTGCAAGACCCAGCTCCACTTTAGAGCATGCTGTCTACGATCCAGAGAGTCAAATGCTCAAAGGATTTTTGGCGGGATTGAAAGATCATTTATTACCTCAGGGTGAGGCTTGGTTGATTCTGTCTGATTTGGCTGAGCATCTCGAGCTGAGAACTCGACAGGAGTTGCTCTCTTGGTTTGAGAGTGCCGGTTTAGTTGTTGTGGGCCGCATCGATACCAAGCCTAAGCATCCAAAATCAGCCGATGAGACTGATTTACTTTATTTTGCTAGGGCTGCAGAAACTACCTCACTCTGGCGATTGGGCCTCAAGTAATCGGGACAAGATATCAGAAATTATTTTGCAAATAGCTGACTTGGATCTTCAAATGCTTTGAACTCCAAAGCGTTGCCAGCAGGGTCTAAGAAGAACATCGTAGCCTGCTCACCAACTTTGCCTTTAAACCGTATCTGCGGCTCCATGATGAATTTGATGCCGCTCTTGCTTAGTCGATCTGCTAACGCGTGCCAATCTGGCATTGTCAGTACCACTCCAAAATGTTTTACGGGAACTTGATGTCCGTCAACCTCGTTTGAGGCTGCATTGCCGCATTCTTGAGGTGCAAGATGGGCAACTAGTTGGTGCCCAAAGAAGTCAAAGTCAATCCATTCATCTGAGCTGCGACCCTCAGTACAACCTAAGGTACTGCCGTAAAACGTACGGGCTGCTTCCAAGTTATCTACGGGAAATGCAAGATGAAAGGGTTGAATAGTTGACATGGTGGTCCTTGGCATTAATGTGGTGCCGAGCTTAGCACGCTCAAATGTATGCGATAGCAAAGTTTAGTATATTGAGATTATAAAAATAAAGCTGTTTACGGAGACAAAAATGATTACGTTTCAATTCGGTAAATTATGTCGTTCCATTGCCCAGGGCGCCCTCATTCTTGGAATCTCTGCTGCAGTGCACGCTGCTTATCCAGATAGACCCATTAAGCTGGTTGTTCCCTATCCTCCAGGCGGGGCAACTGATGTGATTGGACGCATACTTGCTAAGAATCTTAGTGAATCCTTAGGACAGCAAGTATTAGTTGAAAATCGCGGCGGTGCTGGTGGCAATATTGGTGCAGAGGCTGTTGCTAAGGCAAGCCCAGATGGTTACACCTTATTGATGGGTGCCGTGACATCGCATTCAACTATGGCAACTCTCGAAAAGGGTAAGTTGCGCTACGATCTTCTGAAGGATTTCACGCCAGTCATGATTGTTGGTTCAGTACCTTTGGTAGTGGTTGTTAATCCCAATGTCCCAGTCAGAACTTTGAAGGGCTTGGTTGATTATGCAAAGGCCAATCCGGATAAATTAAATTACGCCTCTTCTGGTGCGGGTGCTCCGCAAAGGATGGGCGCAGAGATTTTCCAAAAAGAGGCTGGCATCAAAATCACGCATGTGCCATATAAGGGTAGCGGCCCAGCCATGACCGATTTGGTGGCGGGTCAGGTCAATATGATGGTGGAAACAGTTCCGGCCGCATTGCCATTTATTAATGCCGGTCAATTGCGCCCCTTGGCGGTGACAACTGCTAAGCGCATCTCGATGTTGCCAGATGTTCCTACTACCGCTGAGTCGGGTATGCCGGCTTTAGAGGTGAGCTCCACCTTCGGAGTTTTAGCCCCAGTTGGTACGCCGACACCGATCATTGACCAGTTCAATAGCGCTATCGCTAAACTCTTGGTAAACCCAGAGGTTAAAGAAGCTTTTTTAAAGCAGGGGGTCTATGCTGCAACGCCGACAAAACCCAAGCAATCTGCGGAGTTGTTGGCTGCAGAAGTAAAACGCTGGGAAAAAGTGATTAAAGAAGCGGATATCAAAGCTGAGTAGTAATTTCTATTTATTTTTTATTTAAAGAATTATTTATGACAAGCAATGCGACCAAAGAGAAAAAGCAATCCACAGAGAGTGGTTTGCGCAAGGGCTTAACGAGCTATGGCGACAAAGGCTTCTCTTTGTTTTTACGTAAGGCATTTATTAAGGGTGCGGGCTACACCAATAGCGCACTAGATCGACCGGTAATCGGCATTATTAATACTGGTAGTTCATACAATCCGTGCCACGGCAATATGCCGCAACTGATTGAGGCTGTAAAGCGTGGCGTGATGCTTGCTGGTGGTTTACCAATGGACTTTCCAACAATCTCTATTCATGAGAGTTTTGCTGCTCCTACCAGTATGTATTTGCGTAATTTGATGTCGATGGACACCGAAGAGATGCTGAGGGCTCAGCCGATGGATGCTGTAGTCATGATTGGTGGTTGCGATAAAACAGTGCCAGCGCAAATGATGGGGGCTGCTTCTGCAGGTCTTCCAGCAATCCAGTTGATCACCGGTTCAATGCTTACCGGTTCTCATCGTAGTGAGCGTGTGGGTGCTTGCACGGACTGTCGTCGCTATTGGGGAAAGTTTCGTGCTGGCGAAATTGATGAAGTTGAAAAAGATGAAGTTAATGATCAACTGGTAGCTAGTGTGGGCACCTGCTCAGTCATGGGTACGGCGAGCACGATGGCTTGTATTTCTGAGGCATTGGGGATGACAGTACCAGGTGGTGCAACCCCACCAGCAGTTACTGCTGATCGGATTCGGATTGCAGAAGAGACGGGTACTCGTGCTGTGCAAATGGCAAAAGACGGTCTAACTATTGATAAGGTACTAACAGCAGATGCTTTTGAAAATGCGATGCGTGTTTTATTGGCGATTGGTGGATCTACAAACGGCATCGTGCATTTAGCTGCTATCGCTGGCCGCATGGGTTTAGAGATCGACCTTGATGCGCTTGATAAGATGGGTGATGAAACCCCAGTATTGGTAGATCTCAAGCCCTCTGGTGATCACTACATGGAGAACTTCCATGATGCTGGCGGCATGACAACACTGCTACGAGAGCTTAAGCCTTTATTAAAGTTAGACGCGATGACGGTAACGGGTCGCACTTTAGGTGAAGAAATTGATGCGGCCCCACCAAGCTTTAAGCAGGATGTTGTACGTAAGTTTGATAACCCAATTTATCCACGCGGCAGTATTGCAGTTCTACATGGCAACCTTGCCCCCGGTGGCGCCATCATCAAACAATCTGCTGCCAATGAAAAACTCATGGAGCACGAGGGTCGCGCTATTGTCTTTGAAAATAGTGAAGATCTCGCCAATCGAATTGATAGCCTAGATTTAGATGTCACAGCTGATGATATTTTGGTGCTGAAAAACATAGGCCCTAAAGGTGCGCCTGGTATGCCAGAGGCGGGCTATATCCCAATTCCGATGAAACTTGCCAAAGCAGGAGTAAAGGATATTGTGCGGATTTCTGATGGGCGTATGAGTGGAACGGCATTTGGAACCATCGTCTTGCATGTCACGCCAGAAGCCGCCGTAGGTGGGCCACTTGCGCATGTGAAGAATGGAGATCGCATTCGCTTGAGTGTGAAAAATCGCGAGATCACTTTATTGATTTCAGATGAAGAATTAGCTCGGCGTGCAAAAGATAATCCAGTGATTGAGCCAACTGCAGAGCGTGGTTATCTAAAGCTATTCTTAGATACCGTGACACAAGCAGATAAGGGTGTTGACTTTGATTTCTTGAGGGCGGCAAAGATGGTTGGTAAAACACCAAAGCGTTGAACTAATCAGTACCGTAAAAAAAGAAGCAAAGAAAAACGCCACCCTTTAAGGTGGCGTTTGACTGTTACGTACTACAAAATGGTGGAACCGGCGGGAATCGAACCCGCGTCCGCAAATCCTCTACAACAAGTTCTACATACTTAGTCATATCATTTAATTTAGCTAGCTAGTCACAGACTGACATGTTCCACGCTGGCGATTCACTAAGTTTTCGAACCATTCCCCGTGACATGAAATGATCTTATCTCTTGTAAATGACCCTGATCTAGCTTGCGCTAGCTGACCCAAGAGAGAATCAGTTCAGGGGCAACCGCAATTAAGCGGCTAGTGCGAAACGTTCGTCGTTTGCAGTTATTACATTCCCATTGATTTACGAGATAACGGGTCCTCGGTATGCCCTTGATGCTTTGTAATCCACGTCGAAACCATGTCGGTCCCAGATTGCAAGCATTGGAAACTCTATTTTAAGGCTCTTGGCCTTAAATTGCTTGTTATCTTTTGATCTCCCTACCGTGGGAAGATGATTTCTAGTAATTCTTTTGGGTGGCGCACAAGATAATCGGCACCCCAAGCCTCTGGAGGCTCCTCACAGCCGCAATAGCCATAAGCTGCTGCAATCGTCTTCATGCCTGCTGCTTTGCCTGCCACGATGTCTCTAATATCGTCACCTACATATACAGATTTACTCGGATCAATATTGGCAACCCTAGCAGCGTGCAAGATGGGCTCAGGATGAGGTTTTGAGTGTGGAGTCGTATCACCCGAGATGGTTGACACCGCTCTTTGGCGCAAGCCCATCTGTTCCGTGAGGGGGTGGGTAAAGCGCTCACTTTTATTAGTCACAATGCCCCAGGGAAGGTTTGCGCTATCCAGTTGGTCCAATAAATAATCAACACCCTCAAAAAGCACACTGTTTACCAATAAAGCCTGCTCATAGTTCGCAAAGAACTCATCTCGTAGGGGGATGAAGTCTGGGTGATCTATGCTGATACCAAACGCCCCGCCAATGAGTCCGCGGGCTCCAGCAGACGCGCAAGGTCGTAATACTTCGTATTGCTTAGGCGGGAGATTTCTGGTGATGAGGAGTTGATTGGCTGCAGCCACGAGGTCTGGAGCCGTGTCAGCAAGAGTGCCATCTAGATCAAAAAAGATGCCCTTGTAAGGACTTACTAACCCGCTACTCATTTTCGCACCGCAATCATATAGTTCACATCAACATCTTCACCGAGGCTGTAAACCTGAGTAATAGGGTTGTAGCTCATTCCCTTCATGCCGATCATCTCGAGCCCTGCTTGCCGAGTAAAGGCGACTAATTCAGAAGGTTTGATGAATTTGGCGTACTCGTGAGTACCTTTTGGCAGTAGGCGGAGGATGTATTCAGCGCCAATAATGGCAAATAAGTAGGACTTAGGGCTGCGATTGAGGGTGCTAAAAAAGAGGGTGCCTCCTGGCTTACAGAGCTTTGCGCAGGCCCTAACAACTGAGGCAGGGTCTGGTACGTGTTCTAGCATCTCCATGCAGGTCACCACGTCATATTGAGCAGGCTCTTGCTCAGCGAGTGCTTCAGCTGAAATAGAGCGGTATTTGAGAGTGGCACCCACCTCAAGGGCATGCAACTCTGCAACTTTAAGCGCCTTTTCAGATAAGTCGATGCCACAGGTATCGGCGCCTGATTGCGCTATAGACTCCGCCAGAATTCCACCGCCACAACCAACATCGAGAACCTTCTTTCCTTGGAGGTCAACAAAGGATTTGATCCAATTGAGGCGCAAGGGGTTGATAGCATGTAAAGGCTTGAATTCACTATGGGGATCCCACCAGCGATGGGCTAGGGCGCTAAATTTAGCGATTTCAGATTGATCGACGTTCATGGAGATAAAAGCGCTGGAAGCGCACTAAGATAAATGAATTACGAATATAGCGGAAATAAAAAAGCCCGGCAGAACCGGGCTTTTTTACAAGTAAAAAGAATTACTTAACTGCAGCTGTACCAACAACTTCGATGTCGGTGCGGCGGTTCTTAGCGCGGCCTTCAGCAGTTGCATTGCTAGCAACTGGATTGCTCTTGCCTTTTGATTCTGTGTAGATACGGCTACCGTCAACACCTTTGCTTACCAAGTAAGCTTTAACGGACTGAGCACGACGCTGGCCGAGGGCCATGTTGTAAGCATCAGTACCAACGCTATCAGTGTTACCAACAGCAATAATTACTTCTAATTTGATCTTGCTTAAGTCTTTAGCGATTTTGTCTAAAGTTGCTTTACCTTCTGGCTTCAAGTCAGACTTGTTGAAGTCATAGAGTGTGTCAGCTTGCAAAGTAATTTTGCTTTGGCTAACACCAGATGTAGCAGCTTTAGGAGTTAAATAGCCATCACAATCTTTAGCTGCAGTTGCAGGAGTCCAGCTGCTATCACGCCAGCACAATGCGCCGTCGCCGTTTTTCCAGCTCAAACCGTTGCTGTTTTCCCAGTTATCAGAAGCCATCGCTGCAGATGCAGAAACAGTAACAACAGAAGCTAACAACACTTTTAGGGTTTTGTTCATTTTTAGTCCTCAAAAATCTCTTTTTTAATTAAAGTCAAACTTAAATGTAATTCGCCCTACTTTGAAGCAAAAAACCGCAAAGCGACACATCTCAATTTCGTACAAACTGACAGAATATTAGCATAGGGGCTATCAGTCATCAAAATGATATTATTTCTAAATGGAACAAGCCGCTAAAGAAACACTACCAATATCCCTAGAAGACGAAATGCGGCGGTCCTATTTGGACTACGCAATGAGCGTGATTGTCGGCAGAGCCCTGCCAGACGTGCGCGACGGTCTCAAACCGGTTCATCGTCGGGTCTTATTCGCGATGTATGAATTAAACAACGATTGGAACCGAGCTTACAAAAAATCTGCCCGTATAGTTGGCGATGTCATCGGTAAATACCATCCACATGGCGATTCTGCGGTGTATGACACCATTGTTCGTATGGCTCAGGACTTCTCTCTGCGCTATATGCTGGTTGACGGACAGGGTAACTTCGGCTCCGTAGACGGCGATAACGCTGCTGCAATGCGCTATACCGAGATCCGCCTTCGTAAGATCGCCCATGAGCTTTTGGCTGATTTAGATAAAGAAACCGTGGATTTTGGGCCAAATTACGACGGAAGTGAGAAAGAACCCCTCATTCTTCCTGCAAAAGTGCCTAATTTGCTGATAAACGGCAGTTCAGGCATTGCCGTGGGTATGGCGACCAATATTCCTCCCCATAACTTGGATGAAGTGGTTACAGCCTGTTTGCACGTGCTGCACAACCCAGAATGCACAATCGACGAGCTGATTGAGATCATTCCAGCTCCAGATTTCCCGACCGCCGGCATTATTTATGGTGTTCAAGGGGTTCGTGAAGGCTATCGCACTGGCCGGGGTCGTGTGGTGATGCGCGCCAAAACTCACTTTGAGGATCTCGATAAGGGTGCACGTCAGGCCATCATCGTTGATGAGTTGCCATACCAAGTGAATAAAAAGAACTTGCTCGAGCGCATTGCTGAGTTGGTGAATGAGAAAAAAGTAGAAGGCATCTCTGATCTACGCGATGAATCTGACAAGTCAGGTATGCGTGTAGTGATCGAGCTCAAGCGTGGTGAAGTTCCTGAAGTCGTTCTTAATAATTTGTATAAGAGCACTCAACTGCAAGATAACTTTGGTATGAATATGGTGGCATTGGTTGATAACCAACCGCGCCTATTGAATCTGAAGCAAATGCTGGAGTACTTCTTGCAACATCGTCGTGAAGTAGTTACACGTCGTACGATTTTTGAATTACGCAAAGCGCGTGAACGTGGTCATGTCTTAGAAGGCTTGGCAGTTGCATTGGCAAACATTGACGAATTTATTGCCATCATTAAAGCTGCTGCAAACCCAGTGGTTGCTAAGTCAGAATTGATGAGCAAGGCATGGGATTCTTCCATGGTGCGCGAGATGTTGGCGCGTGCTGAGACGGATACACCGGGCGGCCGCAACGCTTATCGCCCTGAGGGTTTATTGCCTGAGTACGGCATGCAAACTACTGGTCTCTATCGCTTGTCTGATAGTCAAGCGCAAGAAATTTTGCAGATGCGTTTACAACGCTTGACTGGCCTTGAGCAAGACAAGATTGTGAATGAGTACAAAGATGTCATGGCAGAGATTTCTGACTTGCTCGACTTACTCGCTAAGCCAGAGCGCGTTACTCAAGTCATCGAATCTGAATTGAAAGAAGTGCAAGCTGAATTTGGAATTGCTGGTGGTGATAGTGGTCGCCGTTCATTTATCGAAATGAATGCAACCGAGTTGTTCACTGAAGATTTGATCACTCCGCAAGATATGGTGGTCACACTTTCTAACACCGGTTATATGAAGAGCCAGCCTCTCAGTGAATACCGTGCGCAAAAACGTGGTGGTCGCGGCAAACAAGCTGCAGCTACGAAGAACGAAGACTGGATTGAAACGCTCTTTGTTGCGAATACGCATGACATCATTCTGTGCTTCTCTGATCGTGGACGCATGTACTGGCTCAAAGTATGGGAAGTTCCACAGGGTAGCCGTAATTCACGTGGTAAGCCGATCGTCAATATGTTCCCATTGATCGAAGGCGAAAAGATCACTGTGATTCTCCCGATCAAGGGATATCAGGATGATCATTACGTCTTTATGGCAACAAGCCTAGGCACCGTGAAGAAGACACGTTTGTCTGACTTCTCCAATCCTCGTAAGGCTGGAATTATTGCTGTTGATTTGAATGAAAACGACTTCTTAGTTGGTGCAGCCATTACTGATGGTCAGCATGATGTGATGTTGTTCTCTGACGCGGGTAAGGCAGTACGTTTTGATGAGAATGATGTTCGTCCAATGGGTCGTACAGCGCGCGGTGTGCGTGGTATGAACTTGGGTGAGGGTCATCAAGTGATCGCCATGTTGGTTGCTCCAGCTGAAGCGGCAGAAGGCGCTGAAGCAGTTGTCGTTGATGAGAATGGCCTTGCTATTCCGAGTAGTGTATTGACTGCAACGGAAAATGGATTTGGTAAACGTACTCCGATTGGTGAATACACCCGTCATGGCCGCGGCACTAAAGGCATGATCGCAATTCAGACAACTGAGCGAAACGGTAAAGTGGTTGCTGCTGCTTTGGTGTCTCCAGAAGATCAAATTATGTTGATCACTACTGGCGGCATCTTGGTGCGCACACGTGTCTCAGAGATTCGCGAGATGGGGCGCGCAACACAAGGCGTTACTTTGATCAATGTGGATGAAGGCACTCGTTTATCTGGCTTGCAGCGTATTGCTGAAAGTGATTCTGATGATGAGAATGATTTGGATGATGGTGAAGACGGTGAAGGTGGAGATGTTTCCGCTGATCCAGCAGTTGACTCCAATTCTGAAGAAGCTGGTGATGCCTAATTGGCATTCATACAAGGTTAATTAATTCATCATGACGTTTGACCGCCGCATTTTTAATTTCGCTGCGGGGCCTGCTACCTTGCCTGAAGAGGTGTTACAGCAGGCTGCTGCAGAGATGTTGAACTGGCAGGGCTTAGGCGCCAGCGTGATGGAAGTGAGTCATCGCGGCAAAGAGTTCATGGCCCTATATGAAGAGGTGCTGCAAGATTTGCGCACCCTGATGGGTATTCCGGATTCTTATGAAATATTGATGCTGCAAGGCGGTGGCTTAGGTCAGAATGCCGCCATTCCAATGAACCTCATGCCCTTGGCCAAGAATGGTCCTAAGGCAGATTTTTTGGTGACCGGTATTTGGTCTGAAAAATCATTTAAAGAAGCTGAAAAATATGGTGTGGCTCATTTAGCCGCATCTTCTGCATCTGAAAAATTCAACACCATTCCAGATCGCTCTACTTGGCAACTATCTAACGATGCTGCTTACGTTCACTACTGCGCGAATGAAACCATTGGCGGCGTAGAGTTTCCAGATGTGCCGGATGTAAATGGCAAGTTACTGGTTGCTGATATCTCTAGCAATATTCTTTCCAAAGAAATGGATGTCACAAAGTGTGGCGTCTGGTTTGGTGGTGCGCAAAAGAATATCGGCCCATCCGGCGTAACCATCGTGATCGTTCGCAAAGATTTAATGGGGCACAGTATGAAGATCACCCCATCAATTTGGGACTGGTCTAAGCAAGCCGCAACTGACTCGATGTTGAATACACCCCCAACCTTTTCCATCTATATGGCTGGATTAGGATTTAAGTGGTTGTTAAAACAAGGTGGCGTGAAAGCAATCGAGAAACGCAATCAAGAAAAAGCAGAGTTACTCTATAGCTACCTGGATCAAAGCAGTCTTTACGAGAATCGAATTCCTAAAGAATATCGATCCAGAATGAACGTCACCTTCTTCTTGAAGGACGAGAACTTAAATGCTCAGTTCTTGGAGCAATCCAATGCAGCAGGCTTAGTTGCCTTGCGTGGTCATAAGGCTGCTGGTGGCATGCGTGCCAGTATTTACAACGCAATGCCGCTCGAAGGTGTTAAAGCCTTAGTGGAATTTATGCGTGACTTTGAAAGGCGTGCCTAATGAGCTCCAAAGACCAGAGTACCGAAGAGCAGCGCCTAGCACCAATTCGCGAGAAGATTGATGCGCTGGACGCGCAGATTTTAGATTTACTATCGCAGCGTGCAAAAGCAGCACAAGAAGTTGGCCATATCAAAGGTGGCTTTTCATCACCTGTATTTAGGCCAGAGCGCGAGCGTCAAGTAGTCGCTCGTTTGCAGGAGTTAAGTAAAGGCCCATTGTTGCCTGATGGCATCGCGGCGATTTGGCGTGAAGTGATGTCAGCTTGCCGTGCCTTAGAGGCTCGTCAGACAATCGCCTACCTTGGGCCAGTAGGAACATTTTCAGAGCAAGCAGCGCAAACCTATTTTGGGCACTCGATTGCGGGCTTGCCTTGTAACAGTCTTGATGAGGTATTCAAGGCGGTAGAGAAGGGCGCAGCGCAGTTTGGTGTTGTACCTGTAGAAAATTCTAGTGAGGGCGCGATTTCTCGCACGCTAGACTTGCTTCTAGATTCGCCAATGCGCATCAGTGGTGAAGTCGTACTACCGATTCGCCACCATCTTTTAACGAAGAGTGGCAACTTAGATGGGGTGACTACTGTTTGCGCTCATGCTCAAGCTTTGGCTCAATGTCAGCAATGGTTAAGTGTGCATGCACCACAATTAAAGCGGCAGGCAGTCAGCAGTAATGCTGAGGCGGCTCGCATGGCCTCGATTGACCCAACGCTCGCAGCAATTGCTGGGGATCCCGCTCAGGAAGCTTATGGTCTTCAAGCGGTAGCGGCACAGATTCAAGATGATCCACATAACCGTACGCGTTTTGTGGTGGTCGGCACTTACGAGTGTCAGCCAACCGGTAAAGATCAAACCTCTTTAGTGCTGTCGGTGGACAACCAACCGGGTGCGGTACATCGCTTATTAGAGCCCTTGGCAAAGCATGGCGTTTCCATGAATCGCTTTGAGTCTCGTCCAGCTCGTAAGGGTACTTGGGAATATCACTTTTATATTGATATAGCGGGACACTCTGAGGATGCAAAAGTAGCCAAAGCATTGGATGAGTTAAAAACAACAGCTGCTTTCTATAAGAACCTTGGCTCATACCCTCATTCAGCATGACATCTAAATCCAATATTGGTTTAAAGCACATCCATGCAATAGCGCCATATGTTGGTGGGCGGCCTATCAGCGAAGTTGCGCGTGAATATGGTCTTGATGAAAGCAAAATTGTGAAGCTGGCCTCCAACGAGAATCCATTGGGCATGCCAAAGTCAGCCCAAGATGCAATGTTGAAGGCCGCAAGTGATTTGGGTCGTTATCCAGATTCCAATGGTTTTGAATTAAAGAATGTGTTGTCAGCGCGCTTAGGTGTTCCAACAGATTGGATTACCCTGGGTAATGGTAGTAACGACATCTTGGAATTAGCTGCCCGTGCAGTTGCGCAAGCTGGCGACGAAGTGATTTTTTCTAAACATGCTTTTGCTGTTTATCCATTAGCCACTCAAGCTGTTGGAGCCAAAGCAGTTGAAGTAGCCGCTACGCAAATGTATGGCCACGATTTACCTACCATGTTGCAAGCGGTAAAAGCTGCTGGCAATAAAGCCAAGCTGGTATTTGTGGCTAACCCAAATAATCCTACTGGCAGCTATTTAAGTGCCAAAGAGATTGAGAATTTCTTAGTTGCCGTGCCTGCTGACGTGGTCGTGGTTTTGGATGAGGCTTATAACGAATACCTCACTCCTGAGCAACGTTATGACGCGATTGCTTGGGTGAAGCGTTTCCCCAATATGATTTTGTCGCGCAGCTTTTCTAAGGCATACGGTTTAGCTGGTCTCCGCATTGGCTATGGCGTAGCTCAGCCTGCCTTGACCGATTTGCTGAATCGCATCCGTCAGCCATTTAATGTGAATAGCCTTGCACAAGCTGCAGCGATCGCAGCATTTCAGGATTCCGCTTTCTTGCAGCAAGGTTTTGAGCTCAATCGCGCTGGATTTACTCAACTTACCGAAGCATTTGATGCGCTTGGCCTGACTTATCTCCCATCGGCTGGAAACTTTGTACTGGTGAAAGTGGGCGAAGATGATGGTGCTGGTGCTCGCATTAATTTGGAGTTGCTGAAGCGCGGCATCATTGTGCGCCCAGTCGGAAATTATGGCTTGCCTCAATGGTTGCGTATCTCGATTGGCATGCCTGAAGAAAATGCAGCCTTTATTACTGCTCTTAAAGATATTTTGGCGAAGCAGTAATTCAATACAAATAGATAAATTTCATCAAGTAATGGCCATCATCAATCCATCCAGTAATTACGGTACCGTCACTATTGTTGGCGTGGGTTTGATCGGCGCCTCTTTGGGCTTGGCGCTAAAAAAAGCTGGCGTAGTTAATAAGGTCTTGGGTGTTGGTCGCAGCACTGCAAATTTAGATCAAGCCCTCAAGATGGGTGCGATTGATGCTGTAGTCGATTTAGTTGAGGCGGCAAAACAATCCGATGTGATTGTGTTGTGCGTGCCCGTTGCGCAGATGCGCGCTGCTTTTGAAGTGATTGAGCCACACTTAGAGCCTCGGACCATGCTGACAGATGCTGGCAGCACCAAAGGCGATGTGATTCTGGCTGCCAAGGAAGTCTTAGGTAAAAAAGCTTGTCAGTTTGTGCCAGCGCATCCGATCGCAGGTGGCGCACAACACGGCGCAAGCGCTGCGAAAGCGGATCTCTTTGATGGCAAGCAAACAATTCTTTGTCCGCTACAAGAAAACTCTCCGCAAGATACGGATTTAATCGAAGGCTTTTGGCAGTCCGTTGGCTCTGTTGTGAAAAAGATTTCTTGTGTACAGCATGATGCGATCTATGCAGCAGTTTCTCATTTGCCGCATATTCTTTCTTATGCTTTGATGGCAAGCGTAGTAAATTCTGAAGACGCTGATCAAAAGCTCAGTCATGTGGGCGCAGGCTTTAAAGATTTCACACGTATTGCTGCTTCAAGTCCTGAGATGTGGCGCGACATTTGTTTGGGTAATCGCACAGCCGTTCTAAAAGAACTCGATCAATATCTACTTATCGTCAATCACATGCGTAAATTGATTGCCGATAGTGAGGGTGCAGGCTTGGAAAAATTATTTAATAAAGCCAGTAAAGCGCGTCAAGATTTGGATGTGCTTTGATGAGCGGTTTGCCTGATATCAATATTGGACCATTCAAGCGAGCACAAGGCTCAGTTGTCTTACCTGGTTCAAAAAGTATTTCTAATCGCGCCTTGTTGTTAGCAGCCTTGTCTTCAGGTACGACAACTCTTAAAAATTTACTAGATGCTGACGATACGCAAGTGATGCGTAATGCGCTTCGTCAGTTGGGTTTATCCGTAATCGATCAAGCAGGCAAAGTCTGCGTGGTTGAAGGTTGCGGCGGTAAGTTCCCGGTCCAAAACGCAGATCTCTTTATGGGTAATGCGGGTACAGCTATTCGCCCTTTAACGGCGGCTTTGGCAATGCAGGGTGGTAATTACCGCTTGTCTGGTGTGCCTCGTATGCATGAGCGCCCTATTCGGGATCTAGTCGATGGCTTGCGACAAGTTGGCGCAAAGATCGATTACGAATTACAAGAAGGTTATCCGCCAATCAAGATTCTTGCTGCCGATATTGAAATCAAAGATGTTGTGAAGGTACGCGGCGATGTTTCTAGTCAATTTTTGACAGCCTTGTTGATGGCTTTGCCTTTGGTGGCAAAGGAGTCCGTCAAGATTGAGGTCATAGGTGAGTTGATTTCTAGACCGTATATTGATATCACGCTCAAGCTGATGGCGCGCTTTGGTGTCAAAGTGGCTTGCCCAGATGCACAGTCGTTTGTAATTCCCGCTAAAACTACTGGCGCTGTATATCAAAGTCCTGGGGTCTTATCAGTTGAGGGCGATGCATCCTCCGCTTCTTACTTCTTAGCGCTTGGCGCGATTGGTGGTGGACCGGTTCGCGTCTTGGGTGTGGGTAGCGAGAGTATTCAAGGCGATGTTGCTTTTGCTGATGCACTCGCATTAATGGGTGCAAAGATTTCTTCCGGTGAAGATTGGATTGAAGTCGCTGGCGTGAAAAATGCGAATGGCAAACTCAATGGCATCACCATTGATTGCACGGAAATTCCAGATGCGGCGATGACGCTCGCTGTTGCCGCGCTGTTTGCTGAGGGCCCAACCCGCCTAAACAATATTGCCAGTTGGCGCGTGAAAGAAACCGATCGTATTGCGGCGATGGCAAAAGAATTGAAAAAAGTTGGCGCTATTGTTGAGGAGGGTGCTGATTACATCGTGGTGCAAGCCCCTCGATCACTGGCCGATTGGAAGTCTCCTGCTGAAGGTATTGATACATACGATGACCACCGTATGGCAATGTGCTTCTCACTGGCCGCTTTTGGTCCTAATGCGCTACAGATCAATGATCCTAATTGCGTTGCAAAAACTTTCCCTAAGTACTTTGCTGAATTTGCAAAGATCGTTTCCTAAAAGTCTCAGCGATGCACTTGCCTCCCGTTATTGCGATTGATGGACCTACCGCTTCTGGCAAAGGGACGGTCGCCTCCTTGGTAGCTGAAAAACTCGGTTTTCATTACCTAGATAGTGGAGCCTTGTATCGGCTGGTTGCCTTAGGTAGTCAAAAAGCATCCATAGACCCCCAAAATGGCCCAGAACTGGGTATTTTGGCTAAAAAACTGGTGATTTCCTTCAAAAATGGCCAAATTTTGCTCAATTCTGAAGACGTGACGGATGCCATTCGCACTGAAAGCATCGGTTTGCGCGCCTCTGCAATTGCGGTGCACCCAGAGGTTAGGCAAGCTTTAGTCGGTGTCCAGCATGGTTTTAGGCTTATTCCAGGCTTGGTGGCTGATGGGCGCGACATGGCCAGCATCATATTTCCGGATGCAGTTTTGAAGGTTTTTCTCACTGCAACAGCTGAAGCTAGGGCCGAACGTCGGTATAAGCAATTGATAGCTAAGGGAATTTCTGCTAAACTAGAAGACTTGCTGCATGATTTACAAGAGCGCGATGCCAGAGACAGTAGTCGAGGTGCAGCACCTTTGTTGGTCGCAGACGGCGCCAAAGTGCTTGAAACATCAGAATTATCGATAGATCAAGCGGTTAAGACGGTTTTGGATTGGTATCAATCAAAAATAGCTTAATTTTTGGTGGGCAATAGAAGTTGTTTTGGCGTCTTAAGAAACTCTACAACGCGATTTTCTAATTTAGCGTGTTTCTTGGGGCTTTTTTAACCTAACCCGTCAGGCCTTCTGGCGGCACAAAGTGAATATATAAATGTCTGAATCATTTGCAGAGCTATTTGAAGAATCATTAACCCGATCGAATATGAAGACCGGCCAAGTTATTTCGGCTGAAGTACTTCGCATCGACCATAACTTCGTCGTTGTTAACGCTGGATTGAAATCCGAAGCGTTTATTCCTGTTGAAGAATTCCATAACGACGCTGGCGAGATTGAAGTAGCTCCTGGCGATTTCGTTTCTGTTGCTATTGACGCTCTTGAGAACGGCTATGGCGACACAATCCTTTCCCGTGACAAAGCTAAGCGCTTGGCATCATGGATGAACTTGGAAAAAGCTCTCGAGCAAGCTGAGATCGTTACCGGTACTGTTACTGGTAAGGTTAAAGGCGGCTTGACAGTCATGGTTAACGGTATCCGCGCATTCTTGCCTGGATCACTCGTTGATACACGCCCAATCAAAGACACCAGCCCTTACGAAGGTAAGACGATGGAGTTCAAGGTTATCAAGCTTGACCGTAAGCGTAACAACGTAGTGTTGTCACGTCGTGCAGTTGTTGAAGCTAGCCAAGGTGAAGAGCGCGCGAAGTTGATGTCTAACCTCAAAGAAGGTAGCGTTGTTCAAGGTATCGTGAAGAACATCACAGACTACGGCGCATTCGTGGACCTCGGTGGTATCGATGGCCTCTTGCACATTACCGATTTGGCATGGCGTCGTGTGCGTCACCCAAGCGAGATGTTGACTGTTGGTCAAGAAGTTACCGCGAAGATTTTGAAGTTCGATCAAGAGAAGAACCGTGTTTCACTCGGTGTGAAACAACTTGGTGATGATCCATGGGTTGGTATCGCTCGTCGTTACCCACCAAACACTCGTTTATTCGGTAAGGTAACCAACCTGACTGATTACGGCGCGTTCGTAGAAATCGAATCTGGTATCGAAGGTTTGGTACACGTTTCTGAAATGGACTGGACTAACAAGAACGTTGCTCCAAGCAAAGCTACTGCATTAGGAACCGAAGTTGAAGTCATGGTTCTGGATATTGATGAAGACAAGCGTCGTATTAGCTTGGGCATCAAGCAGTGCAAAGCGAATCCATGGGAAGAGTTCTCACGTGGCCAACAAAAAGGCGACAAGCTGACTGGCGCAATCAAGTCTATTACTGACTTTGGTGTGTTCATTGGTTTGCCTGGCGGTATCGATGGTTTGGTTCACCTCTCAGACCTCTCATGGAATGAGCCAGGGGAAGAAGCTGTTAAGAAATACAAAAAAGGCGACGAAGTTGAAGCTACTGTATTGGCCATTGATGTTGAGAAAGAGCGTATCTCTCTTGGTATCAAGCAATTGTCTGGTGACCCATTCAATAACTACACATCCGTAAGCGACAAGGGTAGCCTTGTAACTGGTACTGTGAAGGCTGTTGATGCTAAGGGTGCAACTATTCACTTGGCTGATGAAGTTGAAGCTTACTTACGTGCTTCTGAGATCTCAACAGATCGCGTTGAAGATGCACGCAATGTATTGAAAGAAGGTGACACTGTGACTGCAATGATCATCAACATTGATCGCAAGTCTCGTGCAATCAATCTTTCAATCAAAGCTAAAGACAGCTCTGACCAACAAGACGCTATGAGCAAGCTCCAAGGTGATGCGCAGTCCGGCACAACCAACTTGGGTGCTTTGTTAAAAGCTAAGTTGGACAATCAAGGCTAAATCAATATCGCCGCTTTCCACTAGGAGAGCGGCGGTTTTTTATTGATAGATCATGTCAGATCAAGAGCAACAAGCAATTACTCGGTCCGAACTCGTGGAGAGCTTGGCGGAACAGTTTCCCCAGCTACTGCCAAGAGATGTGGAGTTAGCAGTAAAAACATTGCTAGACACCATGACTCACGCTTTAGCCGAAGGTAAGCGTATTGAGTTGCGTGGTGTTGGTAGCTTTGTTTTGCATCATCGTCCTGCGCGTACTGGTCGCAACCCAAAATCTGGTGAAAAAGTATTGATCCCAGAAAAACGGGTGCCCCACTTCAAGCCTGGTAAAGAATTACGTGAGCGCGTTGACTATAAGCCTCTGAAGCAAGTGAGCCCTAAAGAGGGTTCTGGTGCCTAGTCAGATAGCGCATATCCAGTGGTCCATTCGGACCATTTTTTTATTTAAGTTCTGCACAGCATGATTCAGATCGCAACCTCCTGGCTATTGTTACTTCCAGTCATGTTTGGTATTGGTTGGTTGGCTTCGCGCTGGGATTTGCGTCTTGAGAATCGTATGGATGAGCGCGAGCGGATGCGTCAGCAACGCTCCACTTTCAAAGGCCTAAGCCTGTTGTTAAATGAGCAGCCAGATCAAGCGATTGAAACCTTGGTCAAGATTGCTCAACTCGATCCTGAAACTATTGAGCTCCATTTTGCTTTGGGCAATTTATTCCGTCGACGTGGTGAGACTGAGCGAGCCATTCGAGTTCACCAGCACTTGGCTAATCGTGACGACTTAAAGCCGCGCGATCGAGATCATGCTGCTTATGAATTAGGTCGCGACTTTTTACGTGCCGGTTTATTGGATCGTGCTGAAGCCTCATTAAATCGTGTGGGTGATGGCAAATTTGCGGCACCTGCAAAAGAGAGCCTCCTCGAGATGTATCAGATCGAGCGGGACTGGAAAAAAGCCATCATTGCGGCTAGTGAGCTTGAGGGCTTGCAAGGAAAATCCCACCACACTGAGATTGCACAGTTTCATTGTGAGATTGGCCAAGAGGCACTGCGTCGCAAAGATTTGCCAGAAGTTGAGCAATCAGTTCAATTGGCCTTGCAAGCCGTTCCGCATCATGCACGTGCTCTGATTTTGCAAGGTGACTATCTAATTGCAATGGATCGTCCGGCTCAAGCTATAGAAGTATGGGCTGTGATTGCTAAGACACATCCTGCCTATATGCATTTGCTTGCGGATCGTTGGATGGCAGCACACACTGCCCTAAATAAAGCGGATGAAGGATTAAGCGCGCTCTGTGAGTTATTAAATATCCAAGCTTCTGGTGAGTTGCTCGATATTGTTCAAAAGCACATGACTCAAATTCGTGGGGCACAAGCTGCCGAAGTGATGCTCGTTGAGGTGATGCAGCATTCACCAAGCTTGAGTGCGTTATCGAAATTAGCGGAGACCCGTTTGGCTTTGGCGGAAAGTAACGGTACACCAGAGCGGGTATCGGATTTACAGGCAACACTCAGTTTATTGAAGCAGCTCACGACCCGTTTGGCCCGCTATACCTGTGGCAACTGTGGTTTCCGGGCAAGACGCTTTTATTGGCAATGTCCTGGTTGTAATCATTGGGAGGCATACTCCCCAAGACGTAGTGAAGGATCCGTTCCTAGCGGACCTTCAATGTAATCTGAATCACTTGGAGATATCTTGAAAGTCACCATCATCGGCAGCGGTTACGTTGGTCTTGTTACAGGCGCTTGCCTCGCAGAGCAGGGTAATAACATCTTTTGTGTAGACGTCGATCCTAAGAAGATTGAGATTCTCAATTCTGGTGGCGTACCCATTTATGAACCAGGTCTCAAAGAGATGATTGAGCGCAATCGCGCTGCGGGCCGTTTGCAGTTCTCTACTGATATTGCTGCTTCTGTTGCCCATGGCGATATTCAGTTCATTGCAGTTGGCACCCCTCCTGACGAAGATGGCTCGGCTGATCTTCAGTACGTGGTTGCTGCAGCTCGCAATATTGGTCGTCATATGACTACCCCTAAAGTGATCGTCGATAAGTCAACTGTTCCAGTGGGAACCGCCGATAAGGTTTCTGCTGCAATTACTGAAGAATTGGAAAAGCGTGGCCTCTCACCGGAGTTATGCTCCGTAGTTTCCAACCCTGAGTTCCTTAAAGAAGGCGCGGCAGTAGAAGACTTTATGCGCCCAGACCGCATTGTGATTGGTACACAAAATACCCCAGCTGGCTTGCGTGCTAAAGAGCAAATGCGCAAACTCTACGCCCCATTTAATCGTCATCATGAGCGTACCTATTACATGGATGTGAAGAGTGCTGAGCTTACTAAATACGCAGCTAATGCCATGTTAGCCACCCGCATCTCTTTTATGAACGAGTTAGCTAACCTGGCTGACTTGGTCGGAGCGGATATTGAAGCTGTGCGCCAAGGTATTGGCTCTGATTCCCGCATTGGTTATGGATTTTTGTATTCCGGTACTGGCTATGGCGGTTCTTGCTTTCCAAAAGACGTTTCAGCTCTATCAAAGACTGCGACTGAGTATGGTCGCGATCTTAAGATTCTAGATGCGGTCGAAGCGGTGAACGAAGCCCAAAAGTACATTCTCGTAGAGAAGATCGAAAAACGTTTTGGTGCTGATCTTAAGGGTAAGAAGTTTGCCATGTGGGGTTTAGCATTTAAGCCGAACACCGACGACATGCGCGAAGCGCCAAGTCGAGTCATTATCCAAGAGTTGGTTAAACGCGGTGCTCAGATCGTAGCCCACGACCCAGTAGCCATGCCAGAAACTAAGCATTGCCTTGAGGTGGACTTCAAAGGTAACCCAGAAGGCCTTAAACAAGTGACTTTGGTGGATGACCCCATGGCAGCCACCCAAGATGCGGATGCCTTGGTGATTGTGACCGAGTGGAAAGCCTTCCGCAGTCCGGATTTTGATCTCCTTAAAGCTAAACTTAAGAACCCTGTCATCTTTGATGGCCGTAATCTGTATGAGCCACAAGCTATGCAAGAATTAGGCATTGAGTACCGAGGTATTGGTCGTCATAATTAATTAGCACTACAAAAGAATCGATTAGATAGATTAGAGAGATTAGTTACATCGTGGAAAAAGCCAACCGAGAACAATTTTCTAAAGCCCGCTTATTAGTGGTGGGTGATGTCATGCTTGATCGCTATTGGTTTGGTGATACAAGTCGAATCTCTCCTGAGGCCCCGGTGCCAGTAGTTCAAGTAGGCAAGATTGATGAGCGTTTAGGTGGTGCCGCTAACGTGGCTCGTAACGTTGCAGCCCTAGGTGCAAAGACGACGATCTTAGGCGTGATTGGAGACGATGAGCCTGGACGTCGCGTCACAGACCTGTTGAAATCAAGCGGTGTTGATAGCCAGCTTGAAATCGACAGCAAAGTTCCGACTACTGTGAAGTTGCGAGTCATCGCAAGACAGCAGCAATTGATACGTTTGGACTTTGAAGAGGCTCCTAGTGAGGCTGCTTTGGCACATAAGCTAGAGCGCTATGAGAAGCTGGTGGGTGATGCTGATGTGGTGATTTTGTCTGATTACGGCAAAGGCGCATTAGGACAGGTTGCCATGATGATTGAACAGGCGCACGCTCAAAAGAAAATGATCCTAGTCGACCCTAAGGGTGATGACTACGCTAAATATCGCGGTGCTACCGTGCTCACACCTAACCGCAGTGAATTACGTCAGGTAGTTGGTCAGTGGACTAGCGAAGAAGATCTCACAATGAGAGCGCAGGATCTCAGAAAATCATTAAACCTTGAAGCCTTATTACTGACCCGCTCAGAAGAGGGAATGAGTTTATTTACTGAGGCGGGTGTCAGCCACGTTAAAGCACAGGCACGTGAAGTGTTTGATGTATCTGGTGCGGGTGATACGGTTATTGGAACGCTCGCTGTGGCATTGGCAGCAGGTTGGCCACTTGAAAGAGCGATGGCCTTAGCTAATCGTGCGGGTGGCATAGTGGTAGGCAAGTTAGGAACGGCTACCGTTACTTCAGAGGAATTGCAATGACCATTATCGTAACCGGCGCCGCTGGGTTTATTGGCGCCAATATTGTTCAGGCGCTCAATGCACGAGGCGAGAAAAATATTATTGCGGTCGATGATTTACGTCCCGCTGATAAGTATCGCAATCTTGCGGACTTAGATATCATTGATTATCTTGATAAAGACGAATTTCTGAAGGCATTTAGAAGCGGTCGCTTTGGTAAGGTAAGGGCAGTGTTTCATGAAGGGGCGTGCTCCGATACGATGGAGACGGATGGCATCTTCATGATGGCGAATAATTTTCGCTACACCATGGACTTGCTTGATATCTGTACAGAACAAAAAGTGCAGTTACTCTATGCTTCATCTGCAGCAACTTACGGTGGATCTGATGTTTTTGTAGAAAGCCGCGAGCATGAGAAGCCATTAAATATTTACGGTTATTCGAAGTTCTTATTTGACCAAGTAATGCGTAAGCGCTTTGCTGAAAAATCCAATGCCGCTCAAGTGGTTGGATTTAGGTACTTCAATGTCTATGGCCCACGTGAATCCCACAAAGGTCGCATGGCCTCGGTAGCCTTTCATCAGTATCATCAATACAAAGCTAATGGCAAGGTAAAGCTTTTTGGTGAATATGGTGGTTATGGCGCTGGCGAACAAAGTCGTGACTTTGTCTCGGTAGAAGATGTAGTGAAGGTGAACCTCTTTTTCTTGGATCATCCAGAAATCAGCGGCATCTTCAATCTCGGTAGTGGTCGCGCGCAGCCATTCAATGACGTTGCTCATGCGTTAGCCAATGCCATGCGCAAAATCGATAATGCCAACCCTGCTAGCTTGGAAGAGTTGGTCAAAGAAAAGGCGATTGAATACATCCCATTTCCGGACGCGCTCAAAGGCAAATACCAGTGTTTCACACAAGCTGATTTGACTAAGCTAAGAGCTGCTGGATATACAGAACCCTTCCTAACTGTTGAGCAGGGTGTAGGAAGGTATATCGAGTGGCTATCGGCCAATGCTGATTTCTTGGCAAGCCCACTATAGGCAGTTAAAAACAGTCAACCGACTGAATCTCCATTCGTTGTAACTAATCCACTTGCACTTCGTGTAAGTGGATTTTTTATTAACCGATGGAGATTAAATGAATCAATTATTAAAGTCCTTAGTATTTTCAGTATTTGTAGCTGTCTCAGGATTGACTGCTGCTTCACCAGTCAACGTCAATACCGCAACTCAGTCTGAGTTAGAAAGCATTAAAGGTATCGGACCATCTAAAGCGAAAACAATTATTGCCGAACGCTTGGATGGTGGGCACTTTCAGGATGCTAATGATTTACAAAAGCGTGTGCGTGGCATTGGTATGAGATCTGTAGAAAAGATGGTGGATAACGGTTTAACTATTGAGGCACCCAGTTCTTTTCGTGAGCCGCACGGCAGGACCAATAAAGAGGGCTCCAAGGCTAGCAGGCGTGGCTCACGCGGTCAGAGTAGCTCTCGCCATAATCCGGATCGTGCGGAACCAAGCCGCCGAAATTAAACCCTTTTACGTCTAGTCCGGCTTATGGCTAAAATGGTTTCATGAGCACACCTTCTTACTTAACTATTTCACAGACCGTGGGTAATACACCCCTGGTTCGTTTGCAACGCATTCCTGGCGCAGAGAACGATTCCAAAAATAATCTGATCTTAGGAAAGTTAGAGGGTAATAATCCAGCGGGGTCGGTGAAAGACCGGCCTGCGCTGTCGATGATTCTGCGCGCACAAGAGCGTGGCGAAATCAAGCCTGGCGATACGCTGATTGAAGCTACCAGTGGTAATACTGGCATTGCTTTGGCAATGACTGCTGCGATGTTGGGCTACAAGATGGTTTTGGTAATGCCTGAGAATCAAAGCATTGAGCGTCGACAAAGTATGGCTGCTTATGGTGCCGAGTTAATTTTGACGGCAGCCTCTGGGGGTATGGAGTTTGCCCGTGACTATGCGCTGCAATTACAGAAAGAGGGCCGCGGCAGATTGCTTGATCAATTTGCGAATCCGGATAACCCACGCGCCCACATCGAGACTACTGGTCCAGAAATCTGGCGCGATACAGATGGTCAAGTAACTCATTTCATTTCCGCGATGGGAACTACCGGAACAATTACCGGAGTTTCTACCTATCTAAAGTCTATGAATCCCAATATTCAAATTATTGGTGCGCAACCCGAAGAGGGTTCGCAGATTCCAGGTATTCGTAAATGGGCTCCAGAGTATCTGCCGAAGATTTATCAAGGTGATAAGGTTGATCGCATTGAGTATGTGAGCCAGGCGGATGCAGAAGAAATGGCCCGCCGCCTTGCTGCAGAAGAGGGTATTTTTTGCGGCATTTCAGCTGGTGGTGCTTTAGTAGTTGCCTTGCGAATCGCTCGCCAGGTTGAGAATGCGACGATTGTCTTCATCGTCTGCGACCGTGGTGATCGCTATCTTTCCACTGGAGTTTTTCCAGCGTAAGACATTCAGCCGAGGGTAAATTAAGTCTGCTTTTGTTTTTTCTTGCCAGCAGCCTTCTTGGGCTTGGATTTAATTGCTGCTCCTGACTTTAGTTCTGACTTTTCTTTAGTTGTTGTCATGGGCACTACGCTTTGGTTCTTATATCCCAAGGCCTCTGCAAACTCTGCAACACTTTGCGCATAAAAGTAACTTCGGTTGTACTGCACTATTGTCAGGAAATTATTTAAACCAACTGCATAACGAATTTGATCGCTGCCATCTTTATCGGGGTAGGGGAGGTCAACAATGAGCGCCTTACTTTGTGGCTCAACACCACCAGATTGAAGATCGCCCTGTTCCTTGGTCAAGATCCCCTTTGTGATGAGTTCTTGAACGGAGTATTTCAGTTGAGGTTCGCCATCAGCCAAGTCTCTCGCTTCACTGATGCCTCCATCTTGCACGGGGAAGTAGATCGGCATTCCAGGTTGCCAGCCATGCTTATTCATAAAGTTGGCCACACTAGCAATTGCATCCTTAGGACTTTGCTTGAGATCAATACGCCCATCTCCATCACCATCCACTGCAAAGCTACGAATACTGCTTGGCATGAACTGCGGTAAGCCAATCGCGCCAGCGTAGGAGCTATTTTGATTGAGGCAGGCATTAAAGCGTGCAGGGTTTAATCCATGACTAGAGTTTTTGGCAGGCAAATTGCCGCCTCCTTCGGTCCAGCACATGAGGATGAGTTCTTGTAGCTGGTCTTTAAACAACTGTTCACGACTCACTTTATTAGGCGTATCTGGGTAGCTGAAAGCTAGCGTAGCAAGCACATCCTTTGCCCGAAAATTGCCGGTTTGGCGGCCATAAATGGTTTCGATCCCAATAATGGAGACGATAACTTCGGCTGGAACCCCCGACTCTTGCTCAACCTTACTCAAGAAGGCCTGGTTTTGCTCCCAAAAGGCCTTGCCGGCTTTCAGGCGCACTGGCTCTATAAAGCGCTTGCGATAGGCTACCCAGTTCTTTTTAAAGGTGCCCGATGGGGGTAACACCAATTTGCGTATGGAAGGAATCGTTTTAGCATCTGAGAAGCCTGATTCAAGGCTTGACTGAGGGATTCCCTGAATTTGGGCAACTTGAATAATTAACTGGTTGAGATTTTGGCTAAAACGGGCTTCTGTCGCGGCATCCTCAGACTGGTTTACGATAGTCTCTGTAGGGCTAACTTGCTGAGTGGGGGTGCTAGAGCAGGCCCCAAGCAGTAGCGTTATGAATAGTGTTGAAGTGAGGTGGGAGACGCGAAAATTCATAGATAAGTAAATGGGTTTTTGAGGGCTTGGCAGGTTTTATTACATTATAAAAACTACAGTTTTACTATCGAGGATTTCTAGTAATGACAACAGGATACATAACTCATCCAGATTTTCTAAAACATGAGATGGGCAGCCATCATCCCGAGTGCCCTGAGCGAATTCAGGCAATCAATGATCAACTCATCCGCAGTGGCATCGATCGCTTTCTGCACCATCTCGATGCGCCCTTGGCCACTGAAGATCAACTGGAGTTGGTCCATAGTCCAGATCACATTGCCTTTGTTAAAGAGCGCTCACCAGCCAGCGGTTACTTCATGCTCGATGGTGACACCATCATGAACCCCCATACTTGGAGTGCTGCTCTACGTGCAGCGGGTGCTGCTATTGCGGGTGTTGATGCAGTAATGAAAGGCGAAGTCGAAAATGTGTTTTGTGCAGTTCGCCCCCCAGGCCACCATGCAGAGCCTACCCGTTCAATGGGCTTTTGTGTCTTTGATAACGTCGCAGTAGCTGCGCGCTATGCGATGGAGACATACGGTATCGAACGTGTGGCCATCATCGATTTTGATGTGCATCACGGCAATGGTACTGAAGCAGCATTTTTTAACGACCCTAATGTTTTGATGTGCAGCTTCTTTCAGCATCCGTTTTATCCATATAGTGGTTTGGATGGGGCAAACAATATGGTGAATGTCCCCTTGCCAGCCTCCACTCGAGGAGATGTGGTGCGCTCTATCGTAGAAGAGCAGTGGCTGCCACGTCTGAGGGATTTTGAGCCAGAGCTCATCATCATCTCTGCTGGCTTTGATGCTCACCGTGAGGATGATTTAGGGCAGATGGGCTTGGTAGAAGACGACTATGCCTGGATCACTAAGCAGCTTAAAGGCGTTGCCAATCAATATGCTCAAGGCCGCATCGTGAGCTGCTTAGAGGGCGGCTATAACCTTTCTGCATTGGGTCGTAGTGTAGTGGCGCATGTTAAAGCACTTGCCGACATTTAAGTGAAATTAGCAATCTAGAATCAAACAAGATCAATATCCAAGGAAAGCATGGCTAATATTTTTGAGCAGGGTTTAGAGCGTAACCCAGCGAACTTCACTCCAATCACCCCGTTATTATTTCTGGAGCGATCAGCCCAAGTGTACCCAGATCGCCTAGCAATCATTCATGGCAAATTACGTCAGACTTGGAGTCAAACTTATGAGCGTTGCCGTCGATTCGCAAGCGCACTGCAAAAGCATGGCATTGGCCTGGGCGATACGGTTGCGGTGATGTTACCTAATACGCCACCAATGGTAGAGGCGCATTTCGGAATTCCCATGGCTGGTGCGGTATTGAATGCATTGAACACTCGCCTAGACCCAGAGTCAGTTGCTTTTATGTTGAATCATGGCGAAGCAAAAGTAGTGATCGTGGATCCAGAATTCTCTGGGGTAATGAAAAAAGCCCTTGAGATCGCTAAGAAAGAAAGTGGGCGCGAGTTCTTGGTAATTGATGTCGAGGAAAAGGAATTTGATGTTCCTGGTGAAAAGCTCGGTAAATTGACTTATGAACAGCTCTTATCTGAAGGCGATCCTCAGTTCGCTTGGCAAGTCCCTGCAGATGAATGGCAAGCCATTTGCCTCAATTACACCTCGGGAACTACTGGCAATCCTAAGGGTGTGGTGTATCACCATCGTGGCGCAGCGATTAATGCTGTATCCAATATTTTGGATTGGGATATTAACAAGCACCCCATTTATCTCTGGACGCTGCCAATGTTCCATTGCAATGGGTGGTGTTTCCCATGGACAGTAGCGGCTCGTGCAGGCATTAATATCTGTTTACGTCGCGTGGATGCGCAGCATATTTTTGCTGCCATTAAAGAGCATGGGGTTACCCATTACTGCGCTGCCCCGATTGTGCATAACTTACTAGTTAATGCTCCCGATGAATTAAAAGAGGGCGTACCTGCTGGTGTAAAAGGCCTGATTGCTGGAGCCGCACCTCCGGCTTCGATTATTGAGGGTATGGAGAAGCTAGGCTTTGATTTGACGCACGTCTACGGATTAACTGAAGTCTATGGTCCTGCAGCAGTTTGTGTGAAGCAGGATGAGTGGAATGAAGTGGATATTGGTGAGAGAGCTCGCCTTAATGCTCGCCAAGGTGTTCGTTATCACATGCAACAAGCGATTGCCGTTCTTGATCCAGAGACTCTCAAACCCGTTCCTGCAGATGGCGAGACGATGGGCGAGATTATGTTTAAGGGCAACATCGCCATGAAGGGTTACCTCAAGAATGAGAAGGCAACTAAAGAGGCCTTCGAGGGAGGTTGGTTTCATTCAGGGGACTTGGCAGTAATGAACCCCGATGGCTATGTGAAGATGAAAGACCGTAGCAAAGACATCATTATTTCCGGCGGCGAAAATATTTCTTCCGTAGAGGTTGAAGATGTTCTCTATCGCCACCCTGCAGTAATAGCCGCTGCGGTTGTTGCGAAACCTGATCCTAAGTGGGGTGAAACGCCTTGCGCCTTCTTGGAAATTAAGCCTGGTATGGAAGTGACCCCTACTGACATCATTACCCATTGCAAGCAGCATCTAGCTGGATTTAAGGTTCCAAGAGCTATTGTATTTTGTGAACTCCCAAAAACCTCTACTGGCAAGATTCAGAAGTTTGAATTGCGCAAGCAGGCGGGATCCGCTTCAGCAATCGACGTCTAGCTCTAGTTGGGGCTAGGCAGATAAAATAGATAAGTTACTCAAAAATAGAGAATTCAGCATGAAAATCTTAGTGGCAGTAAAGCGTGTCGTTGATTACAACGTCAAAATTCGGGTGAAGTCAGATAACTCCGGTGTCGATCTGGCAAACGTCAAAATGAGCATGAATCCATTTGATGAGATTGCAGTTGAGGAAGCTGTTCGATTAAAAGAGGCTGGTGTAGCTACTGAGGTAGTTGTTGTTTCCGCTGGGCCAACTCAATGTCAAGAAACCTTGCGCACTGCATTGGCGATTGGTGCTGATCGTGCCATCCTGGTAGAAACCGATGCTGAATTGCAACCTTTAGCAGTGGCAAAAATTCTCAAGGCGCTTTCTGAAAAAGAACAAGCGCAGATCGTGATCTTAGGTAAGCAGGCAATTGATGACGATAGCAACCAGACTGGTCAGATGTTAGCTAGCTTGATGGATATTCCTCAGGCAACTTTTGCATCCAAAGTGGTAGTTGCAGATGGTAAAGCGAGCGTAACGCGTGAGGTAGACGGTGGTTTAGAAACCATTGCAATTACTTTGCCTGCAGTTATCACAACTGACTTGCGCTTGAACGAGCCACGTTATGTGACTTTGCCAAACATCATGAAGGCCAAGAAGAAGAATTTGGAAATTGTGAAGCCTGAAGAACTGGGAGTTGACATTGCCCCGCGCCTTAAAACGCTCAAAGTTGAGGAGCCGCCAAAGCGTTCTGCTGGTGTGATGGTGGCCGATGTAGCGGCTTTGGTAGAAAAACTTAAAAATGAAGCGAAGGTGATTTAAATGGCCGCACTCGTTATTGCTGAACACGACAATCAATCCTTAAAGGCTGCTACGCTCAATGCGGTAGCTGCAGCCCTTCAATGCTCCCCTGAGGTGGATGTATTAGTGGCAGGTAGCGGTGCTGATGCCGCAGCTTCCGCCGCAGCTCAAATCGCTGGAGTACGCAAAGTGATTCAAGTGGACGCCCCAGCTTTAGTAGATCAACTTGCTGAACCTTTAGCTGCGCAGATTCTTTCGATTGCTAATGGTTATAGCCACATCCTGGCGCCAGCAACTGCCAATGGTAAGAACGTATTACCACGCGTTGCCGCCAAGTTAGATGTAGCGCAGTTGTCAGATATCACCAAGGTTGTTTCACCCGACACTTTCGAGCGTCCCATTTATGCGGGTAATGCGATTGCAACAGTGCAAAGTGCGGATCCAGTGAAAGTCATCACTGTTCGTACCACTGGTTTTGATCCGGTCGCTGCGAGTGGTGGATCAGCTCCATTAGAAAAGCAAGCCGCTATTGAAGTTTCTGGTAAATCCTCTTTCGTGGGTCGCGAGCTTACTAAGTCAGATCGTCCTGAACTCACTGCCGCAAAAATTATCGTCTCTGGTGGTCGTGGCCTAGGTTCTGGCGAGAAGTATCAAGAGATCGTTGTGCCTTTGGCTGATAAGCTCGGTGCTGCACTTGGCGCATCGCGCGCTGCAGTGGATGCTGGTTATGTTCCAAACGATTATCAAGTTGGCCAGACTGGCAAGATTGTTGCTCCACAGTTGTATATCGCAGTAGGTATCTCTGGTGCGATTCAGCATTTGGCTGGCATGAAAGACTCTAAGGTAATCGTAGCGATTAACAAAGATCCTGAAGCGCCAATTTTTAGCGTTGCTGACTATGGTTTGGTTGCAGATTTGAATACTGCCGTTCCTGAATTGACTAACTTACTCGGTTAAGGCGATTCAAGATATCTTTTTAACTATCTTCACCTCTGATTTATAGGAATACTTATGCCGTATGTAGCCCCAGTAAAAGACATGCTATTTGTGATGAATGAACTAGCGGGGCTATCTGAGGTTGTTTCCTACCCCTCCTATGCTGAGGCCGGTGCTGATGTGGATTTGGCGCCAGCGATTTTGGAGGAGTCTGCCAAATTCAATCAAGATGTTGTGGCGCCTCTCAATTGGCCAGGTGATCAGCAACCCAGCTCATTAAAGGATGGCGTCGTCACCACTACTCCTGGGTTTAAAGAAGCTTTTGAGCAATTTGCTGCAGCAGGTTGGCAGGGTGTTGTGCATCCTGCAGAATTTGGTGGTCAAGGCTTACCTAAACTCATTGCTACTGCCTGCTTTGAGATGGTGCATTCAGCTAGCTTGTCATTTGCCTTGTGCCCAATGCTGACTGATGGTGCGATTGAGGCCTTGTTGACTGCAGCAAGTCCTGAGTTGCAAGAGCGTTATGTGCCCAAGATGATCTCCGGAGAGTGGACTGGATCCATGTGCCTCACTGAGCCTCAGGCAGGCTCTGATTTATCAATGGTGCGTTCTCGCGCAGTGCCTGATGCTGATGGCACATACAAAATTTTTGGCACCAAGATCTACATCACCTATGGTGAGCACGACATGGCAAAGAATATTGTCCATCTCGTATTGGCTAGAACACCGGATGCACCAGAAGGTGTGAAGGGTATTTCTTTATTTGTAGTGCCGAAGTTCTTGGTGAATGCGGATGGTTCACTTGGCGAGCGTAATGATGTTCATTGTGTTTCGATTGAGCACAAGCTGGGCATCAAGGCCAGTCCAACTGCAGTCTTGCAGTTTGGTGATCATGGTGGTGCAATCGGCTACTTGGTTGGCGAAGAAAATCGCGGCCTTGAATACATGTTCGTCATGATGAACGCTGCTCGCTTTGCAGTTGGCATGCAAGGCATTGCAGTTGCAGAGCGTTCGTATCAAAAGGCAGTGCAGTATGCGAAGGACCGAGTTCAAAGTCGCGATCTGGCCGGCTCCCCAGGCCCGGTGGCAATTATTCATCAGCCCGATGTGAAGCGCATGCTAATGACGATGCGTGGCTATATTGAGGCATCTAGAGCCTTGGCTTATTACGCCGCAGCTGCATACGATGCGCAGCATGCATCTCCTGACGAGGCGGCTCGCAAGCAGAACCAAGCGGTATATGAATTTTTGGTCCCGATTGTGAAAGGCTTTTCGACTGAGATGTCGATTGAGGTTGCAAGCTTAGGTGTGCAGGTTCATGGTGGTATGGGTTTCATTGAAGAGACCGGTGCAGCACAACACTATCGTGATGCCCGTATTTTGACGATCTATGAAGGCACCACAGCGATTCAGGCAAATGACCTGATCGGTAGAAAGACGGTGCGTGATGGCGGTGCAACTGCCAAGCTGTTCTCAGAAAAAATTCAGCAAACTGAAAAAGATCTTGCAAGCAGCGGCACTGCAGATGCAAAAGCAGTGTTAAAGCAATTAACTTCAGCACGCGACGCATTTGAAGTCTCGGTAGCTTACATTGTGGCGAATGCCAAAACAGATATAAAGGCTGTGTATGCAGGCAGTTTTGCCTACTTGCGTTTATGTGGCTTGGTATTGGGTGCTTGGCAAATGGCGCGCGCTTTACTGGCTGCGCAAGAGTTGCGTGCCGGTGATCCTAATTTCTATGATGCCAAGATTGCTACTGCACGCTTCTTTGCAGAAAATCTATTGCCACAGTCGCAAGCTCTTGCAACATCGATTTTAGAGAGTGGGCATTCCACGAATGCGCTGACGGCGGAGCAGTTTTAAGATTTAAAAAACTGCCACCGCCATTCAAAAAGCTATCCGCATTACTGGGATAGCTTTCTTGCTTCTTGAAGTTGGGAGATAAAGAATTGCTCAAATGCAATTGCCAAGAAGGTCATCATGACGCCTGCCCCAAACACTAAAGAAAAAATCACCGTCAGCACAACCGGCCAGCCGGACTGAGTTGCTCGACTAGGTTCTAAGCCTGGATTAAACTGCGCGTCCCATTTTTCATCTGCGCGTAAGCCGTAAGCGATGGTGGTTAACCAGCTCGCTTCCAGTGTGATGAAGCCGAATGTAATCAGCACCCAACCTGGTGCAGAGTGAAAGTGCGCATCTTTCAAAATCAACCAACCAGCGATTCCACCAATAAATGAAAATAGTTGAGCCCAAGCCCAGAAAGATTTAAGTCCTTGCAAATAAAAACAGTTCAAGCCAGTCCCTGGGAAAAATAATCCGAGTGAGCAGAATAGGAGTTTGTATTTTTTCATGCTGACTTTCAGTGATGAGCTTGTATAGAAGTAATAGGTTATTTTGCAGAATTATTTTTTTGCATGAAGCTTAAAACTTCACGGTCTGCGCCAATCATGAGGAGTTGATCGCCATTGCGAACAATCGAGCGGTAATCATTTAATTCGTAAAGGAAGTCATTTTCTAGTTCCATGCGTTGCGGTGCACAAGCCATCTTAGTACTGGCGATTTGATCTAGCGTAAAGCCTCTGGAATCTTCGGTAATGCGTGCTGTAAAGCGATTGCATCCGGTTGAACCACTGAGGCGTTCGCCGTTGGCATCAAAGATGATCTGTATGGGATTGCTGGTGTCACCCTGGGGAATCTGTCGGGAACGCACCTCGCCTTTGGCATTGGGTGCTAGATTCCAGCGGACTAACTCCCATTTAGTATTTCGGAACTCACTACTTGGAGGGCTAGTTTTGGCATTGCAAGGTGGAATCACATTGGCGCAGGCAGTCAAAAAACCTAAGCCAAGGCAAGAAAGAATGAGAAAAAAGCGCTTTATAGGGCCTCTGGAAGGGCTAAAAAAGGCAGTTTTCATGTTGGTATTTATGTAAGCTATTGTTTTTAATAATTATTTTATGAACTACTGGGTTCTATTCTACTGTTGAAGCCAAAAGGGTGCCCACTTAAATAGGTGGATCAAGTAGGGGTTTTCGTCTAGAATATGAGGTTTTCCGCTATACCGTGCATTTGTTTTGTTAATTTGCCCAGTTAGTTGGAGCCCAAGATTTTGTATTAATTTCATTGGGTTGTAATCAACCTGTTTTCATTTTAGATTTTAAGGAATAAGTATGGTCGTCATTCGACTGGCACGCGGCGGTTCAAAGAAGCGCCCTTTTTATAGCATCGTGGCTACAGACAAGCGCAATCGTCGCGACTCGAACTTTATCGAGCGTATTGGTTACTTCAATCCACAGGCAGCAGCGACAGAGCAAGCAATGCGCATTGCTCAAGATCGTTTGACCTATTGGACTGGTGTTGGCGCGCAGATCTCTCCAACAGTAGTTCGTTTGATCAAAAACAATCCTGCGGTCTAAAGACTTCAAATCCAAAGACTTTTTCTTAGTGATGAAGTCTTTGGTAGCGGAATTTACTTGTAGTGTTATTTGGGGAGTTGAGGTGGCTTCAATATGAATACACCTTCCCTAGATGATTTGATTGAGCTCGGTGCAGTTCAGGACGCTCAAGGCTTACAGGGTCAGATTAAGGTTCGCCCTCATTCTTCCGATCCCGTAGCGCTCTTATCTAGCAAAGAACTTTGGTTATCTCTCATTCCTCGTCGGAGTGCGGGTGTCGCTGCGTCTCATGAGCAGGCTTCATTAAAGCTTTACAAGGTGAGGCAGGCCAAGATGCATAGCGGTACCGTAGTAATTGCCTTAGATGGCATCACCGATCGTGACCAGGCCGAGGCTTTAAAGGGTGCTCGTATCTTAGTTGCACGTGAAGTATTTCCAAAAGCAGAGAGTGATAGTTATTACTGGGTTGATCTGATTGGTTGTAAGGCAATGAATCTTCAAGGCGAGAGTCTGGGTGAGGTGATTGACGTAAACGATAACGGTGCCCACGGGATCATTGCTCTTGGTGACTCCGAAACTAAAACAGTAAAACAGCTAGTGCCTTTCGTAAAAGAAGTAGTACGCAACGTTGATTTGCCAAGTAAGCTCATTACCCTTGATTGGCAAGCTGATTGGTAGTTGGTAAATATGCGCTTTGATGTAGTCACCTTATTTCCTGAAATGTTCTCCGCTTTAACCCAGTGGGGCATTACCGGACGCGCCTGTGAGCAAGGTCTTGCCAGCATCAATCTCTGGAATCCCCGTGACTACTGTTCTGATCCTCGTAAGACTGTGGATGACCGCGCCTATGGTGGTGGTCCTGGTATGGTCATGATGGCCAAACCCTTGGAAGATACGTTATCCGCTCTTAAAGCAACCCATCAAGCTCAGCATGTCGCTTCCGGGCCAATTTGTCTCTTAGCGCCCCAAGGAGAGGTCTTTTCTCAGAAGATAGCGAAAGATATCCTCAATTACGGTAATTTAACCTTTATTTGTGGTCGATATGAGGCTGTTGACCAGCGTTTTATCGATCGAAACGTTGATTTACAGCTTTCTATGGGTGATTTTGTGGTTTCAGGTGGTGAATTGCCTGCTATGACCATGATGGATGCGGTCATTCGCCTCATTCCAGGAGCGCTGGGGGATGGGGAATCAGCGGTCCAGGACAGCTTTATCAATGGTCTTTTGGACTATCCGCACTACACTCGCCCCGAAATATATGAAAATTTATCTGTCCCAGACGTGCTTTTAGGCGGACATCACGCTAAAATAGCGGATTGGCGTCGGCAGAAGTCTTTAGAGCTGACGCTAAAGCTTAGACCTGATTTAATTAAATCAGCAAGAGCTAATGGGTTGCTAAGTAAAGAAGATGAGCAATTTCTTCGAACGCTGTAAGTAATTATGGTTTTGAATGAAGTGTTTGTGTTTTGATTTAGTGAAATGGTTTTAACTGCATCCTCTGTCTGGTCCGTTGATGAATGTCTCGGGATTAAACGCTGACAAGATGTTTAAGGATTAATAATGAATTTGATCGAAAAAATTGAGCAAGAAGAAATTGCTCGCTTAAGTGCTAACAAAGTACTTCCTACTTTCGCTCCTGGCGACACAGTAGTTGTTGGTGTAAACGTAGTTGAGGGTACACGTAAGCGTACCCAGGCCTTTGAAGGCGTTGTGATTGCTAAGCGCAATCGCGGTTTGAATTCTAGCTTTATCGTTCGCAAGATTTCATCTGGCGAAGGTGTGGAGCGTACATTCCAAACTTACTCACCATTGATTGCTAGCATTGAAGTGAAGCGTCGCGGTGATGTTCGTCGCGCGAAGTTGTACTACTTGCGTGATCGTTCAGGTAAGTCTGCACGTATTAAAGAAAAACTTCCTGCACGTAAAGTTAAAGCAGTTGCTGAGGCTACAGCGGAATAAGGTTTGCTTTAATCCAAAAAGAAGGCGGCCTAGGTCGCCTTTTTTATTGCCCTAAAATAAACGCATGACTCAAAACCCGAATCCCCCAGAGCAAAAATTGAGCGCTGCAGCTCCTTTGGGTTTTGATGCGCAAGCCATTCCGATTCATGAGGTATGCGCTGGTCAGCCTGCAGTGGCCTATGATCATTTGCATCCGACGAATCTGAAGAATCGTTTCCAAAACCCCCCGGCTTGGCAGCCAGAGATTACCGATGAGAATCGACAGGTGATTGCAGCGGGCATTATTCAAAATCGCCAAGCTGCTGGAAAAATTACCCAGGCGGCAGTGCTTATTCCTCTGCTTCTAAAGAGCGAAGGCCTCTCGGTGTTGTTAACCCAAAGAACCGATCATTTGCACGACCATGCTGGTCAAATTAGCTTTCCAGGTGGGCGCATGGATCCAGGCGATTCCAGTCCCAATGACACCGCTTTACGAGAAAGTGAGGAGGAGATTGGCTTGAATCGGCATGGGGTGGAGATCATCGGTCATTTGCCTCAGTATTTAACGGTTTCAGGCTATAGTGTGACGCCAGTTGTGGGATTGGTAAAACCTCAGGCAGAATATGCATTAGATGCCTTTGAAGTGGCAGATGTTTTTGAAGTGCCTTTACATTTTTTAATGGACCCAGCAAATCATCAAGTGCGGGTCTGGGAGAGTGATCAGGGTAGTCGTCGGTTTTATTCAATGCCCTATGAAAATCGTTTTATCTGGGGTGCTACTGCGGGTATGTTGCGTAACCTTTATCATTTATTAAAAGTATGACTTTCTTTTCTATCCTCTTCGCCCTCATTGCTGAGCAATATCGCCCAGTGACTTCGACTCATTGGATCGCGCGCATGAGTGCTCGCTGGTTGGATTGGGTTGCCGGTGAATTCGGTGGCAAGACCGAAGAAGGCGCGAGTCCAGTCGGTGCTCGTATGGCCTGCTTGGTTGCTTTCATTCTGCCAACTTTTCTTGTGTTCGTGCTTTATGTTGTATTCATGGTGACTTTCCCGATCTTGGGATTTCTGTGGAATGTATTAATTGCTTATCTATTTTTTGGCTTTCGCCAATTTAGTCATTCCTTTACCTTGGTTCATGAGGCGATTGCAAACCATGATTTGCCAGCGGCCCGCTTGGCACTCAGCGAATGGTATGGCCCTGATTTAGATGTTTCCAATCTCTCAGAGACTGAAGTAATTTCTCTTGCACTAGAGCGCGCCATTATTGGCTCACATCACCATGTATTTGGTGTGTTGTTCTGGTTCTTGATGCCTATGGGCCCAGCGGGCGTGGTCTTGTACCGCTTGGCTGACACAGCTTCTCAGCGCTGGTCGGAAAAAGGTGATTTCAACTTAAGTGAAGCAGCGCGCCATTTCTTCTACGTATTGGATTGGGTGCCTGCACGTATTACCGCAATGGGCTTTGCAATTGTCGGCAACTTTGAGGGCGCAGTTTATGCATGGCGTCACTTAACTGGTAAGTGGCCCGACTCTTTATCGGCAGTGATCTTGGCATCAGGTAGTGGCGCCTTAGGTGTTCGTTTGGGTGAGCCTATGAGCGAGCCTAACAGCGATGAAGCTTTACGTATGGCTGAAGCCGGCGAGCCGGTTGTTTACGAAGTAGGTTTGGAACCAAATGAGCGCACCATGCGCTCTGCAATTGGCTTGGTGTGGCGTTTGGTTATCGCTTGGATGGCTTTATTGCTAATGCTGACCATCGCTCTTTGGCTTGGCTAATTCCTTGAATCTGCGTATCGGCCGTTTTTGAGTCAGAACGTAATTGCCTAAATAGCGCCAGTCTTTCTGGCGCTATTTCATTTCTGTCGACAGCTTCGCGTATTGCGCAATCCGGTTCAGATTGGTGAGCGCAGTTATGAAAGCGACACTTGCCCAATAGATCATGAAACTCTCTAAAGGCATGTTCTAGCTCGCTAACCGACATGTGTGCCAAGCCAAACTCCTGAAAGCCTGGAGAATCGATTAAAGCACCCAATTTGCCGTTTGCATCTCGCCCCCACGCCTCGGGCAGTTCAAAGTAGCGGCATGCCGTAGTGGTGTGTTTGCCGGTATCTAGGCGTACTGAATACTCTTGCGTAATTGCTGCTGCATTCGGAACCCAGGCATTGAGCAGGCTAGATTTGCCCATGCCCGATTGACCCACAAACACTGAAACCTTGCCGCAAATAGCAGGGCGCAATGCTTCGATGGAGGCTTCATCAAATTTGGCTGACACCTCGGTAACGGGATAACCCATGCGCGCATAGGGCGCAATGATCTTGCGTGCATGCTCTAGATTATCTTTGAGGTCACACTTATTCAGAAGAATGTGTAGACCAATTTGATTGGTTTCTGCAGCAACAACCGCTCTGCCCAAAAGATCGGGTGAGAAAGCGGGTTGCGTAGCTAGCACTACTAATATTTGATCGACATTTGAGGCAATGAGTTTGCTCTTAAAAGCATCAGATCGGTAGAGTAAATTTTCTCGTGGCTCAATGCGAATAATGCGCGCTTGATCAACCGAAGTCATCTCCAGCAGCATCCGATCGCCTACCGCGCCAATATGCTGTTTTGCTGGAGTGCTGACCTGAATTAATTCACCGACAGGGGATTCATTGCCGCGCTCATCTTTTGTTAAGCGCTGCGCTAAATAATGCCTTCCGTAAGAGGCAGTAAGTAGCGCATGAAATTGTTCCATTAAATCAAATGCTCCTTAGCTAAGGCGTTTGAGATTGGCGATGCGTAATGGAGCGGGAGGATGCGAACTATAAAAAGCCGTATAGATTGGATCCGGAGTCAAAGTTGAAGCGTTGTCTTGATAGAGTTTGACTAAGGCAGAGATCAAATCGCTTGCAGAAGATTTATCTGCAGCAAAACCATCTGCTTCATATTCATGTTTACGTGATGCTAGGCTCGATAGCGGAGTTAAGAAGAAGCTAAAGACAGGGGATACCAGCATGAAGAGTGCTAAGGCTAGGCCACCGTTGTAGCCATTTGGGTTGGGCATCACACCGAGGTCGCTGTAGAACCAAGGCTGTGTGCTCACCCAGCCCAATAGCGCAAATGTCACAAAGCTCAAAGCAAACGAAACTAGCAAACGTTTGCGGATATGTTTGCATTTGTAGTGTCCCAGCTCATGAGCCAGTACGGCTTCAACTTCACCGGGATTGAGCTTCTCAATCAAGGTATCAAAAAATACGATGCGTTTGGCTTTACCCATACCAGCAAAAAATGCATTGCCGTGCGCACTACGCTTGCTACCATCCATGACAAACAGGCCCTGGCTTGCAAAATCACAACGCGTTAACAAAGCTTCAATTTGTGTCTTGAGTGGGCCTTCTTCAAGTGCTTCAAACTTATTAAAAATCGGCGCAATAAAGGTCGGAAGTATCCACTGCATTAATAGACTAAATACAGTCAGAACACCCCAAGCCCAAAGCCACCAAAAGTCGCCTGCCTGCGCCATTAGGCTCAGGATCACCCAGAGAAGAGGTACGCCAATTGCCCCACCAACACCCAAGCCTTTGACCATGTCGCTAAAAAAGAGTTTGGCATTCATGCGGTTGAAACCAAAGCGCTCTTCTAAATAAAACTGCTTGTACCAAGAGAAGGGAAGGTCAATAATTCCGGAGATGATGACGATGGAAATCAGCAAGGCCATTTGCTGCGCAATGCCTTCGCCTAATAATTGTAGAAGTGCAATATTTAAAATCTGCAATCCACCTAAGAGCGTGAAACCTATCAAAATAATTGCACTGACACCATTCTCTAAAATACCAAGGCGCAGTTTTGCAATCGTATAGTCGGCAGCCTTTTGATGTTCAGCTAAAGAGATTTGGGAAGCAAACTCGGTGGGCACCGCACTACGGTTGATCCCAACGTGATGAATTTGACGTTGGGATAACCAGTGGCGTAGACCAAAGCTGGCGATGAAGGCGATTAGAAAAACAATTGTGAATGTCATGAGATGATTATAGATATGAGTGAAAAAATAGTTACCCCGGCAGTAAAGGCGGCGCCAGCCAATGAGCACCTGATTTGGGTGGATATGGAGATGTCAGGTTTAGACCCTGAAAAAGAGCGTATTTTGGAGATTGCTGTAATCGTGACCGATGCACACCTCAACACCATTGCCACCGCCCCTGTTTGGGTGGTTCACCAAGACGACGCCTTATTGGATGCGATGGATGCCTGGAATAAAGGTACCCACGGTCGCTCTGGCCTGATTGATAAGGTCAAGGCATCAACAACTGATGAAGCCACTGCTGAAGCCGAATGCATTGCCTTCCTGAAGAAATACATTAAGCCTGGTATTGCCCCAATGTGTGGCAATACGATTGGTCAAGATCGGCGCTTTATGGCCAAGTACATGCCAAAGCTAGAGGCATTCTTTCATTATCGGAATATTGACGTTTCAACGCTTAAGGAGCTCTGCAAGCGTTGGCATCCGGAGCTTGTTAAGGGCTTTACTAAAAAGCAGGCTCATACCGCCTTGGCGGATATTGAGGAATCTATTGAGGAGCTCAAGTACTACCGGGAAAAGTTTATTGTTCCTTTGCCGGAGTAATTCTGTATCGAGGAATGGGTAATCAATAATAAAAAAGGGTCTATTACTAGACCCTTTTGCTTTCTTGAATGATTGCTCGCCTTATTTCTTAATTGCGCTCTTGGGTCTAAAAGCCTTGACGATAGATTCATCTGTCTCGATATAGGGTCCGCCGATCAGGTCGATGCAATAGGGCACGGCAGCAAAAATGCCTGGAACAATGGATTTGCCCTCAGCATCCTTGAGTCCCTCAAGCGTTTCTTTGATGGATTTAGGTTGGCCAGGCAAATTGATCACAAGGGCGGTATGCCCCTCGATTTCTCGTAAAACAGCTGTTTGGCGGGACAAAATTGCAGTAGGTACAAAGCGCAGGCTAATTTGACGCATTTGCTCGCCAAATCCGGGCATTTCCCGCGTTCCAGCATCCATTGTGGCCTCTGGGGTTACATCTCGGCGAGAGGGGCCTGTACCGCCTGTGGTGAGGACTAAATCGCAACCCAGATCATCGGTCAGTTCTACGATGGTTTCAGTAATAACCTCTTGCTCATCAGCAATGAGGCGCTCATGAAAGACGCAGGGGGTGCTAATGGCAGTTTGTAGCCACAATTGCAGGGCAGGAATGCCTTCGTCGGTATAGACGCCCTTACTTGCTCTATCGGAGATGGAGATCAGGCCAATTTTGATTTCGTTGGGGGTGGATCTTTTCCAGGCTTCGGTATGCTTCATGTTTCTATTCTAGCTATTATTAGGGCATGTTTACATACTCATCAAATCAGTTTCAAGAAATCATTGATTTCATGCTCACAGAGGCCAAAAAGCGGGGTGCCTCCGATGCTGTAGCTGAGGTCTCTGAAGGTCAAGGTTTATCTGTCACCGTTCGCAAAGGCGAGGTCGAGACGATTGAGCAAAGCTTGGATAAACAGGTTGGCGTAACGGTCTTTTTGGGTCATCGTCGCGGTAATGCCAGTACGAGTGATTTCTCTAAAGATTCCTTAAAGGCTACTGTTGAGGCTGCGTACCATATTGCCCAGCATACGGCTGAAGATCTCTGTGCGGGGCCTGCTGAAAAAGAGCTGCTTGAAAAACATCCACGTGACTTAGATTTATTTCATCCGTGGGATTTAGACTCGGCAACAGCAATTGATATTGCACGTACTGCTGAAGGTGCTGCCTTTGCAGTGAGTAAACAAATTAAAAACAGCGATGGTGCTTCAGTATCGGCACATCATGCGCATTTCATGATGGGGACCAGCCATGGGTTTATGGGCGGCTATCCATTCTCACGCCACTATATTTCTTGCGCACCGATTGCAAATGAGGGTGGCAAAAAGGCACTTATGCAGCGTGATGATTGGTATTCCAGTTCGCGTATTCCTGAAGAATTGGCTGATCCAGCCGCGATTGGTAAATACGCGGCAGAACGTGCTCTCTCACGTCTTAAAGCAAGATCGCTCACTACTCGTCGCTGCCCGGTGATTTTTGAGGCACCTTTGGCTGCCGGCTTATTGGGTGGATTAGTGCAGGCTGTTTCTGGCGGCGCCTTATATCGTCGCTCCAGTTTTTTATTGGATAGTTTGGGTAAACAAGTTTTACCAAAGCACGTTAGTCTTTTTGAAAACCCTCACCTGAAGTCAATGACAGGTAGCGCTCCTTTTGATGAGGAGGGCGTAAAAACAAGCGCAAGGACGGTGGTCGATAAGGGTGTACTACAAGGTTATTTCTTGTCTACCTATTCCGCCAGAAAACTTGGCATGAAAACTACTGGCAACGCTGGTGGCTCCCATCACCTGACATTACAAAGTCGTAAGACGCCTAAAGGCGGATTACCCGCACTCTTAAAAGAAATGGGTACTGGTTTGTTGGTTACCGAGCTCATGGGGCAGGGTGTGAATTACGTCACTGGGGATTACTCTCGCGGTGCATTTGGTTACTGGGTGGAGAATGGCGAAATCCAGTACCCAGTAGAAGGAATTACGATTGCTAGTAATCTGCGCGATATGCTGATGGATATTCAGATGATTGGTAGCGATTCATTAATCCGCGGAACCAAAGAAACGGGCTCTATTCTGATTAGATCCATGACGGTTGGTGGTAAATAAGATAGCAATAGTAAAAAATATAAAAACATAAATAAAAAAGAAATAAATAATTTTTTGGAGGAGAAGAAGATGCAAAGACGTTCCTTTTTAAAGAAAGCCACTATCGGCGCAGGCGCAGCAGCGTTAGCCGCCCCATCCATTGCGCAGAGCTTGCCAACCCTCAATTGGCGTTTGGTCTCGAGCTTTCCTAAATCTTTAGATACTTTGTTTGGTACGCCAGAAGTTTTTGCTAATGCCTTGCGCAAAGCAACGGATGGCAAGTTCAATGTCAAAGTATTTGCTGCTGGTGAAGTAGTTCCTGCTCTGCAGGTATTAGATGCAGTTCAAAACGGTACAGTGGAGTGTGGCCATACCGCTAGCTATTACTACTTAGGCAAGAACAGTGCATTTATTTTTGATACTGCCGCACCTTTTGGTATGACGGCACGCCAGCAATCTGCTTGGATGTTGCATGGCAATGGCATGAAGTTGATGCGTGAGCTCTATGCAAGTTACAACATCGTGAACTTCTTGGGCGGGCAAACCGGGACTCAGATGGGTGGCTGGTTCCGCAAAGAGATTAAGTCTCCAGAGGATCTCAAGGGGCTTAAATTCCGTATCGCTGGCTTTGCTGGACAGGTACTTGCTAAGTTAGGTGTAGTGCCACAACAATTACCTGCCGGTGAAATTTATTCAGCTCTAGAAAAAGGCACAATTGATGCTGCTGAATTTGTGGGCCCATATGATGATGAGAAATTAGGTCTAGCGAAAGTAGCTAAAAATTATTACTACCCTGCATTTTGGGAAGGTGCGGCCGGGCTTTCATTCTTGGTGAATAAGAAGCAGTGGGATGCACTGCCGCCTTCATACCAAGCGGCATGGCAGGCAGCGTGTTTTGAAGCCCATACTGATATGTGTGCCAAGTACGATGCTTTGAATCCACCGGCATTGCAGCGCCTTGTTCAAGGTGGTGCAGTTTTGCGCAAGTTCAATACCTCAGTCATGGATGCCTGCTTTAAGGCTAGTCAAGAAACTTATGCTGAAGAGTCTGCTAAGAATCCCCAGTTCAAGAAAATTTTTGATGACTATCGAGCCTTCAGAAACATGGAGGCGCAGTGGTTTAACGTGGCAGAGCAGGCATTTGCGCAATACAGTTTTGCGAAGAAGCTATGATGATCAGAGTCTGAGGGCGGGGCATTAATTGTAGATAAAGAAAAGCCACCCTAGAGTGGCTTTTCTTACAAGGCAGATGTAGAAAATTTACTGCTTCTTGAATACCTGTTTTCCATTAACCCAAGTCTCATTCACCTCAATATCTCTAATCTTATAGGCATCTGTTTTCATAGGATTTTTATTAACGATGGCAAAGTCAGCATACTTACCAGTCTCGATAGATCCAACTTTGTCATCCATCTTGAGCTGATAGGCTGCATCAATAGTGACCGCCTTTAAAGCATCATTAATGGATACCTTTTCCTTTACGTTTAACACCTTTTGCGGCGCTACTTGCCAAAGTCGTGAAGCGCCCTCGGAGGCGTACTTCAATGGGTGGATAGGAGAAACTGGAGAGTCGCTATGGTATGCAAAATGCATGCCGTTCTTAATCAGGCTTGCACTTGGGTCAATTCGATTAGCCCTCTCTGGCCCAAGCAGATGATCGTGGAATGCTTCACCCCAATAATCCGTATGTCCAATCGTAAAACCAGGAACAACGCCTAGTTTTGCTGCTTTTGCAATCTGTGCCTCAGTAGGAACTGTGAAGTGCTCAATTCTTAATCTACTCTTAGCGTCACTTGGCTTAGCAACTAATTTCTGAAACACATTGAGAGTCTGCTCAATTGCTCTATCGCCATTGGAATGTACGGAGATTTGCCAACCCTGATCAAATCTTGGTTTAGCAAGATCATAGAGTTCTTGATCAGTAAAGTTGAGGCTGCCGGTATTGGTGGTGCCAGCTGGATAGTTGTATGGCTTAGTCATCGCACCAGTGAGGCCTTGGTCGGATCCATCCGACACAATCTTGACGCCAATAAGTTTATAGACATCATCGCCTTGACCTGGCTTATAGCTATTGTTAGTCAGTGGATATGCGTTTGAATACATATAGCCTCTGACACGAACAGGCAGCTTACCGCTGTGAGTCATGTCGTTTAATAAAGCATTTTCTTTGTCAACACCAAGGTAAGCGCCGAGAGAAATTTCTGCTGAAGTGGTAACACCCTTGCGCACCATTTTCTGACCAACCTTTGCAAGCGCTTGTTCAATTAAATTCTGGTTAGGTACAGGCATCTTTTTTAAGAACAAATAAAAGGCTGGTACCTCATAAACTACACCCGTTAGACGTCCCTTGCTATCTTTAAGTAATCTGCCACCCTTAGGATCTGGAGTGGAGTCAGTAATCCCCGCCATTTCCAAAGCCTTATGGTTTACATAGGCAATATGCATACTTTGGTTCATGACAAAGATTGGCTTAGTTGTGGATACTTTATCCAAGATATCAGCCGTCAACTCAGCCATAAATGGGTCGGTCCTTGAGGGATCAACGCCAAACGCAGTAATCCACTCCCCATCTTTAACATTCTTGCTATTCGCTGTCAGCTTTGTAACTAAACTATCTAAAGTGTCATGTGGCATCTCGAAGTTCGACATGTTTTGCCAAAGTTCTTCAGAGAACGCCGTACCAAAGATATGTACATGAGGCTCAACAAAACCTGGCATTAAAGTTTGACCATTTAAGTTAACTAGCCTGGTATCTTTACCTTGAACAGCTTTGAGCTTAGCTAGTGAGCCAACTTGGATGATTTTTCCATCCTGAATGGCAACAGCTTCCGCTGCAGGCTGAGATTTATTCATTGTGACAATATCGCCACCATAAAAAATAGTATCGGCATTCCCGGCGGCATTAGCTATTTGGCTGGCGGAAAGTAAGCAGATTGATGCGAGAGTGATGCAGCTTAAGAGATGCATTTTGTAGCCCTAGTGTTGAGGGTAATTGAATAAAACGGCTTTTAATGGGATGTAATTTTTCTATTTACGCTCAAGCGTAATGAAATTAAACGTAATCTCACCTTCGGATGCTGGAGTGCGCTCAATCTCTTTCCATTCGGATTGATTAGGAACTTCGAAGAAGGTATCGCCACCATCTACATCGATATCAATCTCGGTAATGTAAAGGCGATCTGCCTTGGGAAAAGCTTGAGTAAAGAGTTGTTCTCCACCAATCACAAATACGCGGGTGAATTCATTCAAAGTGGCGAGTGCTGCATCAAGTGAGTTGGCTACTTCCGCACCAGTCAACTTGAGATCCGCATTGCGACTCACCACGATATTGCGGCGTCCAGGAAGTGGCCGACCAATGGATTCCCAAGTCTTGCGACCCATGATGACGGGGTGGCCCATGGTCACTTTTTTGAAGAACTGCAAATCAGCAGAAATCTTCCAAGGCATTTGATTATCACGGCCAATCACGTGATTACGTGAACGGGCAACAATCATTGAGATAGCGGGATGCTTAGCTGCAGTCATGAGGATCTAATTTCTTAAACAGCTACAGGAGCTTTAATGGCAGGATGGGATTCATAGCCGGCGATTTCAAAATCTTCGAATTCATAATCGAAGATGGAATCTGGCTTACGTAGAATATTCAGCTTAGGCAGCGGGAAGAAGTCTCTAGATAGCTGAAGATCAACTTGCTCTAAGTGGTTGCTGTAGAGATGGCAATCACCACCAGTCCATACAAAGTCACCCACTTCTAAATTGCACTGCTGAGCCATCATGTGCGTCAGTAGGGCATAGCTAGCAATATTGAAAGGTACGCCTAAGAAAATATCCGCACTACGTTGATATAGTTGGCAAGACAATTTTCCATCAGCAACATAGAACTGAAAGAAGGCGTGGCAAGGCGCCAAAGCCATGCGAGGAATATCAGCTACGTTCCACGCAGAAACAATAATGCGACGTGAGTCAGGATTCTTTCTGAGGGTCTCTACAACTTCAGCGATTTGGTCAATATGCTCACCATTAGGAGCTGGCCATGAACGCCACTGGTAGCCATAAATTGGGCCCAAGTCGCCATCTGGGGCTGCCCATTCGTTCCAAATAGAAACACCACGCTCTTTGAGCCAGTTGTTATCGGTACTGCCTTTAAGAAACCAAAGCAATTCTAAGATGATGGACTTGAGATGGAGCTTCTTAGTGGTGACCATCGGAAAGCCTTCGGCCAGATTAAAGCGCATCTGATGACCAAAGATCGAGATAGTTCCGGTTCCGGTTCTATCGGATTTTTGGATGCCTTTTTCGAGGACTTCCTTCATGAGGTTGTGATATTGGCGCATAGGTATATTCAGCTAAATGATTCGGTGATATTAGGAGCTTACTCGAATGTCGGTGGACTTACCCCAAGCGCTTTATGAAGCTTTGGGGAGGTGGTGGTGTACTGGAGTTGAATCTGCTTTTCAGGGGCTAGATAGGCCGCTGCTGCAAAAGCCGCCAAGGCTGCCTCATGAAAGCCTGAAAGAATCAGTTTTTTCTTGCCAGGGTAGATATTGATATCCCCAACGGCGTAAATACCGGGCGTACTAGTCTGAAAGCAAGTCGTATCCACAGCAATTTGCTTGCGATCGATATCGAGACCCCAGTCAGCAATAGGGCCCAATTTAGGCGAGAGGCCATAAAACAATAAGAGCGCATCTAAGTCAACATTTTGAATCTCACCATCAATATTGGTGAGAGCAATTTCCGTGAGCTTGCCATTAGAGGATTCAAGTCCGGTAATTTGCCCGATGATGAGTTCCATCTTGCCAGCCGCGCAAAGAGCGTGCATTTTTGTAATCGATTGAGGTGCCGCTTTAAATTCATCCCTGCGATGAATGAGTGTCACGCTTGCCGCTTGATCAACAAAATGTAATGCCCAATCCAAAGCAGAATCTCCACCACCACAAATCACCACACGCTTGCCTACAAATTGCTCAGGATTTCTGATGCGATAGAAGACCTGCTTATCTACAAATGCCTCAATGCCATCTAAATTGAGTATGCGTGGTTGAAATGCACCAACGCCAGCAGCAATAAAAATAGCCTTGCTCAAAAATTGTTGATCTTGGGATGTGCGAATCAAAAAGCGGCCATCGGCCTGCTTCTCGAAAGTGGAAACCTCTTGATTGAGGTGGAACTGTGGTTTGAACGGCTCTATTTGTTTGAGCAGATTGCGAACGAGCTCGCGACCAGTACAAACCGGAATCGCTGGAATGTCGTAGATTGGTTTGTCTGGATAGAGTTCAATACATTGACCGCCTACTTCAGGTAATGAGTCAATGACATGCGCTTTAATTTCTAGGAGTCCAAGCTCGAAGACTTGGAAGAGTCCCACTGGACCGGCGCCAATAATGACTGCATCGGTTTCAATGGGGGAGTGCAATTTACTTTACCAGTTGGTCGAGTTTATTTTTAACGTCTTTCCACTCTTCGGCTTCTGGCAATGCAGCTTTGGATTTGGTGATGGATGTCCATGAAGGCGACAAATCTGCATTCAATTTGATGAATGCTTGTTGATCCCCTGGAACATCATCCTCTGCATAAATCGCATTTACCGGGCACTCAGGTACGCACACTGCGCAATCAATACATTCATCCGGATCGATTACTAAAAAGTTGGGGCCTTCACGAAAACAATCGACTGGGCAGACATCAACGCAATCGGTGTATTTGCAACGGATACAGGCTTCGGTAACAACGTAAGTCATGATGGTTTACAGGTAAGGAGCCCATATGAATAGGCTGCAAAGTTATAAAACACCAATTTTAGCCGAATCAGCCTATTTTTCACTCAAAAGCGCCAATTTACTTGAGGTAAAGTCACGCTATGAATACTCCAGCACATACCTCCACACTTTCCACTAAGCCAAAGATTTTGGTCGCTAGAGCGATTTTTCCTGAGGCGCTAGCCAAATTGGAGGAATCTTATGAGGTTCGATCTAATCAGTCCGACAAAATTCTCACCCCAGAAGAGCTACAAAAGGCGCTTTCAGAGGTGGAGGGGGCTTTGGTAGCAGGCAGTGAGCGGATCGATGCGTCGGCCCTTGCTCAAGCGAAAAATTTAAAGGTGGTGGCTAATATTTCTGTTGGCTATAACAATTTTGATGTCCCAGCAATTACTGCAGCCGGTGTCATGGCTACAAATACCCCTGATGTTCTTACGGATACAACAGCAGATTTTGGTTTTGCTTTATTGATGGCAACTGCAAGGCGTATTACAGAATCAGAACATTGGGTTAGAGCGGGCAAGTGGGATCAGTGGTCGATTGTGAATAATCCATTAGGTATGGATTTACATCACAGCACCGTTGGTATTATTGGAATGGGTCGCATTGGCCAAGGTATTGCTAAACGTGCGCTTGGTTTTGGTATGAAGGTGATTTATCACAACCGCAGTCATCTCTCGGATGCTGATGAAAAAGCTTGTGGTGCCATTTACGTTTCTAAAGAAGAATTACTTCGCACTGCCGACCATGTTGTCTTGGTGCTGCCTTATACGGCTCAAAACCATCACACGATTGGCGCTGCAGAAATTGCCATGATGAAACCCACCGCAACTCTGATTAATATTGCCCGTGGCGGTATTGTGGATGATGCGGCATTAGCGCAAGCATTGCAAAGCAAAAAAATATTTGCAGCTGGATTAGATGTGTTTGAAGGTGAACCTCAAGTGCATCCAGAGTTGCTGAAGTGCAGCAATATCGTGTTGGCACCGCACATTGCAAGTGCTACAGAAAAAACACGTAGAGCGATGGTGGATCTTGCGATAGATAATTTACGAGCAGCGCTTGACGGAAAGAGGCCGCCCAGCTTAATTAATGCTGAAGTGTTTAAAACTTAGTCTGCTTCGATTTCTTCTGGGAGCTCGCGCAGTGCTAATTCAATACCACCAAATTTACCTGCTACCCAGTTGTAAACCTTGCAGGCAATCCAGAGCAAAGCGAAACCAAGTAAGGCATTAAGAATTAATGCGGAGAGAACGGTAAATCCAGGAATGGCACCGTCACGAATGAAGGCTACAAACAAAGCCAGCAACACAATCGGTACAGAGAAGCAGAGGTAAACCAGAACCAGAGTTTTGGCGGTATGCATTGGATCTACGAAGGCAATTTCTTTTTTGGTGAGTTTCATGAGGTGCAATCTTAAAGCAGTCCATCGAAAAGCGCCACATCTACCCAGTCACCAGCAGCAACATTTCCTTGCTCGTGAGACAAAATGACAAAGCAATTAGCTTCGCTCATCGATCGTAGAATTCCAGCACCTTGGCTGCCAGTTAGTTTGACTGTGGGTTTTCCGTCTGGGCCGCGCACCAAGATGGCGCGTTGATACTCTGTCCGTCCAGGGCGTTTCCGAATGGGGGTCTCTGCAATCGCCTGCATCATTGGGGGCTCTGTCTGGCTTGCGCCGTTGAGTTGCAGTAGAGCAGAACGGACAAACTGGTAGAAAGTCACCATGACTGCTACTGGGTTGCCGGGCAAGCCAAAGAAGAGCGTCTTATGCTTAGCTTCCTGAACTGGCTTGAGTACTCCAAAAGCCATGGGTCGACCTGGACGCATCGCAATCTTCCAAAATCCTACATCACCGAGTTCTTGCATGATTTGCTTGGTGAAGTCTGCTTCGCCGGCGGAAACTCCTCCAGATGAGATGAGTACATCGGCTTTGCTGGCCGCCTCTATAAATGCAGCCTTCAGTGATGCTGGGTCATCTCGCACAATCCCGCAATCAATGATTTCTAGATCAAGACGTTTGAGTAGTCCGATCAAGCTGTAGCGATTGCTGTCATAAATATTGCCAGCCTCTAAAGCTTGTCCTAGTGGGCGCAATTCATCGCCTGAAGAAAGTATGGCCACTCTTAACTTGCGATGGACGTGTAGTTCGGAGATGCCAAGGGAGGCGGCTAGACCCAGATCGGAAGGTCGCAATAAACGCCCTGCAGTAATGGCAGGTTTGCCACTTTGTAAGTCCTCTCCACGTAAGCGGCGATTTTCTCCGCGCTTCACTTGGTTTTGTTTGAATGAAACCACCGAGCTATCACTTGGGATTGAGAGTTCTGTAAATTCTTGGGGAATCACGGTGTCGCAGTCACTCGGCATCAGGGCGCCGGTCATAATTTTGAGACATTCGCCAGAAGCAATGCTGCCCTCATAGGGCTTGCCAGCATACGCAGTGCCCACAACTTTTAAAGTAACAAGATCTTCGCTATTGCCAAGACAATCACCATGAAATGCAAATCCATCCATGGCTGAGTTATCAGCAACCGGAACATCAATCGGCGAGAGTAGGTCTTTCGCCAGAATGCGATTAATTGCTTGATCTAGGGTGATGCATTCAATGGCATCAGGCTCAGATCTCCCGTGAGATTCTGCGAGCAGGTCCTTCACTAAATCCGAAATCGCTATACGAGCTTGGTCGACGTGCAGTGAGCCACTGATATAAATCGGATCGCTTGGAGGAAGACGCTTTAGGTCGGACATGGAGATATTCTTTCTAAGGCCGCTAACTCATCGGGTGTGTTGACATTGGCAAAGACTTGGGGGTTTTCAAAGACGACCGTGCCGGATCGCAATTCCTTAAACCAGCGGTCAATCTTTAAATCTCCTTTACTCAAAAAGGCATCTAAAGAATCTTGCAAACTGTTCTTCATCAAACAAAAAACAGGTTGCGCCCATACTTTTCCGTCATCTTCTTTTGAGGAGGCAAAGACAAGCTCTAAATTATTTTCCTCAAGTTCAGCCGCCATATTTTGGGCGAGATCGATTGGCAGTAAGGGGGAGTCACAAGGCGATGTTAGTAAATAGGGTGTTTTGCAATGCTTTAGCCCGATTGAAAATCCAGCCAATGGTCCAGAGAAGTCGGGGGTTTCATCCATGAGTACTGGATATCCGTAGCATGCATATTTCGTAATACTGCGGTTGGCATTAATCAAAATGGTGCTGACTTGAGGCTTGAGTCTGCTAATGGCAGATTCAATCAGGGGTTTGCCGTGAAACGGAATTAAGCCCTTATCTATGCCACCCATTCTTTGGGCACGCCCGCCCGCCAGAATGAGTCCGGTAATTTGTGCTGAAGTAATCATTAGCCGCCGATGTAAGACATCTCTACTTTTCGTGACGAGTTCGATCCAGCGGTGTTAGATCCTCGAATCTCTGAATAGTGATCATTGCGTCCAGACCATGTGGACATAATGGCATTAGCAATTTCCAAATCACTTCTGCCAGAACGCAGGAGAGTTTTGAAGTCAAAACCTTCATTTGCAAATAAGCAAAGATAGAGTTGACCATCGGTAGAGATGCGAGCACGCGTGCACTCGTGACAGAAGGTTTGTGTCACGCTAGATATAAAGCCAATTTCACCTGAGCCATCTACGTAGCGGCAGCGCTGAGCCACTTCACCCGGATAGTTAGCTTCAACAGGCTCTATCGGAAAGATCGCGTTGATACGATTGGCCACTTCTTGCGAGGGAAGTACTTGAGACATATCCCAGCCGTTAGAGCTACCTACGTCCATGAATTCTATAAAGCGTAGCGTGACGCCACTACCCTTGAAGTGCTTGGCCATGCCAATAATTTCTTGATCGTTTGTACCCTTCTTCACAACCATATTCACTTTGAGGTTGGTAAAGCCAGCTTCTTGAGCTGCAGCGATTCCATCGAGTACATCCGTGACGGGAAAGTCGACATCATTCATTTTCTTAAAGATCTCATCGTTCAGCCCATCAAGACTAATAGTCAGGCGCTGCAAGCCTGCCGCTTTTAATGCAGCCGCCTTCTTGCGCAAAATGCTGCCATTGGTAGTGAGTGTTAGATCAAGGGGTTGATTATCTGTAGTGCGAATTTTGGCCAACATTTCAATGAGCACTTCAAGATTTTTGCGCAGCAAAGGTTCGCCGCCAGTCAGACGAATTTTTTCTACGCCTAGAGAGGAAAAGATATTCGTTAAGCGAGTGATCTCTTCAAAACTAAGTAATTCCTTGTGAGAAAGGTAGGGGTAGTCTTTATCGAAAATTTCCTTGGGCATGCAATAGGTGCAGCGGAAATTGCATCGATCCGTTACGGAGATTCGTAAATCACGTAGAGGACGTCCCCGAGTATCTTTAGTTGAAGTACTGGCGGCAACAAGCTGTCCAGGAATGGACGGCGTCAGGCCTTTGCCTTCATCTAAACGTATGGGGATTACTTTTTCAACCATGTCTAATTATGGCTGTGAAACGGTGTTTCTGCCAAACTGCCAAATATCCTTGTGGGATAAATAGCAGTCTGGAGAAATTCAATTAAACCGTTTTTTCTTGGCCGCCGGTTTCAACTAAAACCATTGGACCATTTTGCAAACTAACAGGAGCCTTAGGGGCTCTGCCCATTGGCAAAACTTCTGGCTCCGCTTTGATTTGCGATTGCGCTTCTTGGTGCTTGCTAGAGTCAGTTGCAACCCAGACCATGCCGGCAGATTGAACAACGCTATGCAATGGAGTCTCCTCGAGCGCCTGGAAGGCAACTTTAGGAAGCTCAGGCATTGGCTTAGCGATCACCTCAATCGGAGCTGCTGCTGCTCTTGCTACTGCCTGTGGGGCAGGTGCAGTAGCATTATCAGTGCGATTGCTTTGACGCGGTGCACGTTGCTCTCTTGGCTCTCTAGGTGCGCGGGGTGCACGATCTTTCACTTCATTCGAAGATGCAGGCGCAACTGTGTTTCCAAAGCTTTGAGCAATATTCTGAATTGGCATTGAAGCAGATGCTCCAGCCATTCCAACTGGTGGGCCTGAGAATGAAGTTGCTACAGCAACAACAGAAGCAATTGCCGCATCACCATTAGACTCAGTGCGCTCGCCACGTTGACCACGACCACGACCACGACGGTTGCGACCACGACCACGACGCTCTTCACCATCTGCGCTAGGAGCTGCATCGGTTCCAGGCGCAGCTTCAGTGGCTGGAGTTACCGCAGCTGGGTTTTCTGGTTTTGGATTGTTCTGGTTGCGATTACCGTTATTGCCATTGCGGTTACGGCCATCTTGACGGCCTCTACCTGAGCCTGCCTCGCGTGGAGCGTTTGTACCTTCGGCACCTTCAGCTGGGCGCTCACCGCGATCATTGCGTTCGCCACGACGACCGCGATTGCGGTTATTGCCGTTGCGATTATTTTGATTGCGACCACGTGGTGCGCTAGATGCAGGCTTCACTTCTGGTGCAGGCGCTGAAGAGAATAGGCTCTTAATGAAGCCAAAGAATCCACCGGTGCTTGCAGTGTCAGCGTTAGCTTTATCGGAACGTGCAGGACGTGGCTGACTTACTGGTGCTGGTGCATTTGGTGTAATGCCTTTTACAGCAGCTTCAGGACGAACTTTAACGTCGGCATCTTTACGGCTTACCGCAGTATCGGTCTCGAGTTCGGCAGCAGCTTCTTCAGCCATCACATAGCTCGCCTTTTGGTCATCAAGACGTGGATCGTCATGACGCAAACGCTCAAGCTTGTAATGTGGGGTTTCTAAATGCTTGTTTGGAATCATCAAGACATTGACTTTGAAACGTGTCTCAATCTTGATGACTTCAGCGCGCTTCTCATTGAGCAAGAATGCAGCCACTTCGACTGGAACCTGGGTATGAATAGCGGCAGTGTTTTCTTTCATTGCCTCTTCTTGAATAATTCGCAAGACTTGCAATGCAGAAGATTCGGTATCACGGATATGACCTGTGCCATTACAACGAGGACATGTTACGTGACTACCTTCAGAGAGGGCAGGGCGCAAACGCTGGCGTGACATTTCCATCAAGCCAAATTTAGAGATCTTGCCCATTTGAACGCGAGCACGGTCGTGACGCAGAGCATCGCGCAGGCGATTTTCAACATCCTTCTGTGCCTTGCTCGATTCCATATCAATAAAGTCGATCACGATCAAGCCACCCAAGTCACGTAAACGTGCTTGACGGGCGATTTCATCGGCGGCTTCTAAGTTAGTGCGAGTAGCAGTCTCTTCAATATCGGAACCACGAGTTGCACGTGCAGAGTTAACGTCCACTGAAACCAAAGCTTCAGTGTGGTCAATCACGATCGCGCCGCCAGATGGCAATGGCACAGTACGTGAGTAAGCAGTCTCAATCTGATGCTCGATTTGGAAGCGGGAGAACAATGGAACATCGTCCTGGTAACGCTTCACTCTAGGTAAGTTATCCGGCATTACTACAGACATAAAGGCTGCAGCTTGCTCGTAGATGTCATCCGTATCGATGAGGATCTCGCCGATATCTGGTTGGAAGTAGTCACGAATCGCACGAATCACTAAGCTGGATTCGAGGTAGATCAATAGTGGCGCTGAATTGCCTTTGGCGGCTTCATCAATCGCTGTCCACAACTGCATGAGGTAACTTAAATCCCACTGCAATTCAGTGGCGTCACGGCCAATACCAGCTGTACGAGCAATGATGCTCATGCCATCCGGTACTTGTAATTGGGACATTGCTTCACGGAGTTCTTGGCGGTCTTCACCTTCAATGCGGCGAGAAACACCACCACCACGTGGGTTATTTGGCATTAATACCAAATAGCGGCCGGCTAGAGAGACGAAAGAGGTTAGGGCAGCGCCTTTTTGGCCGCGCTCTTCTTTTTCTACCTGAACAATGATTTCTTGGCCTTCGCGCAAAGCATCTTTAATTGAGGCATTACGGACATCAATACCCTCTTTAAAGTAGGTGCGTGCAACTTCTTTAAATGGCAGGAAGCCATGGCGCTCTTCGCCGTAATTTACAAAGCAAGCTTCGAGCGAAGGCTCAATGCGGGTAATAACACCTTTGTAAATATTGCCTTTACGTTGTTCACGACCGGCAGCTTCGATATCGATATCGATGAGTTTTTGACCATCGACGATGGCAACTCGCAACTCTTCTTGTTGAGTTGCATTAAATAACATGCGTTTCATAACACTCTCCTATTGGGAGTGTGTCGCTGCGCGCTGCGTTAGGGGACAAGTTATATACCGCTTGGGGCATAGCCCATTGGCGGCTTTGGAGTGTGGATCAAACAAATCCAGACATTTACTGCCTGGTACACCAAGTTCAAATGTTGTTAAACCGGTGCCACACTTGACGATCGCCGCAGAGACCTCCTTTAGGTCATCAATGCAGGCGCGCGCCTGAAAACTGTCTTCTAATCGCGGGTCGCGGCATACGGCACACCAACCCTGCGCCTCATTACAACGGGGGAGGGGCAACCCCGGGAGTCTATTAAGGGCGACTCCAAGCTCCACGATTCAAACCTGAGTTCAGGTTGGGATCAAGCCAATAAATTGGCTAGAGCGTTGATTATACGGCACAAGTTGAACGACAATGGGGTATTGTTGAGTCCCTTGTCGACCTCTGTCGAGGTGGCAAGAGAGATAAATCATGAAATCCGAACCCATTTCCAAGCCTTCACCGGTAAAAACCGCCCCTCCAGCTGCTGTGCAGCTTCAGACCATTGGTCCTGAAGAGGCTGGCCAGCGATTGGATAATTACCTCTTGCGTTGGGCCAAAGGGGTCCCCAAAAGCCATGTTTACCGGATTATTCGGTCTGGCGAGGTTCGGGTGAATAAGAAAAGGGCTGAGCCGACTACCCGCCTGATTGAGGGTGATGTGGTCAGAGTCCCTCCGGTTCGGATCGCTGAGCCCGCTCAAATGGCGGCAGTCAATACCGCCCAAACCAAGAATCGGGCGCAAGGCTATTCTGACAAAATGCCCATTTTGTTCGAGGACGAAGCTCTATTAATAGTGAACAAGCCGGCAGGTTTGGCGGTCCATGGGGGCTCTGGTATTGCTTTAGGCGTTATTGAAACATTACGCATCACCCGTCCAGAGCTCAAGTTTCTGGAATTAGTTCACCGTTTAGATCGAGATACTTCGGGCGTATTACTTTTGGCTAAAAAGCGTAGCGCTTTGGTGGAGTTGCATCGCCAAATCCGCGAAGGTCAAACTGACAAGCGCTACTACTTGCTGGCACATGGGGAGATCGCTCAAGGTGCTGGCACCATGCAGTTGAAATTTGCTTTACATAAATACCTGTTGGCTAATGGTGAGCGCCGAGTGCGCGTTGATCCAGATGGCTTGCCAAGCCATACCGCTCTTCGCGTCACTAAAGTCATGAAGCGCGGTGATGTGGCAATCACCTTGGCCGAGGCCCAGCTGAAAACCGGGCGCACTCATCAAATTCGTGTACACCTTCAAAAATTGGGCCACTCCATTTTGGGTGACGATAAATATGGCTTTGAAGATCAAGACAAGCTTGTGAAATCAAAACGCTTGTATCTACATGCCCACTTGGCTGGCTTTACTCATCCACGTTCTGGCGAGAAGATGCGAATTGAGTCACCATTGCCCTCTGAATTTACGGCAATGATGAAAAACTTTGAAGTGCCTGCAGAAAAAAGCTAAGTGATTCACACTGCTGAGAATGATTAAAGAACAAAAACCCGATAGACGTTACGACCTGATTGTGTGGGACTGGGATGGAACCATCATGGATTCCACGCCGACGATCGTGAACTGCATACAGCAAGCTTGTCGCGACTTGGGCTTTAAAGAGCCTGATGACGCCCTAGCGAGCTCAGTGATTGGTTTAGGTATTCAGGACTCGCTGAGAAGGGCGGTGCCGTGGATTGAGCCGGCCCACTTCCCCAAGCTCACTGAGCGCTTTCGTTACCACTACTTATCCAAGGATCATGAGCTTGATTTATTTCCGGGAATTCGTAAGCTGTTAGAAAGCTTGCGCGAGGATGGTTACTTGCTAGGCGTCGCTACAGGTAAATCACGTGTTGGATTAGATCGCTCCTTAAAGCATCATCAGCTAGAGCAGATGTTTCATGAAACCCGTACCGCAGATGAATCTTTTTCTAAGCCTCACCCTGGAATGCTTCTAGAGCTTTCAGATGTGATGCAAGTGCCGATGCGTCGGATGCTCATGATTGGGGACACCACGCATGATTTGGATATGGCAGCTAATGCCGGGGTTGATGCGGTAGCAGTGACTTATGGCGCGCACCCTCCAAGCACTTTAAAAGAGGCACCATCATTAATTCATGTGGATGACGTTATGCAACTGAGTCAATGGCTTAATGAGAACCTCACTGTTAAAAACTAGTTAGTAACTAAGGATTAAAAAGATGGATCAAAATCAATCCGAGAACGCCAATCAAAATTGGGAGCGTCAAGCGCTTGAGCATTTATTGCTAGAGAATTTAAAAGAGACTCGCAAGGCGCGTCGCTGGAAAGCAGTGTTTCGCATCCTCACCCTCATTACTTTTATTGGCGTAGTGCTTGCAGTATTTGATTTTCACCTGCCTGGGCGCGGTATGGGCATGGAGAAGCACACTGCCTTGGTCACCTTAGAAGGGGAGATTTCTTCAAGCTCAATGGCCAATGCCTTGGATATCAACTCATCACTCACTGCTGCATTTGAAAATGAAAACAGTGCTGGCGTAGTTTTGCGAATTAACAGTCCCGGCGGTTCTCCAGTGCAGGCGGGCATGATGAATGATGAGATACATCGCTTACGTAAACTCTATCCAAGCAAACCACTTTATGTTGTTGTGGAGGATATCTGCGCTTCGGGTGGTTACTACGTCGCAGTTGCTGGTGATCAAATTTTGGTGGATAAGGCTAGCTTAGTTGGATCTATTGGCGTGATCATGGAAGGCTTCGGTTTCACTGGCTTGATGGATAAGTTGGGTGTAACTCGTCGCATGATTACGGCAGGGTCAAACAAGGGAATGATGGATCCGTTCTCTAAAGAAAATCCTCAGCAAGTCGAAATGATTAAAAAGATGATCGATGAGATTCATCAGCAATTTATTGCCGTGGTCAAAGCAGGTCGTGGCGACCGTCTAAAAGAAACCCCAGAGATGTTCTCGGGCCGCGTTTGGAATGGTGAGCAAGCCATCAAAATTGGTTTAGTGGACGGCTATGGAACGGTAGAGACCGTTGCGCGCGACATTTTTAAAGCGCCGGATATTCTTGACTACACCATGAAAGAGAATTTTGCTGAGCGTGTAGCTAAACGTTTTGGTGCTGAAGTTGGCGCTGCAGCTGGCAAGGCCTTAATTAAGACGCCTGATCTAAAGTAAAAAACGATAGATCAATTGGGTAACAATTAAAACGCTTAGGCCAGCAATAGAAATACTGCTGGCCTATTTTGTAATGAAGCACAGGCAGCTTCGTTGGGGAAGCGCTTACGCCAATCTGCAATTGATAGCGTTGTAATCGTTTCACTTGGCAGGCTGAGATCCATTCCAAGACACAATAATGATTGCGGGGACAGCGCATTCAGGCAGGCCATCAGCATCGCAGTATTGCGATAGGGTGTCTCAATCCAAATTTGCGTCTGTTGTAATTTTCTAGATTCCACTTCCAGCTGCTTCAGTCGTGCAATACGATCTTGCGCATCATGCGGAACATAGCCTTGAAACGCAAAGCGCTGACCATTCAAACCGCTCGCCATCAGGCCCAACAAAATAGAGCTTGGTCCGACCATTGGCTTTACTTTGGCGCCCAACTTATGAGCAGCCAGTACGAGCTCTGCACCGGGATCTGCAACGCCGGGAACACCCGCTTCTGACATGAGACCCATGTCTTTCCCAGCAATCAGTGGCTTAAGTAAATCTAGGGGTTTAACTGCATCACCATATTTAGCATTGCGCGCCACGCCACGCCACTCACTCATTTGCATTTCTTGAATAGTGCAGGCTAAAGGTGAAACGCTATCGACTGCTTTTAAAAAAGCACGGGCTGTTTTTGCATCCTCAACAATCCAGTTGGTGAGCTTGGCAGTCTGGACAATGGTTTCACTTGGCAAAACCCAAGGCAACTGCTCTACACGTGAATCATCGCCCAAAGTATTGGGAATTAAAAAGAGGGTGCCTAAGGTTGAACTCATTGACTTAGTTTCACTTTTTATTTCTTTGCTGGAATGACAAAACCAGCGTCACGTAAGAGTCCACTCAGCGCAATTAACGGCAAGCCAATTAATGCAGTAGGGTCATCGCTCTTGATGGACTCCAATAGTGAGATTCCCAAGCCTTCAGACTTGGCGCTACCAGCGCAGTCATAGGGTTCTTCAGCCTGGAGGTATGCCTCTAGAACATCATCGCCCAGTTTGCGAAAGGTAACTTCCGTAGGAATATTGATTGTTGTTTCGACAGCGCCATGCATTAGACATAGCGCTGTTTGAAAAGTGACTGTTGCACCACGCATTAGCTGTAGTTGTGCCATGGCGCGCTCAAAGTTTCCTGGCTTGCCAATCGCCGCACCACAAAGGTCCGCTACTTGATCGGAGCCAATGACCCAAGCTTCAGGGTGATCTTTAGCCACTGCTGCAGCTTTCTCCTTAGCTAAGCGCAAGGCTAGATCCACAGTGCTTTCACCAGAAAGGGGGGTTTCATCAACCTTGGGCGAGATGACATCAAAAGGGATGCGTAGGCGCTCTAAGAGCTCCCGACGATAGACCGAGGTAGATGCCAGAATTAGTTTTTTTGCAGAATTGCTCATCACTACTTGTACTTTCGCTGAAGCCTTCATTTAGACTGATGTCATGAATCGTAATCAAGTTTTACCTCAAGTTGAGCTATCCACCGATCCTAAGGCTTTGAGTCGGATTGATTTTTGTGCCCCCCAATCCTATCAAGGTACCGGTTTTTTAGAGATTTCTGCTTTGCCGAGACTGGCTGAGGAGGCCTCTAGCATCGAGCCGGGCGATGGCTTCCGTTGGCAGGTCAAGACCCGTTTTGCAGATTCTCCGGGTTCTGAGCCGCAACAAATTCTGGAATTGGCTGTTAAAGGTCATATTCACGTGGTCTGCCAGAGTTGTTTGCAGGATTGTGGCCTCGATTTGGCGCAAGAGAGTCGATTTGTGATGGTGGCGACAGAAGCTGAGGCGGATGCCTTTCCGATAGAGGATGATCAGCAGGAGCCTTTGGTGGCAAGCCAGCACTTTGACCTTTTAGGTCTAATTGAAGATGAAATTCTCTTGTCTATGCCCTTGATTCCTAAGCATCCAGACGGGACTTGCCAGCCACATGCTTCTTCATTCGGGGAGGGCGGTGATGCTGGAGATCCCACTGAAAAGCCTCAGAATCCCTTTAACATATTGAAAAATATGAAGAAAAACTGATTTGACCTGCTTTATTGGGCGCGCCATTTCAAACGGGTTTTATCAATTAATCAAGCATTTAGCTCAATTTACATGCTAGAATGTCGCCTTGCTTAGGAGTTCAATATGGCCGTCCAACAGAATAAAAAATCCCCATCCAAACGTGGCATGCATCGTGCGCACGACTTTTTGACCGCACCTGCTACGGCTGTTGAAGCCACAACTGGTGAGGCTCACTTGCGCCACCACATTTCACCAAACGGCTACTACCGTGGTCGTAAAGTTGTTAAAACCAAAAACGACTAATTCTTTAGTCTAAAAGATAGAAGCGGCTCCAGTAAAAGCCGCTTTTTTCTTTGAAAAATACCACTCGCAGCAATACATTATTTTATGAGCGTCACTCTTGCTATCGATGCCATGGGCGGAGATCACGGGGTAGTTGTTACAGTCCCCGCTTGTTGCGATTTTCTCGAAAAACATGCTGATGTGAAGATTGCTTTGGTTGGCAATCCGGAAGCACTCAAGCAAGCCTTGAGTCAATTTCCAAAGGCGCCCTTAGAGCGCATTCAAATTATTCCCGCTAGTGAAGTTGTGTTGATGGATGACCCCATTGAGGTGGCATTACGTCGTAAAAAAGACTCTTCCATGCGTGTTGCTATCGAGCAGGTCAAAGAAGGTCTGGCTGATGCAATCATCTCTTCTGGCAATACGGGCGCCTTAATGGCGATTTCCCGCTACATTCTCAAAACACTCGAAGGCGTGGATCGTCCTGCGATTGCCACTGCGATCCCTAATGAAAAAGGGCGTGGTACTACGATGCTCGATCTCGGTGCGAATGCCGATTGCGAACCGATGCACCTAGTGCAGTTTGCGCAAATGGCTAACGTGATGGTGCAGGTGGTGGATGGCACGCAAAACCCTTCAATCGGTCTTCTCAATATTGGCGAGGAAGTGATTAAGGGCAATGAAGTCGTTAAGCAGACGAGTGAGCTGCTGCGTCAAACAAATTTAAACTTTTATGGCAACGTAGAAGGTAATGATATTTTTAAGGGCACCACAGATATCGTGGTGTGCGATGGTTTCGTTGGCAACGTTGTTCTCAAAGCAAGCGAAGGCTTGGCCAAGATGATGAGTGGCTTGATCAAAGAAGAGTTCAATCGATCATGGCTTACGAAGTTAATGGCCATCTGCGCCATGGTGCCATTGTTGCGTGTGCGTAAGCGTGTTGACCATCGTCGCTATAACGGTGCGGTACTCTTAGGTTTGCGCGGTTGTGTAATCAAGAGTCACGGCTCAGCGGATCGTTTTGCATTTGGTTTTGCACTTGATCGCGCTTATGAAGCAGCAAAAAATCGTATGGTAGAACGTATCGCACAAGCTTTTGTGGCGGAGACAAAATAATCATGAGTACTTATTCACGGATAGCGGGAACGGGAAGTTATCTTCCGGAGCAACGCTTAAGCAATCAAGATCTCGTTGAACGTTTAGCGAAGATTGGTCTTGAGACTAGTGATGAATGGATTGTGACTCGTAGCGGAATTTCTGCACGTCACTTCGCTGCAGAAAATCAACTCACTAGTGACTTGGCAGTCAAAGCTGCAGAAGCCGCATTAGAAGCAGCTGGCTGCACATCGGAAGATCTCGACCTCATTATTTTGGCAACATCAACGCCGGATCATTTGGGTGGCTTCCCCAGTACAGCTTGTGTAGTGCAAGATAAGTTGGGCGCTCACACCAATTGCGCAGCATTTGATGTCCAGGCGGTATGCGCTGGATTTACTTATGCCCTTGCGATTGCGGATGCATTTATTCGTACTGGTACTTACAAAAAAGTATTGGTTCTCGGCGCAGAAACTTTCTCCCGCATTTTGGATTTCCAAGATCGCACTACTTCTGTTTTGTTTGGCGATGGTGCTGGCGCAGTGGTTCTCGAGGCTTCGAAGGAGCCGGGCATTTTGGCAACAGCCTTGCATGCTGACGGCAGTCAACGCGATATCCTCTGTGTTCCGGGGCGCGCAAAGCAGGGTGGTGTAGAAGGCTCCGCTTACCTAACTATGGACGGGCCTGCGGTATTTAAACTGGCCGTCAAAGTGCTTGAACAAGTTGCGCATGAGGCTTTAGAAAAAGCCAATCTTAAGCCAGAACAAATTGACTGGCTGGTGCCACACCAAGCCAATATTCGCATCATGGAGAGCACAGCCCGCAAGATGGGTATGTCGATGGATAAAGTGATTGTGACTGTGCATGAGCACGGCAATACTTCTGCTGCATCCATTCCACTTGCTTTGGATGTTGGCGTACGCTCTGGTCAAATTCAACGCGGTCAACACCTCTTGTTGGAGGGTGTGGGTGGTGGCTTTGCTTGGGGCGCGGCAGCTATTAAGTACTAAAGCGAAGTAATAAAGCGAAGTACTAAAGCTAAAAATACATTCACAACTATTATTCAGCGATTATTCCTATGACATTTGCATTTGTATTCCCTGGCCAAGGCTCCCAATCTGTTGGGATGCTTAATTCGATTGCCGATCGCCCTGAAGTTCGCGCGACCTTACAAGAAGCTTCAGAAGCTTTGGGTGAGGATGTTGCAAAACTGATTGCTGAGGGCCCTGCAGAGGCATTGTCTTTAACAACCAATACACAGCCCGTGATGTTGACTGCGGCGATTGCGTTTTATCGCGCTTGGTTGGCCTCTGGTGGTGCGGTTCCTCAGATGATGGCTGGCCATAGCTTGGGTGAATACTCTGCTCTAGTTGCTGCCGGCGTCATCTCTTTTAAAGATGCTGTGCCATTAGTGCGCTTTCGTGCTGAAGCCATGCAGACAGCTGTACCAGTTGGTACGGGTGGCATGGCTGCGATCTTAGGTTTGGATGACGCGATTGTGAAGACAGTTTGTGCTGAAGCTGCTGCAGCCTCGGGCGGTGTAGTTGAGGCGGTGAACTTCAATGCGCCAGGACAGGTAGTAATTGCTGGTGGTAGCGATGCGGTGACTAAGGCCTGCGAGCTTCTCAAGGCAGCTGGCGCAAAACGCGCTCTGCCATTGCCCGTGTCTGCACCGTTTCATTCATCCTTGCTGCAACCTGCTTCTGAAAAACTTAAAGGTTACTTAGCCGATATTGAATTTAAGGTTCCTACTATTTCTGTAGTGAATAACGTTGATGTCAATGTGTTGAATGACCCGGCAGCTATCAAAGATGCTTTGGTACGCCAAGCTGCAAAACCTGTGCGTTGGCAAGAGACGATCAATGCCATGGCTCAACAGGGCATCACTCAGGTAGTGGAATGTGGTCCTGGCAAGGTATTGGCTGGATTGACTAAGCGCATCAATGAGCATGTTGTTGGCATTCCTATTTTTGATGAAGCCAGCCTCACCGAAGCTTTGGCTACAGTAAAGTAAAAATACAAATAAGCAATAAGTAAGAAACAAGCAAGAAACTGGTAAGAATCAATAGAGAAACAACGGAAGACAAATATGAATCTCGACTTAAGCGGACAAATTGCATTGGTAACCGGCGCATCACGCGGTATTGGTCAAGCCATTGCGGATGAGCTAGTGAAATGTGGTGCCAAGGTGATTGGTACTGCGACTTCTGCAGATGGTGCCAAAGCAATCAATGCACGTTTACAAGCGAGCGGTGGTCGCGGTGAAGTGTTGAATGTGACTGACCCAAAGGCTTGCGAAGACATTATTGATTTGATCGTCAAGGATTTTGGTGGCATCAATATTTTGGTGAATAACGCCGGTATCACCCGCGATAACCTTGCCATGCGCATGAAAACTGACGAGTGGACTGATGTTATCGACACCAATTTAAGTGCGGTTTTCCGTTTGTCACAGGCAGTTATGCGCCCAATGATGAAAGCACGTGGTGGCCGCATTATTAATATCACTTCAATCGTTGGTCATATGGGTAACCCTGGGCAGGCCAATTACGCTGCCGCAAAAGCAGGGGTTTCCGGCATGACCCGCGCTTTGGCTCGCGAGATTGGTAGCCGTAATATCACTGTGAACTGCGTTGCACCTGGATTTATTGATACCGATATGACACGTGCTTTGAGCGAAGAACAGCAAAATGCCCTAAAAGCGAATATTCCTTTGGCACGTCTGGGTAGTCCAGAAGATGTGGCCCAGGCAGTAGCCTTTTTGGCGTCTCCGGCGGCTGGATACATTACGGGTAACACCCTACATATCAATGGCGGCCTCTATTTAGCCTAAAAATACAGCAGAAATTTGATCATTTTTTGGCGGATTTGCTAATTCGGCCCGCCAAGCTGATAAAATTCTTTTCATCGTTTTTTTACAACCCTTGGGGGAATTAATGGATAACATCGAACAACGCGTTAAGAAGATCGTCGCTGAGCAATTAGGCGTCGCAGAAGCAGATATCAAAAATGAATCTTCTTTTGTGAATGACTTGGGCGCAGACTCTCTTGACACTGTTGAATTGGTAATGGCTTTGGAAGACGAATTCGGAATTGAAATTCCGGATGAAGAAGCTGAAAAAATTACTACTGTTCAGCTCGCTATCGATTTTGCTCAGTCTAAAGCTCAGGGTTAATTCCCTAGCTTAGTTAAAAGCTCTTACTGTGTCAGCATCAAATGGCCGTCGCCGGGTTGTCGTTACCGGCTTAGGCCTTATTTCACCAGTTGGTAACTCGGTTGATGTAGCTTGGTCTAATTTGCTTGCGGGCAAATCAGGCATCGCTACCATCACGAAGTTTGACCATACTCCACTGAGCGTGCATTTCGCTGGTGAGGTGAAAGATTTCAATGTCGAAGAATATGTTTCTGCCAAAGAGGCGCGCCACATGGATACCTTTATCCATTACGGTATCGCTGCTGGCACGCAAGCTATTCGCGATAGCGGTTTACAAGTAACTGAAGAGAACGCTGAGCGCGTTGGCGTGATGGTCGGCTCAGGCATTGGCGGTTTGCCAATGATTGAAGAGACTGGCGCTGAGTTGTTAGCTCGCGGTCCACGTCGTATCTCCCCATTCTTTGTACCAGGCTCAATCATTAATATGATTTCTGGTCATCTGAGCATCTTGTTTGGTCTTAAAGGTCCAAACGTCGCTGCTGTTACTGCCTGTACTACTGGGTTGCATAGCATTGGATTGGCAGCACGCTTAATTCAGTACGGTGACGCTGATGTGATGGTTGCCGGCGGCGCTGAATCCACGATTTCTGCACTAGGTGTTGGTGGCTTTGCTTCAGCACGCGCACTATCGACTCGTAACGACGATCCTGCAACAGCTTCACGTCCATGGGATAGAGACCGCGATGGTTTCGTTCTAGGTGAGGGTGCTGGTGTTGTGGTGCTGGAAGAGTACGAGCACGCTAAAGCCCGTGGTGCAAAAATCTACTGTGAGCTCTTGGGCTTCGGTATGAGTGGTGATGCGTATCACATGACTGCCCCAAATATGGATGGCCCACGTCGTTGCATGGTTAACGCAATGCGCGATGCTGGTTTGAATGCCGATCAGATTCAATACATTAACGCCCACGGCACTTCGACACCTTTGGGCGACAAGAACGAAACGGGTGCGATTAAAGCTGCTCTTGGCGATCATGCTAAGAAGACTTTGATTAACTCCACCAAGTCAATGACTGGCCACCTTTTAGGCGGTGCTGGTGGCTTGGAGTCTGTTTTCACTATTCTGGCTTTACATAACCAGAAGTCTCCGCCAACAATCAACATTTTTAATCAAGATCCTGAGTGTGATTTGGACTACTGCGCCAATACAGCTCGTGATGTGAAGATTGACCATGCCGTCAAAAACAACTTTGGCTTTGGGGGTACTAACGGTACCTTGATTTTTGGCAAACTGACCTAATATACAGATTAGGTTTTTCCTTTCTTCGTTTCTTCAATTATTGGTTTTTACCAAGCAGGTCTATAGCATTATGAAAAAGTACCTTATTGCGCTCTTGGCTATCCTTAGCTTGGGGCAATTCGCAATGATTTCTCAGGCCTATGCCCAGAGCCCACGCGTCTCTATTCCGGATTTTGCTGATTTAGTTGAGCGAGCTAGTCCAGCCGTGGTCAATATCCGCACTACTGAAAAAGTAATGCAGCAACAAGCTCAGGGCGGCTTTCCTGGTATGCCGGAAGAGCAGGCTGAATTCTTTCGTCGCTTCTTCGGTGTGCCTATTCCAGGGTTACCTAGCGGGCCTAAACAAGCTCAACCAAACTCGGGCAAACCTCAAGAGGCTGATCGCGGTGTAGGCTCCGGCTTCATTATCGAATCCAACGGCTTAATCTTGACCAATGCGCACGTGGTTGAGGGTGCAAATACTATTTACGTTACCTTGACTGACAAGCGGGAGTACAAGGCCAAGTTATTGGGCATGGATAAGCGTACTGATGTGGCAGTTGTCAAAATCGATGCGCGTGATTTGCCGAAGCTGCCTCTGGGCGACTCTTCTCGGGTGAGAGTGGGTGAATGGGTACTAGCTATTGGCTCCCCATTTGGCTTAGAAAATACTGTGACTGCAGGAATTGTGTCTGCTAAGAGTCGTGACACTGGTGACTACTTGCCTTTTATTCAAACTGACGTAGCGGTAAATCCAGGTAATTCGGGTGGGCCGTTATTGAATACTGCTGGGCAGGCGATTGGCATTAACTCACAAATCTTCAGTCGCTCTGGTGGATACATGGGGATCTCCTTTGCTATTCCGATTGATGAGGCAATGCGTGTGGCGGATCAATTGCGCACCAACGGAAAAATGACACGTGGTCGTATTGGTGTGGCTTTAGGTGAGATGACTAAAGAAATTGCTGAGAGCCTTGGGCTGGGTAAGCCACGCGGCGCCTATGTTCGTAATGTTGAGCCAGGCGGTCCAGCAGCTGCAGGTGGGATTGAGTCAGGCGACGTCATTCTCAGTTTCAATGGCCGTGATATTGGTAAATCCACAGATCTTCCTAGAGCGGTTGGTGATACTAAGCCGGGTACTAGTGCCAGCGTACAAGTTTGGCGTAAAGGCTCCACCAAAGACTTAATGGTTTCAGTTGTGGATACCGAAGCAGGTCAGGCCGCTGTGAAGAAGTCGGATAACCCCGGTTCAGGCGGCGGAAACGCCAACTCTCTGGGGGTAGCAGTGTCTGAGCTCTCAGATAGTAAGAAAAAGGAGCTTAATATCCGCGGTGGCGTTGAGGTTACTGGTCTTGGGGAAGGTCCTTTGGTACGTGCTGGCGTTCGCCCTGGGGATGTCATCATCCGGATTGCGGACGTGGATATTACCGGGATTAAGCAGTTTGAAAGCCTGGTGAAGGGCTTGGATACCAATAAGTCGGTGCCAGTTTTTGTCCGTAGAGCCGATAGCACCATGATTATTCCAGTAAGGCCGAAATAAGCCAAAACCGGGGTTTTTGGGTGAAATAAACGGGTTTGGCACTAAGTTGGCGCCACCCATTACAATCCCTTTAAGACGGCTTTTTGCAGCGCATCATCGTGGTGCGTTCTGACAAGGCGTTTTTTGAAGACCACATAAGACGCTATGGATTTAATCCGCAATTTTTCTATCATCGCCCACATAGATCACGGCAAATCAACGCTCGCTGATCGGATTATTCAACTCTGTGGCGGACTCTCTGATCGTGAAATGGAAGCACAAGTTCTGGACTCAATGGATATTGAGCGAGAGCGTGGCATCACCATTAAGGCGCAAACAGCAGCGCTGACTTATAAAGCAAAAGATGGGAAAACCTACAACATCAATTTGATTGACACGCCGGGGCACGTTGACTTCTCCTATGAGGTGAGTCGCTCCTTGTCAGCATGTGAAGGTGCATTGTTAGTGGTGGATGCCAGTCAAGGTGTTGAAGCTCAAACAGTGGCTAACTGCTACATGGCGCTGGAGTTGGGTGTTGAAGTAGTGCCCGTACTAAATAAGATTGATTTGCCACAAGCAGATCCTGATCGTGCCAAAAAAGAAATTGAAGATGTTATTGGCATTGATGCCTCTGAAGCGGTGACCTGTTCAGCTAAAACGGGTTTAGGCGTGCAAGATGTCATCGAAGAGATGATTGCACGAGTGCCTCCACCTAAAGGCAATGCAGCAGATCCTTTGCAAGCCTTGATTATTGATTCTTGGTTTGATAACTACGTTGGCGTCGTGATGTTGGTGCGGGTTGTAAACGGCACATTAAAACCAAAAGAAAAAATTACTTTGATGGCCAATGGTTCAAGCCATCTGGTTGAACACGTGGGCGTATTTAGTCCAAAGTCTGTAGATCGTCCTGAGTTGTCTGCTGGTCAAGTAGGCTTCGTGATTGCTGGCATTAAAGAGTTAAAGGCTGCAAAGGTGGGTGACACCGTTACGCATACCCCTGGACAGCAAGGTCGAGTTCCCGCTACAGAACCGTTACCGGGTTTTAAAGAGGTAAAGCCTCAGGTCTTTGCGGGTCTGTATCCGGTGGAGTCGAGTGAATACGATCAACTTCGTGAATCTTTAGAGAAGCTACAATTAAACGATGCCTCACTCTTATATGAGCCTGAGGTTTCACAAGCGCTTGGTTTTGGATTCCGCTGCGGCTTCTTGGGCTTACTCCATATGGAGATCGTGCAAGAGCGCTTAGAGCGCCAGTACGGCATGAATCTCATCACCACTGCTCCAACAGTGGTGTACCAAGTAGAGCAATCTGATGGCAGCATCTTGTCTGTAGATAACCCATCAAAGATGCCTGAGGCTAGTAAGATCAATACGATTCTTGAGCCGATCGTGACAGTCAATTTGTATATGCCGCAAGAGTACGTGGGCGCGATCATTACCCTGTGCGTTGGAAAGCGCGGTATTCAGATGGATATGAATTACCTCGGTCGCCAAGTGAAGCTCACCTATGAGTTGCCAATGGCGGAGATTGTGTTGGACTTCTTCGACAAAATGAAATCCATCTCCCGTGGTTATGCATCTATGGATTACGAGTTCAAAGAATATCGTCCAGCTGACGTAGTCAAGGTCGACATCTTGATTAACGGTGAGCGCGTAGATGCTTTGTCTGTGATCGTTCACCGTAGTAATAGTCAGCATCGCGGACGTGAAGTGGTTGCGAAGATGCGCGGCATTATTCCGCGTCAAATGTTTGATGTAGCTATTCAGGCGGCAATCGGTAGCAATATCGTTGCTCGTGAAAATGTCAAAGCTTTACGCAAGAACGTATTAGCCAAGTGTTATGGTGGTGATATTTCTCGTAAGCGCAAACTGTTAGAGAAGCAAAAAGAAGGTAAGAAACGCATGAAGCAAGTAGGTAATGTGGAGATTCCACAAGAAGCCTTCTTGGCCATTTTGCAGGTAGACGACTAATGAACTTTGCCCTCATTCTCTTTATCTTGGTAGTAGTCTCGGGTATTGCTTGGGTTGCCGACCGTTATTACTTTGCTCCGCAAAGACGTGTAGCTGGTATTGATCGTATGCCTCTATGGCTGGAATATACGGCTGGTTTCTTCCCAGTAATTTGCGCGGTCTTTGTGCTGCGCTCTTTTCTTGTGGAGCCATTCAAAATTCCATCAGGCTCCATGATCCCAACTCTACAGATTGGTGATTTCATTCTGGTGAATAAATTCACCTACGGAATTCGTTTGCCAGTCATCAATCAGAAAGTGCTTGATCTAGGCTCTCCAAAGCGCGGTGATGTCGTGGTGTTTCGCTACCCACGCGATGAGTCAGTCGATTACATTAAGCGCGTCGTAGCTTTGCCAGGCGATACCATTACCTATCAAGACAAGCGCTTAACGGTCAATGGTCAGCTCTTGAAATATAGCGGTGGAGAGGCTTATCTCGACCCAGAAAATATGCGTTACGCCAAGCGCTTCGAGGAATCATTTCCTGCAGATTTAGGTGGCAATAAACATGAAATTCTGAACGATCCTGATCGCCCCGCCGGCATGTTTCCTGCAGAGCGTTTCCCAGGATTTGAAAGCTGCCAATATATCAATGCAGGGCTCACCTGCACTGTACCTGCGGGGCATTACTTTGCTATGGGAGATAACCGCGATAACAGTGCTGACTCTCGTTACTGGGGGTTTGTACCGGATAAAAATATCGTAGGTAGAGCCTTTTTTGTTTGGTTGAATCTTGGGAATCTAGGTCGCATTGGCGGCTTCGAATAAGACCATGAACGCCCGCGCCGCTATCGAAACCGCACCGCTGCAAGCGCAACTAGGCTACACGTTTAAAAAACTAGAGCTACTCAATCAAGCTCTTACGCATCGCAGTCATAGCAAGAAGAATAATGAGCGCCTTGAGTTTTTAGGTGACTCTATTCTTAATTGCGTTGTCGCCGAAATGCTCTATGAGCGTTACTCAGATCTAGATGAGGGCGATCTTTCTCGCGTACGGGCTAACTTGGTCAAGCAGCAGGCGCTCTACGAGATTGCACAAACTTTATCGCTGTCCGACTACCTACGTTTAGGTGAGGGTGAGTTGAAGAGCGGTGGTTTCCGTCGCCCATCCATCTTGGCTGACACTCTTGAAGCAGTTACTGGCGCAATATTTCTAGATGGCGGATTTGATGCTGCTAAGGCTTGTTTACGCAAACTCTATTCCATCATTTTGGCAAATGTCGATCCCAAGACCTTAGGTAAAGACGATAAGACTTTGCTGCAAGAGTGTTTGCAAAGCTATCAGTTGCCATTACCCACCTATAACGTTACTGGCACCAGTGGCGCAGCCCACAATCAGCAATTTGAGGTGGAGTGTTTAATACCAAACCTCAAGGTATCAGTTAAGGGTGAGGGCGCGTCTCGACGTGCAGCAGAGCAGGCGGCCGCGAAGATCGCTTTAATAGCCGCACTCAAAGCCTTGCCACAGGCATTAGGTAAGCCTAAAAAGACTCGGTCAGCTAAAAAGAATGCAGCGAAAAAAGTAGCGACCGAAGAGCAGTTAAATCTTAAGCTGAAGGGCTAATCGTGTTTAGATGCGGCACTATCGCCATTGTTGGCCGTCCCAATATGGGTAAATCAACTCTCTTGAATGCTTTGGTTGGACAGAAGATCAGCATTACTTCGCGTAAAGCACAAACCACACGTCACCGTATTCTAGGCATCCAGAATCGTGAAGAGGCGCAGTTCATATTTATTGATACGCCAGGCTTTCAGACTCGTTTGATGAATACCCTCAACAAGGCCTTGAATCGTACGGTAACTACCGCTTTACAAGATGTGAATGTGGCGTGCTTTGTAGTTGAGGCTGGTTACTTTGGTGAAGATGATAAGAAAGTCTTGAAATTACTGCCGGATGATTTACCCGTTGTCTTAGTTTTAAATAAATTGGATTTATTTAATAGTCGCTTTCAGACTCCCTCTGAGCGGGATCAAGCGCTACTCAACTTTATTAAAGACATGGCTCGCCCTTGGTGTGAATTAGGTGGTCATGAAGATCAGAAGTGTGAGTTCGCCGAAATCGTGCCGATGAGTGCCAAGAGTCCTGGGGATGTCGAAAGATTATTAGATGTACTCGAGGGTTATTTGCCTGAGGCACCAGCAGTCTATGATGGCGACACCATCACCGATCGCAGTGAGCGCTTCTTGGCTGCTGAGATCCTGCGTGAGAAGGTCTTCCGTTTTACTGGCGAGGAATTGCCTTACACCAGCACAGTAGTCATTGATCAGTTCAAGATGGACGGTAAGATGCGTCGGATAGCAGCAACAATCTTGGTCGATCGCGATAGCCATAAGGCGATGATTATTGGTGCCAAGGGTGAGCGATTGAAGAAGATCTCAACCGATGCACGTATTGATATGGAAAAGCTCTTTGACGGCAAGGTCTTTCTAGAGACTTGGGTCAAGGTCAAACGTGGCTGGGCGGATGATCGTGCTGAATTACGGGCGCAAGGACTAGAGTAATTATTCATGGCCTCCATTCGTGTTGCTGATGAACCTGCTTTTGTATTGCACAGTATTCCTTACAAGGAAACGAGTTTAATTCTGGATGTCTTTACTCGGCAGTATGGTCGTATGGCCTTAATTGCTAAGGGTGCCAAGCGTCCACACTCAGTATTGCGTCCGGTCTTGCAGCGTTTCCAGCCGCTATTGGTTTCGTGGAGCGGTAAGTCTGAACTACGGACTTTAACGAAGTCGGAATGGGTAGGTGGCACACCCTCCTTAGTGGGCGATGCATTACTTTGTGGTTTCTATCTCAATGAGTTGTTAGTCAAGTTTCTCGCTCGTGAGGATGACTATGAAAAACTTTACGACCATTACACCGATACTATTTCTGCTTTATCTAATCTTAAACTTGAATCCAAAGGTTTAGAAGAAATTCTGCGACCTTTCGAGTTAACACTTTTGCAAGAGACTGGATACGCAGCAGCGCTGGATCGTTGCGTGGAAACCAATAGTGCCCCCATTGCAAATGAGCAATATGTTTATCAGCCCGAGCGCGGCGTCAGACCGGCGCAAGGTGATGATCCGGGCCACTGGCCAGTCTTAAGCGGCAAATCCTTGTTGGCCATTGCAGCAGGAGACTTTTCTGATCAAGAGACGCTTTCTGAAAGCAAACAGTTAATGCGCTTCCTGTTGGGCTTGCACCTTCAGGATCAAGTGCTTACAACACGTCAAATTTTGATTGACTTGAAGAAAATCTAGTAATCTTACTTAATGAATACCCAATCAAAACTTGAGCTTGGTATCAATATTGACCATGTCGCCACTTTACGCAATGCGCGTGGCACGGTCTATCCCGATCCTTTAAAAGCAGCACGCTTGGCCGAAGAAGCTGGTGCCGATTTGATTACCTTGCATTTGCGTGAGGATCGTCGCCATATTAAGGATGCTGATTTAATGGCATTGCGCCCATTGATTCAGACGCGAATGAACTTGGAGTGCGCTGTTACTCCTGAGATGATCGATATCGCTTGCCGGGTTCAGCCGCACGATGTGTGCCTTGTTCCTGAAAAGCGTGAAGAGGTCACTACTGAGGGCGGACTGGATGTTGTCGGTCACTTCGAGGCAGTCAAAGCCGCTACGATGCAATTAAAGGCTGCTGGCATTCGGGTATCCCTTTTCATTGATCCCGAAGAAAAGCAAATTCAAGCTGCTAAAGATGTTGGTGCAACGGTAGTGGAGTTACACACCGGGCGCTATGCTGATCTCTCAGGGAGTCAGCAGACTCAAGAGCTGGAGCGCATCAGAAAAGCCGCTCAGTTTGGAAAGGGTATTAGTCTGAGGGTTAATGCAGGCCATGGTTTGCATGAGGGTAATGTGATGCCGGTAGCTGCCATTGCGGAGCTCTCTGAACTCAATATTGGCCATGCTATTGTTGCTGAAGCCCTTTTTAAGGGCTGGCAAAAGGCAATTACCGACATGAAAGCTCTGATGAATCAGGGTAGAGCTAACGCTTAATATTTAAAAATCAAATGATCATTGGTATAGGCACAGACATTTTGCAGATCGAGCGGCTTCAAGCTGCTTACGATCGTACCAATGGACGCTTGGCTGAAAAAATTCTTGGGCCAGATGAGATGTTGGTTTTTAAACATCGGTTAGCCAGAAATCACAAGCGGGGTATTGCATTTTTAGCAACGCGCTTTGCAGCAAAGGAAGCATTCTCCAAAGCAATTGGTTTGGGCATGAGAATGCCAATGACTTGGCGCTCTTTGCAAACACTCAACGAGCCTAGTGGCAAACCGGTTACTTCCTATTTAGGTGCACTTGCGCAATTTATGCAGGAAAAAAACTGGGAGGCTCAGGTCACCGTTAGTGATGAGCAGGATATGGCAATTGCCCATGTCATCGTTACACAAAGATAAATACAGCAATACACCATCTATATACCGAGGAATATATGAGTAAGTCGACTATGAAACCAGGCCCCATTACTTTAGATGTTGTTGGGCTTGAGTTAAACGCAGAAGATCGTCGTCGAATCTTACATCCGCTGACTGGCGGGGTAATTTTGTTTGGCAGAAACTTTGCTAACCGCAAGCAGCTTACCAAGTTGACTGCGGAGATTAAAAAGCTCAGACCTGATGTATTAATTTCGATTGATCATGAGGGTGGACGTGTTCAGCGCTGCAGAACTGATGGCTTCACCCATTTGCCAGCCATGCGTAAGCTTGGTGAACTTTGGGGGTCTAAGAATAAATCAAAACATACCGCTGAATCTGCTGCTATTGCGATGGCGGCTGCTACTGCGTGTGGATATGTCTTGGCTGCTGAATTGCGAGCTTGTGGTGTGGACTTTAGTTTTACTCCTGTTCTAGATCTTGATTTTGGTCGTAGCGGTGTGATTGGTGATCGTGCATTTAGTCGTGATCCACAAATTACCTTCGCATTGGCTAAGAGTCTGAACGAAGGTTTACGCCTTGCTGGTATGGCGAACTGCGGCAAGCATTTTCCAGGCCATGGCTGGGCAGAAGCGGATTCTCATGTGGCCATTCCGGTCGATGAGCGTCCCTTGAAGCAAATTCTGAATGATGATGCTAAGCCCTATGAGTGGTTGGATCTGAGTCTGACATCGGTAATGCCAGCCCATGTGATTTATCCCAAGGTAGATAAGAATCCAGCAGGCTTTTCGAAGATTTGGCTCCACTCCATTCTCCGTCAAGAATTAGGCTTTGAAGGCGTGATCTTCAGTGATGACCTTTCAATGGAGGGTGCGAGCGTTGCTGGCTCGGTTGTGAAGGGTGCCGATATGGCGCTTGAGGCAGGGTGTGATGCTGTCTTGATTTGTAATCGTCCGGACCTTGCGGATCAATTACTCAGTCAGTTGAAAGTTTCTAAAGCAAAACAGGCGGAATCTGCTATCCGATTAAATCGCTTGATGCCAACTGCCGCTGCTCCTGCTTGGGATGAGCTACAAGGTGAAGCGCAATACCAACACGCTAAACGCTTACTCCAGCAATTAAAGCTCATTGCCTAGATGGTAGAACTTGTCTGTGAGTAAAAAATTCGAAGCAATAAAAAAGCCCGGCATGCCGGGCTTTTACTTATCAAGCGAGCTAATTAGTTAGCGCGGCTACGATATTCACCAGTACGAGTATCAATCTCGATCTTGTCGCCAGTGTTGCAGAACAATGGAACTTGCAATTCATAGCCGGTAGCTAATTTTGCAGTCTTTAATACCTTGCCTGAGCTGGTATCACCTTTAACTGCTGGCTCTGTGTAAATGATTTCACGAACCAAAGAGTTTGGCATAGCTACTGAGAGTGCTTTGCCTTCATAGAACACTACTTCACAAGGCATGCTTTCTTCGAGGTAATGCAATGCATCACCCATGAATTCAGCTTCAACTTCATACTGGTTGTAGTCACCATCCATAAATACATACATTGGATCTGCGAAATAAGAGTAGGTGCAATCTTTCTTATCCAAGATCACCACATCAAACTTGTCATCTGCTTTGTATACGCCTTCGTTAGGCGCACCAGTTAACAAGTTCTTAAATTTCATTTTGACAACAGAAGAGTTGCGGCCAGAGCGGCTGTATTCTGCTTTTAAAACGACCATGGCATCAGTGCCGATCATGACTACGTTACCAACGCGGAGTTCTTGTGCTGTTTTCATCTTGCTATTCCTGGGTGCAGAGTTGATTTTTCTGCGGTTTTTATCAAAAACAAGATTGTAACCGCCCGCAGGCGAATTTCGCTTAAGATCAGGCTACAAAGCCCATTAGACGGGCAGCTAAGCCACCATCAGCTTGTTTTCCAAGCAAATCTACTCGCCAAGCGGTGGAATGGGCACCCCATTCATCAATCGAGTGGTACCACTCACTGGGCATTGCCCAAGTCATGGCAGCGATTACAGTGTGTTTAAGCCCTTGTGACGCATCTTCAAGATAGAGGTCTAAAAATGCAGCCAACTTGATTTCGTGAGCTCGATCTTCCTGAGGGTAAATGTGCCAAATGAAGGGCTTGCCAGCTAACTGCGCTCGGACAAAAGAATCTTCACCTCGAACAATATTGAAGTCGCATTGAGAAAGCACCCAATCGTATTCATCTTGAGAAACAAATGGAATGGAGATTAATTGAATGGAATTGGGCAAGGAGGGTGTTTTGTTAGGATGACCTGAGCTGAACTGCAATTGCTCCAATTGACCATGTGTTAATACAACATCGAAGTTTTCACCCAGAGTCCCTAGATCCTGCAACCATTTTAAGAGCGGCACGCCTGGGTAGCAAAAGATGCTGATGCATTTGGTTTTCGGTCGTAACAATTTCCAGCTTGACTTGAGGCTCTCTGGGATTAGCTGCTTGGTGAGGGATGGCTGTTCAGGAATGGGGTCAATCAAGATGCCGCCGGCATTTTCCTGAAACCCAGGAAAGAAAAAGTATTTTGGGATTCCATGTGCCTGCGGGGATGCTTTCTGATGAAAGTCCACAATCCAAGGCTCCGCACTCAAATACTCTAAATTGATGATGAGTGGTTTTTTAGGGGCAATCAGCAGGCCCGCTAGGTAGCGCTCAGGAAGATCGCACCCAAATGCCTCAATTACCACGTCTGGTGTTTCTACCGGATGACGGCTATTTTGATGACTTGCTTCCCATGGCTGAATGTCAAGGCGGCGCTTGATTTCAGGGTCCACACCAGAAGCGAGTAAATTAAGGGTTGGCAGATCGTCACAGAAAATACGCACGTCTTGGCCATGAAGACTTGTTAAGCTTCTTGCTAGGCGCCAGCAAACACCGGCATCACCATAGTTGTCTACGATTTGACAGAAAATATCCCAACGCATGAGCAATTCGCTTTTTGAAACCCTTCAGCAGGATGTTAAACGGCTACCCGGATTGCCGGGGGTGTATCGCTTCTTTGATGAGGCGGGACATATTCTGTATGTCGGTAAGGCGCGCAACCTCAAAAAGCGTGTATCAAGCTACTTTCAGCGAACTCAACTTTCACCACGCATAGAGCTGATGGTGGGAAAAATTGCCCGCTACGAAACAACAGTAACACGCTCAGAAACTGAAGCCTTAATTCTAGAGAACAATCTGATTAAGGAGCTCGCCCCTCCATTCAATATTCTCTTTCGAGATGATAAGTCCTACCCCTACGTTATGTTGACGGGGCATCAATTTCCTCGCTTAGCCTCTTATCGGGGAAAAACGGATAAGCGTAATCACTACTTTGGGCCATTCCCAAATTCATGGGCGGTGCGTAATAGCGTGCAGATTTTGCAGAAAGTCTTTCGTCTGAGAACTTGCGAAGACTCTGTATTTAAAAACCGAAGTCGCCCTTGTTTATTGCATCAAATTCATCGTTGTAGCGCACCTTGTGTTGGCCGTCTGAATGCCGAGCAATATGGTCAGGATGTAGCGCAGGCAACTCGTTTTTTGGAGGGTGATCATAGTCGCGTCCTTTCCGAACTTGAAAAGAAAATGCACGTTTATAGCGATGCCATGGAATTTGAAATGGCTGCAGTCTTGAGAGACCGAATCGCTGATCTCTCCAGTGTCTTGCAGCAGCAATCTATGGATATGGTTGCTGATGGTGAGGGCGATGTGGATGTGATTGCTGTCGCTCAAATGGAGGGTGTAGTTTGCGTCAATTTGGCAATGATTCGGGGTGGTCGCCATTTGGGTGATCGCGCCTACTTCCCTAAGGGCCTACGCTCAACGTCTGGAGAACTGCCGCCACCAACTGAAATTCTCGAAGCATTTATTGCTCAACATTATTTGGAGGAGAAGGTTAGTGATGGAGAGGCGACAACCAATTTAATTCCACCTGTACTGATTCTGAATTACCCCCTGAGAAAGTTGGTTGACGACATTGCAGCGCCAGAAGAAAGCGCTGTAGATATGTCTGAGCAATCAGCCCCTGAAGGTTTGCATGACTTACTTAATGCACAAGCTGGTAAGCGCATTACTTTTCTTCATCAGCCACAGGGCCAGAGACGGCATTGGTTGGCGATGGCCGAGGGCAATGCTAAGATTGCGATAGCGAAGCGTTTAGTAGAGACTGGCGGGCAATTAGCAAGAGCTCGAGCGTTGGCTGATGTCTTGGCTTTGGAGTTAGAAAGTCTTGAACAGTTGCGTATTGAGTGTTTTGACATTAGCCACACCTCTGGTGAAGCTACGCAAGCTTCTTGTGTGGTGTATTCCAAAAATGCAATGCAACCCAGTGAATATCGTCGCTTTAATATTAATGACATCACCCCTGGTGATGACTATGCAGCGATGCGTCAGGTCTTGCAACGCCGTTATGCCAACTTTCAAGAGCTCCCCATTGAGAAGGTGCCGCAAGTAATTTTGATTGATGGTGGCAAAGGCCAGGTTGAGATGGCAAGACAAGTTCTCTCTGAATTTGGTATGGATATTAGCTTGATCGTGGGCGTCGCTAAAGGTGAGGGGCGTAAGGTGGGCTTGGAGACCTTGATTTTTGCGGATGGGCGCAAGTCTCTTGAACTTGGTATTGATAGTGCTGCTCTGTTATTGGTAGCCCAGATACGTGATGAGGCACATCGCTTTGCTATCACCGGGATGCGAGCAAAGCGTTCCAAAGCGAGGACGGTTTCTCAGTTAGAGGAGATTGAAGGAATTGGTGCAAAGCGCCGTCAAAAATTACTTGCTCGTTTTGGGGGTTTGCGTGGTGTTTCCAATGCCACTATTGAAGAGCTCTCCAGCGTCGAGGGAATATCCACTGCATTAGCCGAGAAAATTTACAGGCAGTTACATTGATTTCCATGTGCGCTCACATTGGTTTATGCTTGAGTTATGCCCTTTAATCTGCCTATTGCCCTGACCTGGTTGCGCGTTGCCGCAATCCCGCTCGTCGTCGCAGTCTTTTATTTGCCCAATAGCTGGTTAACTCCTTTTGATAAAAATCTCACTGCTACCGTGATTTTTGTTTTTGCAGCCGCCACCGATTGGCTTGATGGATTTTTGGCCAGACGCATGAAGCAAGAATCAGCATTTGGTCAGTTTCTAGACCCAGTAGCTGACAAGTTGATTGTTGCTGCTTCATTGCTTGTTCTACTCAATATGGATCGAGTCCAGGTTTGGGTGGCCTTAATCATTATTGGTCGTGAAATTACTATCTCAGCTTTAAGAGAGTGGATGGCACTCCTGGGTGCTGGAAAAAGTGTTGCTGTACACATGGTCGGCAAGTTAAAAACTACCACCCAACTCATTGCAATTCCTTTTTTATTATTGAATGACACTCTATTTGGGTGGTTGAATTGCGCTCAAGTAGGTACTTGGTTAATCTGGATTGCATCCTTTTTGACGCTTTGGTCGATGTTCTATTACATGAAAAAGGCATTGCCGCAGCTGGTTGAGAAATCGAAATAAAGACTGCAAAGCCTGATGGATTAAGGCTTTTGTTAAGCTTCATTGCTTATAGCTTTTAGGTTCGAATGACAAATAATGCCTTCTTGGAAATTGTTTGTTAAACTACTGCCCTGTTATGCGGGAATAGCTCAGCTGGTAGAGCGATACCTTGCCAAGGTATAGGTCGGGAGTTCGAACCTCCTTTCCCGCTCCAAGTTCGATGGGAAGCCCTAAAAAGCTTCCCATTTTTGATTCAAGCATATGGCGCGTTGGCCGAGTGGTTAGGCAGGAGCCTGCAAAGCTTCGTACGGGGGTTCGATTCCCTCACGCGCCTCCAGTAATTTAGATTGATTACCAGGGCAAGAATATGATTCAACTGAAACGACTTCAAAAAATCACAACAGCATTAGCGCTGTCTGCGCTCTTGGCGGCCTGCGCATCCTCAGGCGATTCTCCAACAGGTACGCCAAATGAAGTGCAAGAAATTCAGACGCAACTCTTAGGTGATATGCCATTGCCTGCGGCGTCCAAAATTATTGGCTCGGATTCTTTAATCATTGGTCGTGGTGATAACTGGGTGGGTCGTGTAGTTTTATCTGGCGTGCAAACACCAACCGATATCTACGCCTTCTTTCAGGCCGAATATCCAAAAGTTGGTTGGACAACTATCAGTGCTGTGAAATCAAAAACCAGTATTTTGGTTTTTACTAAAGGTGACCGCACATCAACCATCGAATTAAATGAAGGTCCATTTACTGGGCCAAAGACCATCATCACCATTACTGCATCCCCTAAGAATGCAAACGTAGTTGCTCCAAGCAAAAAATAAAGAATAAAAAAAGGCCTCTAAACGAGGCCTTTTGCTTTATGAGGCAAGTCCTATAGACCGCCAGCCCTAATGAGGCCAACAGCCTGGCCTTCTACGGCGAAGTTCGGTTGACGTCTATCCACTAAGATATTTTTGAAGTCTGGATTTTCGGCTTGCAACTCAATCACCATGCCATCTGCAGTTTTCTTTTGGTTCCAACGCTTTACTGTGACTTCATCATCTAAGCGCGCTACTACGATATCGCCATTGCGAACTTCGGAAGTTTTTCTTACAGCAAGATAGTCACCATCCAGAATGCCAGCATCGCGCATACTCATGCCAACTACTTTTAATAGATAATCTGCACCCTTACTAAACAAGCTTGGATCAATCGGTACTTGTTTCTCAATATGCTCGATAGCAGTGATCGGAGAGCCTGCAGCAACACGACCAATGAGTGGCAGTGTAAGTTGTTGAAGCGCACCAGAGGGCAAAGACATCTGACGATATTTATTTGGATTGTGAGTCTGGTTAAAGCGTTGTGGAATACGAATACCGCGAGATGTTCCCGGTGTCAGTTCGATATACCCTTTTTTTGCCAATGCGCGTAAATGCTCTTCAGCTGCATTAGCGGATGCAAAACCCAGCTGCGCGGCGATTTCAGCGCGGGTCGGGGGAGAGCCGCCTTCATCAATGGCCTTGGTAATTAAATCCAAGATCTCACTTTGACGTGAGGTGAGTTTAGGGAGGGCAGTCAGCTCCTCTGGAAAATCGACTGTATTTATGTCCATACTGGGATTGTATACAGCACTATTTGAATATTCAAGCTATTTGGAGGCGGATAATGGAGAAATGAGCTCAATTTCGAACGTTTCTGAAAATACACCCCATATCCTGATCTTGGGTATGGGTGGCACTATTGCAGGTCTTGCGCCAAACCCAGAAGAAAACCCTCTTCAATACCAAGCGGGCCAAGTGGGGGTTGATGCATTGGTAGCGCATGTTCAGTCGGTAGTACCCGAGGGGGTCAAACTGGTATCGCGCCAGGTCGCCAATATCAATAGCCGCAATTTGACCGATGCCCATCTCACCAGTCTCGGGCTAGCCGTCAAGGATGCTTTGCTCGATGCCGCCGTCAAGGGGATTGTGATTACCCACGGTACAGATACGATTGAAGAGACGGGCTTATTTTTGCAGGCTACCTGTGGAAAGTTAGCTCATACTCAGTCTAAGAGGGTTATTCTGACTGGAGCAATGCTGCCAAGCAATGCACCTGGAGCCGATGGCCCCTCCAATTTGCTTGACGCCTTACGCTGGGCCTCAACATCCATTGATAACTGCCCTGGTGGCATTTATGCCGTAATGGATGGACGTGGATGCATGGCCATCGATTTGGCTAAGCGCCACGCCACCGCCCTAAATGCCCCATTACAAAATGCACCATCAAGCTCAGTGGGCTTGATTAATCCATCCTGGCTATCTGGTGTCAAAGCAGTAGAGGCAGCGTGGAATGAGGATTTACCGATTCCGCAAGAGGGTGAGTGGCCTTGGGTTGAAATCTTGACTAGTCATGCAGGCGCACGTCCAGAAACGATCACTCAGTGGCTAAGCAGTGCTGTCAAAGGCCTTGTAATTGCTGGCACGGGGCATGGTGGCTTTCATGATGACTGGGTGAATCCTTTGGATCAGGCTATGGCTCAAGGCATTGCTTTGGTAAGAACAACCAGGACGGGTGCTGGGGCCACTTTGCGAAACATTCCGGAAGTGGACCCACCTGGATGCCGGGCTTCAGGGGCTTTAACTGCGCCTAGAGCCAGAATCGCGTTGCAATTGGCTTTAAATGCAGCAAAGCAGGCAAATAAAGCTGGTAAACCCCTGACTTGGCAGGATTTTTTTGCTAGAATAGCGGACTTGCCTGAGATTAGGTGAGGGCTTTAAAAGCTGTAAATACCTGTAGTTAGTTTTACCTACAATTTGTTACTACCTTGTCACACTGGCGCTAACTTTAAAACCATCGGAAGTTAGCAAGACGCCCAGGTGACTTTATCCTTAAGGAGTGTTAGATGCGTCATTATGAAATCGTCTTTATCGTCCATCCGGACCAAAGCGAGCAAGTGCCTGCGATGATCGATCGCTACAAAGCGACTTTAGCTGCTGCTGGCGGCAAAATTCATCGTATGGAAGATTGGGGTCGTCGTCAGATGGCTTACATGATCGACAAACTTGCTAAAGCCCATTACGTTTGTATGAATATTGAGTGCGACCAGAAAACTCTGGACGAGCTCGAGCACGCATTCAAATTTAACGATGCTGTTTTGCGCCACCTCATCATCAAGACTAAGAAAGCTGAAACAGAGCCTTCCATCATGATGAAAGAAGTGCAACGTGAAGAAGCGCGCAAATCAGCTCAATCCGACGCTCCAGTAGCAGCGGTTTAAGTTAGAAATTTGAAGAGGAATACAGAGACTAGAAAACGTATCAGAGTGACGGAGCGGCGTTGAATCATTTCACCCTAACTGCATTCTTGGTATCTAAAGACGCGATTCGATTTACACCTGCAGGAATACCGGTGATGCATTGCCAGCTAGAACATAGCGGCGAAGTAAACGAGGTAGGAAACGCTAGGAAAATTCAGATGAGTGTTGAAGCCATAGCAATTGGTCCGATACAAAAGGGCTTAGAGCAAATGGATTTAGGAGCCGAGGCAGTGTTTGAGGGATTCTTAGCACCCAAGACTCTACGTAATCAAAGACTTGTTTTCCACATTACCCATATTCAATTGAAAAATTAAAGAGGAAATCATCATGGCGTTTGGAAAGAAACCCGATTTCAAAAAGAAACCAGCTCAGAACCCATTGTTCAAGCGTAAGCGTTATTGCCGTTTCACTGTTGCTGGCGTAGAACAGATTGACTACAAAGATGTAGACACATTGAAGGACTTCATTGGCGAAAACGCCAAGATCACTCCTGCACGTTTGACAGGCACAAAAGCGAAATATCAGCGTCAGTTAGACACTGCTATCAAGCGTGCTCGTTATTTGGCTTTGTTGCCATTCTCCGATCAACACAAGAAATAATTGGGAGCCCTCAATGCAAATCATTCTTTTAGAAAAAGTAATTAACCTGGGCAACCTCGGTGACATCGTTCGCGTTAAAGACGGTTACGCTCGTAATTTCCTAATCCCACAACGTAAAGCTCGTCGTGCAACTGAAACAGCCATCGCTGATTTTGCAGTTCGTCGCGCTGAGTTGGAAAAATTGGCTGCTGAGAAATTAGCTGCTGCTGAAGCAGTTGGCGTAAAGCTCAAAGACTTGGTTCTCGAAATCGGTCAAAAAGCTGGTGTTGACGGTCGTTTGTTTGGTTCTGTAACCAACCATGACATCGCTGATGCATTGAAAGCCAAAGGCTTTGCGATTGAAAAAGCTTCTGTACGTATGCCTACTGGCCCGTTGAAGATGGTTGGTGATCACCCTGTAGCGGTAGCTGTTCATACCGATGTAGTGGCTGACATCACTATCCGTGTAGTTGGCGAGCAAGCGTAAGTTTTAGATCTGTAAGCTAGCCTCATGGCTGAATCCCGCTCACGCTCCCTTATGTCAAATCCTGGCATGATGGGTTCTGGGGATGCAGCCTTGCAGGCTTTAAAAGTACCGCCGCATTCTGTAGAGGCCGAGCAATCTTTGCTCGGCGGTCTACTGATCGATAACACAGCCTGGGATCGTCTAGGTGGTGTCTTAACTGATAAAGATTTTTATCGCCCTGAACATGCTCTGATCTACAAGGTCATTCAGCGTTTAGTTGGCGACAATCATCCTGCTGACGTCATTACTGTTCATGAGGCTGTTAAGTCTGAGCAGGGAGGTGACTTAGTTGGAATTGATTACCTGAATTCATTGGCGCAAAGTACGCCAAGTGCAGCAAACATCAAAGGCTATGCCGACATTGTTCGTGATCGCAGTATTCTGCGTCGCCTCATTGAGGTATCCGACAATATTGTGAATTCTGCATTTGTTCCAGAAGGCCGTTCAGTGAGAACGCTCTTGGATGAAGCGGAATCACGCATTCTGCAAATTGGTGAAGAGGGTAATCGCAAGGCTGATTATCTCGAAATTGAGCCATTACTTAAAACCGTTGTCGCTCGTATTGATGAGCTCTACAACCGTCAAGGCGGAAGTGATATCACTGGTATAGCAACTGGCTTCATTGATCTAGATAAGCAAACTAGTGGCCTGCAAAAAGGCGACCTAGTTATTATTGCTGGAAGACCGTCAATGGGGAAAACCGCGATGGCGTTAAACATCGCCGAAAATGTTGCCTTGGCAGAAGGTTTACCGGTCGTTATATTCTCTATGGAGATGTCAGGTGAGCAACTGGCAGCTCGTTTACTGGGTTCGGTAGGGCGCGTTGACCAAAGTCGCATGCGCACCGGAAAGCTTCAAGATGATGAGTGGCCACGCGTTACTGATGCCATTGCCCGTTTGAGTAATACCCAAATTTTGATTGATGAGACTGGTGCACTTTCCAGTTTAGAGTTGCGTGCGCGTGCACGCCGTATTGCTCGTAATTTTGGTGGAACACTCGGCCTTGTAGTTATTGATTACTTGCAGTTGATGAGTGGCTCTGGTTCTGAGAACCGTGCAACAGAGATTTCCGAAATCTCACGCTCACTTAAATCTCTTGCAAAAGAATTGCAGTGCCCAGTAGTTGCCTTGTCGCAGTTAAACCGTGGTCTAGAGCAGCGCCCTAATAAGCGCCCGATCATGTCTGATTTGCGTGAGTCAGGTGCAATCGAGCAAGATGCTGACTTAATTATGTTCATCTATCGTGATGAGGTGTACCACCCAGATACAACTCAGGATAAGGGTATAGCTGAGATTATTATTGGTAAGCAGCGTAATGGACCAATTGGTACTGTGCGTGTTAGCTGGCAAGGTCCGTATACCAAGTTCGATAACTTGGCTGTGGGATCGGTTGGCTATTCATCTGGTGGATACGAGCCGTTCTAATTCAAAAGCAATAAGGAATAAAAAAGCCTCGCATTGCGAGGCTTTTTAACTTGATGCGAAAGGTATTTACTTTCCGCCTTCACATTTCTTAATGGATGCGGCTTTAGCAGCGCCATACAGTGGCTTGCCATCTTTGCTGACAGCTTTAGCCTCACAATCATTGGGCTTAGCATCACCCATACATTTCTTAATAGATGCGTCTTTAGCTGCACCATACAGCGGCTTACCATCTTTGCTAACCGCCTTAGCTTCACAAGCAGCCTGATCTGCAAAAGCAACAGACGGAATTGCAACACTGAGTGCAATGCTTAATGCAATAATCATTTTCTTCATATCAGCAACTCCCAAATGAGTAATCTAACGAACCAATTGTTCTATTTCGAAATGTAAACAAAATTTAGTGTTTTGGGAATACGGTATTAATGCTATCAGCTGAAAGGCTAATAATTAAGGCGTCAACCTTCTGGCCTCAGTAAACCTGGCAGCCCAGTAGGGTGTAGTGATGTACTCCAAGCGTACGGTTCCTCCAGCGCTTGGGGCGTGAACAAACCTGCCTTGTCCTACATAAATTCCAGCATGTGAATACTTGGCACCGGTGGTATTGAAAAATACGAGATCCCCTGGCGCAGGAGGGCCGTTATCTACACTTTGACCTTGATTACTCATCTCTTGGATAGTCCGCGGTAGCTTGATATTGGCTGATTTACTGTAGACATAGGCAATGAGTCCGCTGCAATCAAATCCACCCTTTGGGTTGTTGCCGCCATAGCGATAAGGCACGCCCACCAAACCTACTGCTGCAATAGAAATATCCTCTGTACCTACACTCGTATCTTGTTTGAACTGAGAAACTTTAGCTGTATTATTTTTCGAGCTAAAGCTACTGCAACCCGACAGCATTGTGAGGATGCAAATAAAAATGCCGCACCCCATTAGAGTGCGGCATGAGAGAGTTTCTTTAGAGTGCGTCAGCAGCATGATCCGCAAGACGTGAACGCTCACCACGAGCAAGAGTCACGTGTCCGCCATGACGCCAGCCTTTGAAGCGATCCACTACATAAGTAAGGCCGGAAGATCCTTCGGTTAAGTACGGTGTATCGATTTGGGCAATATTACCCAAGCAGATAATCTTTGTTCCTGGGCCCGCACGAGTGACCAGAGTTTTCATTTGTTTTGGTGTTAAGTTTTGGGCTTCATCAATAATCACAAACTTGCTCACAAAGGTTCTACCGCGCATGAAGTTCATGCTTTTCACCTTAATGCGTGAACGAATCAGTTCCTGAGTGGCAGCGCGACCCCATTCACCGGCGCCTCCATCTTCATTGCGTTGCAATACCTCCAAGTTGTCATCAAATGCACCCATCCAAGGCTGCATCTTTTCTTCTTCGGTGCCTGGTAAAAATCCGATATCTTCGCCAACAGGAACTGTAGCGCGAGTAATGATGATTTCGTTATAGCGCTTGCTATCGAGCACTTGCTCCAAGCCGGCGGCTAAGGCCAGCAGGGTTTTACCAGTACCCGCTTGACCTAATAAGGTGATGAAATCCACATCCGGGTTCATCAGTAAATTCATGGCAAAGTTTTGCTCGCGATTGCGCGCAGTGACGCTCCACACATTATTTTTTTGGTGAGAGAAGTCTCTCAGTGTTTGGAGGAGGGCGGTCTTGCCATTGATTTCTTTTACCTGAGCGTAGAAAGGAGTGGAGCCATCTGGATTTTCTTGATAGACAAACTCGTTGACTAACATGCTCGGAACTGAGGGTCCGGTTACGCGATAAAACATTGTTCCGGATTTACCGTCAGCCCAGCTTTCCATATCTTTGCCATGCTTTGGCCAAAAGTCTGCTGGTAATGCCATAACGCCCGAATACATCAAGTCACGATCTTCAAGCACTTGATCATTGAAATAGTCTTCAGCAGGCAAACCAAGAGCGCGGGCCTTAATGCGCATATTGATATCTTTAGATACCAAAACTACTTCTTGATCTTTACGTGTCTTTTGGAGCTCACTCACAACTGCGAGGATTAGGTTATCACCTTTGCCCTCAGGTAATCCCTCGGGTAATTCTTGAGTTGTCAGTTTTGTTTGGAAAAACAGTCTGCCAGAGACATCCTGGTTGCCGAGTTTATTCAGCGGAATACCTTCATCCAATGTGCCACTAGTCCCTGCAACCAATTGATCTAAAGAGCGGCTGACGGTACGGGCGTTACGGGCAACCTCAGTCATACCCTTCTTGTGGTTATCCAATTCTTCCAGGGTAGTCATTGGTAAGAAAAGATCATGCTCGGAGAAGCGGAAGAGGGAGCTGGGGTCATGCATTAATACATTGGTATCAAGGACAAATAAACTTGGAGGCCCAGTACGAATAATTCGTTTTGGTTTTTCTGGAACGCTAGCTAACTTGTTCTCGCTGCGCTCATGACGAGGTGCAACTGGTCGGCGATCGCTTTTAATTTTCTCAAGTGCAACTTCAGCTGCAGATAGATCCTCTTCTGCATCTGAGGTCCAATCTGGAGCATGACTTTCCATCACAACAGTTTTTGCTGGTGCGGGACGCTTCTTTAAATTGGGAGTGTCCTTGCTACTAATTTTGACTTGGCCAGCAATTTGAGTTGGGATTGGGGGCAATGGCATGCAGACTCTCCTAAAAGAAAAAACCGTCAAGCGGATTGCATTGACGGTCTATAACGAAACTGGGTGTAAAACGATCAGAAAAACGGCGGGGGTTGTTTACCGAGCCTGTTCTTAAATATTCAGGCTGATGAGTCAAACGGATTGTTAGACTTTCCCGTCGTTTACGGTGCATATGAACAACTTTACCCCAAATTTTGGGCTTTGCAAGTACCTCGGATTAAATTAATTTAAAAATTATTTAGTGTCTTGAGCTGCTTGTAATACCTCTGTCACATGTCCCGGAACCTTCAGGCCGCGCCACTCTTTTACGAGATTGCCTGAGGAGTCAAAGAGAAAGGTACTGCGCTCTACGCCACGAACCTGTTTGCCGTACATATTCTTCATCTTCATTACACCAAAGAGCTGGCATAGGGTTTCTTCGGTATCAGCAACAAGCTCAAATGGCAGCTCAAGTTTGCTGCGGAAATTATCGTGAGATTTAAGGCTGTCTCGTGATACACCAACGATCAAGGTATTGGCTTTGGTGAAGGCATCAATGTTGTCCCGGAATTCGCCAGACTCAGCCGTGCAACCTGGAGTCATGTCTTTTGGGTAAAAGTAAATCACCAGCTTTTTACCTTTGGCGGAATCTGGTGTGAAAGTCAATCCTGATGTTGCTGGGATTGCGCACTGTGGCATTGGCTTACCGATTTCTACTGTCATGATGGTCTCTCTTGTTTAATTTTCTTTACTGCTTATGTTTGAGTTTGGTTGCTCTAGTGTTAATTAGACGGCTTGCAAAATGAGGTCGCCACTTCGGTTGGGGATTTCTCCCCAAGTTACCGGCTGTACAGCTATTTTATCGAGTTGCTTTGTAGCTTCCCAGGATTGATGCAGTTCACCCATTGTGACAAGGTCATGACCTTGGTTGAGCCACCCAGCAAGCAATTGCTCAAAGGCAGGGAGTAGTTTTTGACCTTCAAGCTCTGCGTGCAGAGTAAATACTTGATCATTCGGATTGCTTTGGGTAATTTGAAGCAGCTTCTTCACGGCGCCAAACTCATCTGCATCATCAATACCAATCAACTCATCAAAAGTGGGTAAAGTGGTGGGGTACTGCACATGCTTCGCTTTGCCAGAGGGTAGTTCAAAGCGATAAGGCATTAAATTCGGTTCTGCTCTGCCGTCGGAAGAGTACTTAATACCCCATAGATCAAGTTGCTCAAAAGCAGCTTCATTCATTTGCCAGCCAGCTGCACCATAAGTCATTGGTGGATGGCCAAAGATTTCCACAAAACGATCCCAGCTTTTTTGCATCTGCACTTTAGTCCATTGGGCATCACGATTGCGTACGGCATCTTGCCAAGCTACATGATCCCAAGTATGAATTCCAGTTTCGTGGCCAGCAGCATCAATCGCACGCATCTCGGTAGCGGCTTGTTTGCCAATATCTGGACCGGGCAACAGGACTCCATAGAGCAAAGTCTTAATGCCGTAGTGTTCAACAACAGAAGTACGGCTTACCTTCTTTAGAAAGCCCGGCCTAAAGACTCGCTTGAGGGCCCAGCCAGTATGGTCCGGCCCCAGGCTAAATAGAAAGGTAGCTTTGATCCCAAAGCGTTCGAGCGTACGCGCTAGATTAGGGACGCCTTCTTTGGTGCCGCGTAAGGTATCAACATCTACCTTGAGTGCAATCTTAGCCATGAACCTCTGTGCTTACTCGTTATCAACCAAGTGACGTGCTTTTTCCACATCTTCACGATAGGCTTCAAAAATATTCATTAACGCATCGCTCATATTGGTGGTTGGCTTCCAACCTAATTCGCTCATGGTGTTGTCAATTGCAGGCACACGGTTTTGAACGTCTTGATATCCTTCGCCGTAGTAAGCGCCAGAAGTCGTTTCTACAATCTCCACTTCATTTGCTGTCTTTGCATACTCCGGAATGCTGCGTGCAATTTCCAGCATCTGATTAGCAAGTTCACGAATAGAGTGATTGTTCTTTGGATTACCGATGTTGTAGATTTTGCCGTTAGCAACACCATCTTTGTTATCGATAATGCGCATTAAGGCATCGATACCATCATCAACATAAGTAAAGGCACGTTTCTGGGCGCCACCGTCGACCACGTTAATGGCTTCGCCACGAACGATATGACCTAGGAATTGCGTCACTACACGGGAAGAACCTTCTTTTGGTGTGTAGATACTATCTAGACCTGGGCCAATCCAGTTAAATGGACGGAAGAGGGTAAAGCGTAAGCCTTCCATACCGTAACCCCAAATTACGCGATCCATCAATTGCTTAGAGCAAGCGTAGATCCAACGTGGTTTATTGATTGGACCGTAAACCATATTCGATTTAGCGGGATCAAATTCACCATCTTCACACATGCCATAGACTTCCGATGTAGATGGAAATACCAAATGCTTTTTGTATTTAACGGCTGAGCGCACGATTGGTAAGTTAGCCTCGAAGTCGAGCTCAAATACTTTCAGCGGCTGCTGAACATAAGTTGCTGGGGTAGCAATCGCTACTAAAGGCAGAATGACATCGCATTTGCGGATGTGATATTCGACCCATTCTTTATTGATCGTGATATCGCCCTCGAAGAAATGCATGCGGGGATGATTTACTAAATCACCGAGGCGATCGTTTTGCATATCCATGCCATAGACATCCCAATCGGTCGTCTCTAGGATGCGCTTGGAAAGGTGGTGGCCAATAAAACCGTTTACGCCAAGAATGAGTACTTTTTTCATCTTTACTGCCTCGTTTTTAATCTAAAGGGTGCTGCACTTCATTTGTTATTAGCTGTTTGCTGGGAACCAGTCCAGTATTGCTACTGCTTGTTGGTCTCCACAAACGCCGAATACCTGATTATCAACCACTTGGATGCCGGGAACCTGAAGATCTAGTTGCCCCGGAAATGGCCCTTTTAGGCTGGTACGAGCCACAATTCTGCGCTGACCTTGCCAGTCGGTAAAAGCCCCGGGGTAGGGGGGTGCAACGGCTCGCACGAGGTTGTGCACCTGCTGAGCCGTCTGTTGCCACAGAATTTGCCCATCCGCAGGCTTTCGACCTCCAAAATAGCTGCCTTGAGCCAGATTATTTGGCTTTCGGGGGATGTGGCCTTGTACAAGTTCCGGGAGGACCTGGTTCATTACCGTAACGGCCGCCTGACTAACTTTGCCAAACACTTCAGTAGCGGTTTCATCGGGACCAATAGAGACAGCCGATTGCCCCACGATATCGCCGGCATCTGGTTTGACTTCCATAACGTGTAATGTGGCACCGGTTTCGGTTTCTCCATGAAGGATTGCCCAATTGACTGGAGCGCGGCCACGATACTTTGGTAGGAGTGAGCCATGCATATTCAGGGCAGCAATTTTGGCGCAAGCCAAGAGCTCGGCCGGAATCATATGGCGATAGTAAAAAGAGAAAAGGTAATCGGGCGCCAGTTTTTGTATCTGCGGCACGAGATCTATTAACTGATTGGCGTTTGGTGTGATGTAAGGAATTTTTTTATCCTCACACAGTTTGGCAACACTCCCAAACCAGACATTCTCATTCGGGTCATCTTGGTGGGTAATCACCACATCAATCTGGATGCCCGCAGCGATCAAAGCCTTGAGGCAATTAACGCCAACATCGTGATATGCAAAGACGACTGCGTGCAATTATTTTTTCTCTAAAACAGTTTGCACAACATAGCGAGGACGCTCACGAACTTGTTGGTAGATACGGCCAATATATTCACCGAGTAAGCCAAGACCAAACAGCATTACGCCAATCAAGCAGAAGGTGAGGGCAAAGAGTGTGAAGACTCCCTCAACCTCAGCTCCTAAAACGAAGCGGCGAACTAGTAGATATATAAATAGGCTGCCTGCGGCCATGGCCAAGAGCATTCCCAGGATCGAGAAAATCTGCAAAGGCATCACGGAGAAGCCGGTTACTAAGTCGAAGTTCAAGCGAATGAGTTGATACAGACTGTACTTGGATTCACCAGCAAAACGTTCTTCATGTTTGACGCTGATTTCTGTAGGATTCGATGCGAAGGTATAAGCTAGCGCTGGAATAAATGTGTTGCTTTCGTCACACTGACGAACAAGATCAACAATACGACGGCTATAGCCGCGCAACATGCAACCTTGGTCGGTCATCGTGATGCGAGTAATTTTTTCCCGCAAATGATTCATGGCACGGGAGGCAAATTTTCTAAAGAAGCTGTCGCGACGATTAGCGCGGATAGTGCCAACGTAGTCATGACCTTTGAGTAATTCATTTACCAAGGCGTCGATTTCTTCTGGGGGATTTTGTAGGTCAGCATCCAGGGTGATGATGTATTCACCGCGAGAATATTCAAAGCCAGCCATGATCGCCATGTGCTGACCAAAGTTACTGTGAAATAACACCGCACGGGTCACATCAGGGCGGAGCTCAACCTGCTTGGCCAAGATGCCAGCAGAACGATCTTTACTGCCATCATTAACAAATACCACTTCGTAAGCAATATTGCGCTTGCTAGACATCACATCAAGCGCAGGATACAGGCGATCAAAGAGGGCTTGAAGGCCATCTTCCTCGTTGTAAACCGGAATAACAACGCTGAGCACGGGATTGCAGGCTTGGGTAGCTAAATTTGCAGTCATGCTGCAATTTTGCCTGATTCCGCTCTCGATACTAGTTTTTGTGATGTTTCTTCAGAATTCCCGCTAAAGCACTGGCTATGCGGCCAATATCTTCGTCCGCCATCCCTGGAAAGAGGGGGAGGGTCAAAATAGAGCGGCCAATACGCTCTGCTACTGGAGTGGCTTCAACTTTGTAACCCAGGTTTTGATAGAGCGTGAATCCAGTAATGGCAGGGTAATGAACACCTGTACCAATGCCTAATTCTTTGAGTTCGGTCATCACTTGCGCACGATCCACACTCAATTGCTCGAGTGGAAGTGCCACTTGGAACATGTGCCAGTTACTATCGCTAAAGTTCTCCACGGGCAACTCTAAATCCAGATTATCTAAGCCGGCAGATTTCATTTCAGTGCGAATGGCATCAAAGTACTGTCTTGCTAAAGCACTTCTACGTGCCTGAAATGCTGGCAACTGTTTTAGTTGATGCAAGCCAATGACCGCATTGACATCTGTCAAATTATCTTTGCCGCCAAGTACGTCAACATCCATGCCATCCATACCTTGGCGGGTAAGACCTTGGAGACGAAACTTCTCAGCAAGCTTTGCTTCATCTGCGTTATTCAGAACAAGGCACCCACCTTCAACCGTGGATAAATTCTTATTTGCCTGAAAACTAAAGCTCACCAAATCACCAATGCTGCCGATCTTTTGCCCTTTCCACTGTGATCCAAATGCTTGGGCAGCATCTTCAATTACGCGGAGTTTGTATTGTTTGGCGAGGTCATAGAGTTGATCCATATTCACAGGTAGCCCAGCTAAATAGACGGGCATGATTGCGCGTGTCTTCGGTGTAAATGCTGCAGCCAGCTTGCTTAAATCCATATTGCGAGTGACGGGATCAATATCTACAAATACGGGTGTTGCACCTACACTCAAAATGACATTAGAAGTAGCTACCCAAGAGATCGGGGTGGTGATGACTTCATCGCCAGGACCAATCCCAGCAACCTGCAATGCGATTTTCATGGTGGCAGTGCCGTTGGCAAAACAACGCACTGGGCGGCCGCCAAAGTATTCGCTCAATGTGGCTTCAAATTCTGCTAACTTCGGTCCTGAAGTTACCCAGCCAGAGCGTAATACCTCTGCAACTGCATCAATTGTTTCTTGATTAAAGTGTGGGCGCGTAAACGGAATAAAGGGCAGAGAGTTTGAATTGGCTGACATGGTGGCCTTAAGAATTTATTTTGCTGAGCTGCTTTGTAACTCTGGGTGTTTAACAATTACGCGCCGAGAATCTCTGCCAACTTCTTGCATTGGGAGATTGAGTTTCTGTAATTGGATATATTGCTCTGGAACCATTAAGGCATAAGCAGTTTGATCCTCTTTCCAGCGCTCGATAAAGGCATCAAAGGTGGGGAGCCACAGTTGTGGTTCTTGCTTTACGCCAAACTCCAGCTCATCCGGAGACTCCACCATAATCATCGTTCTACCTAAATAGAAAGGCACTGTATGGTCTAGGATTCGCACGGAGTAAAAGTTCACCTTCTCCGGAATACCTGCCTTCACTTTTTCTACTAAATCAATGCCCGATACTGCGCGACCGAGAGTCTCATGGCCTGTACCCGCGATGATTGCGCAGAGAAAAAAACCACCTGCAAAACTCGTAATACTCCTAAAGCCATAACGCTTGCTTTGCATGAATGCCAAGAGGCTGAATAAAACTAATGCAACGAGTGCTGCAACAATCCAATGGGTGTATTGAGCGTAGGATTCAATTTCATCCGGCCTAGCTTGTTTGCCAACCTCGCCTAAAAAGAAAAATCCAACACCACCTAAAATTACAAAGAAGAGGGTTTGTAATTTCCATGGCAATTCCAGTGAATTGCTTGAGCCCAGATTGCGATCTAAGTGATGGCCAACAAGCATTGCCAATGCTGGGAAGACAGGAATGATGTAGCCAGGTAATTTTGATTGAGAGATGCTAAAGAATCCCATAATGACCGCAAACCAGCAGGTGAGCAACCAGCCGCTCGAGAACTCACGATTGCGCTCTCCCCAGGCATCTCTTAGGGCTCCAGGAGTTTGTGCAACCCACGGCAAAAATCCCAGGAGCAGTAGGGGGACGAAGTAATAGATTGGACCGGTTCTACTGTGCGCTGTTTGCGTAAATCGTTGCAGGTGCTCATGAATAAAGAAGAACTCTAAAAATTCTGGATTGCGTTGGGCCACTAGAACAAACCAAGGGGAGGTAATTGCTAAAAATAAAATCGTGCCACTAATCATGTGCAGCTGTTTCCAAATCTTCCAGTCCCACGCGCTAATGGAATAAACAATAAAGACCATCCCAGGGATAGCTACGCCGATAACGCCCTTTGATAAGGTGGCTAAGGCCATGAATGCCCAGCAGGCCCACATCCACTTTCTAGTGTCGCTCGTCTTCTGAGAATTTTGTGCCAATAATAGACTGCAGAGTGCTGCAACTAAAAATGCCGACAATCCCATATCGAGTGAGTTGATATGCCCACCAATTACCCACATAGGGCTAGACGCCAAAGCGATAGCAGCTAACCAACCTGCTCGTGCGCTATAGATGCGTGCGCCAGTAAAGCCAATAAATACAATTGTTAAAAATCCAGTGAGCGCAGTCCATAAGCGCGCTTGCCAGTCACCGATGCCAAAAAGATTAAAGGCGGTGGCAGTGGCCCAAATTTGTAAAGGAGGTTTTTCAAAATACTTGTAGCCGTTATAGCGAGGGGTAACCCAATCTCCGGTGACGAGCATCTCGCGCGCAATCTCGGCATAACGCCCTTCATCAGAGGGAATGAGGTGGCGATAATTGAGAGTGCCAAACCACAGCAAGGCATAGACAAGAACCAGAATCAAAATTGAGACTGGGTTGAGGGCGCTGGATTGCCGAACTTGGCCAAACTGCATTAGATGGCTTCCACAATCAGGGCAAGCAGTACCTGGCGACCTTCGCCAACAAGAATGTTGTATGTTCTACAGGCCGCTTGAGAGTCCATCACTTCAAAGCCTAGCTTGGCGTCAATGAGGGTTTTTAAAAGTTCAGGCTTGGGGAAGCGCTGGCGTTTGCCAGTCCCAATAATGATTAATTCAGGCTTGAGAGAGGCCATTTGAGCGAAATCAGCTGGGCTTAGCTCCTCAAAGGATTTCACTGGCCACTCGAGGATTTCACCATCTGAGCTCAATAAAACCGCGTGACTGTAGGGGATCTTATTGATCTCTATGTAGCCATCGCCGTAACCGGTGATCGTATTGGCTCCGGAATGGGGGTCAGATTGAAGCTTCACGTGGACTCTCTGTCATAATTATGAGGATTATAGCTAGCTGTTTTTTCCTAGATTTCAAGAACTTACCCTTTAATTTATTGTGAAACCGATCCTAAAGTCTGAAAAACTCAATCACGTCTGTTACGACATACGTGGACCCGTGCTGGAGCTCGCTCAGCGCATGGAGGAAGAGGGTCACAAAATCATCAAATTAAACATCGGTAATGTGGGTGTTTTTGGCTTTGATCCTCCAGAAGAGATTCAGTTAGACATGATCCGTAACTTGGGTAATGCCTCAGCGTACTCCGATTCCAAGGGAATTTTTGCGGCTCGTAAGGCCATCATGCAGTATTGCCAAGAAAAAGGCATTCAAGGCGTTACTTTGGATGACATTTATACCGGCAATGGCGTTTCTGAACTGATCGTCTTGGCAATGAATGCATTGCTTAACAATGGCGACGAAGTATTGGTACCAGCCCCTGACTATCCATTATGGACAGCTGCCGTTAGTCTGTCCGGTGGTACCCCAGTTCATTACTTGTGTGATGAGTCCAAAGAATGGGCTCCTGATTTGGCGGATTTGCGTAAAAAGATCACGCCGCGCACTAAAGCGATTGTGGTGATTAATCCCAACAATCCAACTGGTGCCATTTACTCCAAAGAAGTGCTAACGGAGTTAACGTCAATTGCACGTGAGCATGGCTTGATTCTGTTTGCCGATGAGATTTACGACAAGATGCTGTACGACCAAGAGAAACACATCTCTTTGGCGTCCTTATCTACTGATGTAGTCACCATTACCTTCAATGGCCTCTCTAAGAACTATCGCTCTTGCGGCTACCGTGCTGGCTGGATGATCGTGTCAGGCGATAAAGAGATGATTCGAGATTACATTGAGGGTCTCAATATGTTGTCCTCAATGCGCCTGTGTGCGAACGTGCCTGGACAGTACGCCATTCAAACTGCATTGGGCGGCTATCAGAGCATCAATGATTTGGTCAATGAAGGCGGTCGCTTGGCTAAGCAGCGTGACCTCGCCTGGAAACTCATTACTGAGATCCCTGGTGTGACTTGCGTGAAACCAAAGTCTGCTTTGTACTTATTTCCAAAGCTTGATCCCGAGATGTACCCCATTGAAGATGATCAGCAGTTTGTAGCCGATCTCTTAAAGGAAGAGAAAGTGTTGTTAGTGCAGGGCTCCGGTTTTAACTGGGGCAAGCCAGATCACTTCCGCGTAGTGTTCTTACCTCATGAGGATGTGCTTAAAGAGGCCATTGGTCGTCTCGCACGTTTTTTAGAGCGTTATCGTCAAAAACATAGTCGTAAAGCGGCTAACTCAACTGCAACAAAGGCATCATGAAACCGATTCAAGTTGGTCTATTAGGTATTGGCACTGTAGGTGGTGGCGTATTCACCGTACTCGAGCGTAACCAGAATGAAATTCAACGTCGCGCAGGTCGTGGTATTCGCATTAATACAGTTGCCGATCTCAATGTGGAGCGTGCCAAAGAACTGGTCAATGACCGCGCTCAAGTGGTGAGCGATGCGCGTGCAGTGATTAATAACCCTGAGATTGATATCGTTGTTGAGTTGATTGGTGGTTACGGTATTGCTAAAGAGTTGGTGCTAGAAGCAATCGCAGCTGGCAAGCACGTGGTAACAGCCAATAAGGCTTTAATCGCTGTACATGGCAATGAGATTTTTAAAGCTGCTCATGAAAAGGGTGTCATGGTCGCTTTTGAAGCGGCAGTTGCTGGTGGCATCCCAATTATTAAAGCGCTGCGCGAAGGTTTGACTGCGAATCACATTGAGTGGATTGCCGGCATCATCAACGGCACAACTAATTTCATTCTTACTGAGATGCGCGACAAAGGCTTGGACTTTGCGACTGTCTTAAAAGAAGCGCAGCGTTTAGGTTACGCAGAAGCAGATCCTACATTTGATATTGAAGGTGTAGATGCTGCACACAAAGCAACCATCATGAGTGCGATTGCATTTGGTATTCCAATGCAATTTGAGAAAGCCCATGTTGAAGGAATTACGAAACTCGATGCGATCGATATCAAGTATGCCGAGCAGTTGGGCTATCGCATCAAGTTGCTGGGTATCGCGAAGAAGACAACGACTGGTGTAGAGCTGCGCGTGCATCCAACCCTCATTCCTACTAAACGTCTCATTGCAAACGTAGAAGGTGCCATGAATGCCGTTCAGGTATTTGGTGATGCCGTTGGTACTACCTTGTACTACGGTAAAGGTGCAGGTTCAGAGCCAACCGCATCTGCTGTGATTGCTGACTTAGTAGATATCACGCGTTTATTGGGTGCAAGCCCTGAGAACCGTGTTCCATATCTTGCATTCCAACCAGATGCAGTGCGCGATATCGCAGTATTACCAATGGGTGAAATTACCACCAGCTATTACTTGCGTTTGCGTGTGGCTGATCAGGCTGGCGTATTAGCTGACATCACAAAGATTCTGGCTGCTCATGGCATTTCAATCGATGCGCTTTTACAAAAAGAAGCGGACGAAGGTGAAAGCCAAACTGATTTGGTTGCATTGACACATGAGACTAAAGAAAAGCACATGCTAGCAGCGATTGCTGAAATTCAGAATCTGAAAACGGTTGCCGGTGAAGTCGTGAAGATCCGTTTAGAAAATCTCTCCTAATACAAGTCATGCGTTACCAATCTACTCGAGGCAATAGCCCACAGCAATCCTTTTTAGAAATCTTGCTCGGCGGATTGGCTCCGGATGGCGGCCTATATTTGCCCACTGAGTATCCGCAAGTCACTAAAGAGCAGTTAGATTCCTGGCGTGGATTGCCTTATGCCGATCTCGCTTATGAGGTCTTAAGTCTCTATTGTGATGACATTCCTGAGGCAGATTTGCGCGCATTACTGCGCAAAACTTATACAGAGCAAGTCTATTGCAATGGACGTACCGAAGATAATGCTAAAGACATCACGCCATTACATTGGTTGGGCGAGGAGCAGGGTACTCGTATCGGCTTGTTGAGTCTGTCTAATGGACCAACATTGGCATTTAAAGATATGGCGATGCAGTTGCTCGGCAATCTCTTTGAGTATGCTTTGAAGAAGAAAGGTCAAAAGCTCAATATTTTGGGCGCGACTTCTGGTGATACTGGTAGTGCTGCTGAATATGCCATGCGTGGCAAAGAAGGTGTGAAGGTATTCATGCTTTCACCACGCGGCAAAATGAGCGCTTTCCAATCCGCTCAGATGTATTCCTTGCAAGACCCTAATATTTTTAATCTGGCGGTAGCTGGTGTGTTTGATGACTGCCAAGATATTGTCAAAGCAGTCAGCAATGATCATGCCTTTAAAGCAAATAATCAAATCGGTACTGTGAACTCAATTAACTGGGGCCGTGTGGTTGCCCAGGTGGTTTACTACTTCCAAGGATATTTGCTGGCTACAAAATCAAGCACAGAAAAAGTATCATTTACCGTGCCCTCTGGTAACTTTGGCAATATCTGTGCTGGTCATATTGCCCGCATGATGGGTTTACCAATTGCGCATTTGATTGCCGCTACCAATGAAAATGATGTACTCGATGAGTTCTTCAGAACAGGCGTTTATCGTGCGCGCAAGTCTGCTGAGACTTTGCATACTTCTAGCCCGTCCATGGATATTTCTAAGGCGAGTAATTTTGAACGCTTTGTCTTTGACCTCATGGGTAAAGATGGCAAAGCAACCGCAAGCATGTTCAAGCAGGTAGACGAAGCCGGCGGATTTGATATTTCTAAAGATGCTGTCTTTAAAGACATTGCCAAGTATGGATTCCAATCTGGTCGCAGCACTCATGAAAACCGCCTTGAGACAATTCGCAATATTGACTCGCAGTATGGCGTCATGATTGATACACATACCGCCGATGGTGTGAAGGTGGCGCGTGAGCATTTGCAGGCAGGTATTCCAATGATTGTCTTGGAAACTGCCTTGCCGATTAAGTTTGAAGAAACGATTGAAGTGGCGCTGGGCCGTCCAGCAGAGTGCCCTGCAGCATTTAAAGATATCAAGTCAAAGCCACAGCGCGTTGAAAATATCGATGCTGATGTGAATCAAGTGAAAAACTTCATCACTGCCCACGTCAACTAACTCAGAAATAAAACACTATGACCAAGCCTCCGATGTTGACTGCTCAGCAGGCTTTAGATCACCTGCTGTCAAATGCAAAAGCTGTAGGTGAGTGTGAGACGGTCACTATGCAAGCCGCTCTTGGTCGTGTGCTTGCAGAGAATGTGAACAGCCTAGTTGATGTTCCCCCGCTCGATAACACTTCCATGGATGGTTATGCAGTGCGTACTGCTGATACCCAAACATCTGGAAATACTCTCAAGATTGCGCAACGTATTCCGGCGGGATCTATGGGTACGCAGCTAGAGCCAGGTACTGCTGCCAGAATTTTTACTGGTGCCCCAGTTCCTCCGGGCGCTGATGCCGTTGTGATGCAGGAGGACTGCGCTATTCCAGAGGGTTCAACTGATCAAGTGCAGGTCAATATTGCACCAACATCAGGTCAATGGATTCGCAGAAGAGGTGAGGACCTCACTGCAGGTAAAGCGGCTCTCAGCGCGGGTACTTTTCTGCGCCCACAAGAATTAGGTGTTGCAGCATCTGCCGGCCTAACGCATTTAAATGTGAAGCGTAAGGTCAGGGTGGCCGCATTTTTTACCGGTGATGAGCTTTCACTTCCAGGTGAGCCGCTGAAACCGGGTGGTATCTATAATTCCAATCGCGATACTTTATTGGCGTGCATTAAATCCCTTGGATGCGATGCAACGGATTTTGGAATTGTTCCAGACAGTCTTGAGGCTACTAAAGAAACGCTGCGCAAGGCTAGTAAAGATCATGATTTGATTATTACTTCTGGCGGTGTATCGGTTGGTGAAGAGGATCACATCAAACCCGCGGTGACTGCTGAGGGTAGGTTAGATCTCTGGCAGATCGCCATTAAACCTGGGAAGCCTTTAGCTTTCGGTGCCGTGCGCAAGTCAGGTCAAAATAAGGATGCGGAAACTTGGTTTATTGGACTACCTGGTAATCCAGTATCTAGCTTTATTACCTTCCTTTTATTCGTGCGGCCATTCATTCTCAAGTTGCAGGGACGAGATGCAGGCATGCCTCAGTCTTATCCTATGCGTGCTGACTTTGATTGGCTCAAGGGTGATCGTCGCAATGAGTTCCTACGGGTCAAAATCAATGCGCAGGGTGGTTTGGATCTATTTCCCAATCAAAGCTCCGGAGTTCTTACAAGCGCTTCATGGGGTGATGGCCTGCTGGATTGCCCGCCAGGACATACTTTTAAGGCGGGCGAGCTGGTGAAGTATATCCCGTTTAACGCGCTCCTCGCCTAATCGTATTACGATTCCCTTATGAAACTCGAATTACGATTCTTTGCCTCCTTAAGAGAGGGTCTTGGACTTTCTGGTGAAAGTATTACTACACCGCCGGAAGTAAAAACCATTGCTGACTTAAGGGGCTACCTTGCTCAGCGAGGCAATCCTTGGTCCGAAGTATTCGCTAGTACTAAGGTGATTCGTTGCGCTTTAAATCAAGAGATGGTGGCCGATTCCACTCCGCTAGTAGAGGGTGCTGAAGTCGCATTCTTCCCCCCGGTTACGGGTGGCTAAGATGCAAAACGATTTCATCCGCGTTCAAGAGCAAGACTTTGATCTCACGACTGAAGTGAAGGCGCTTCGTAAGGATGATCCCCGTGTGGGTGCGGTAGTGACTTTTGTGGGTACCGTCCGGGATATGAATGACGGCAGTCAAGTCAAAGGTATGACGCTAGAGCACTATCCCGGCATGACAGAAAAGTCCCTGGAGGAAATCATCAAGCAAGCTAGAGCCCGCTGGGATCTTTATAAAACACTAGTAATTCATCGAGTGGGACCACTTCTGCCTGAAGATCAAATTGTTTTGGTGGCTGTTACTAGCGCCCACCGAGGTGAAGCATTTGCAGCTTGTGAGTTCATCATGGACTACTTAAAAACAGCGGCCCCATTTTGGAAAAAAGAAGAAACCCCAGAAGGCAGTAAATGGGTTGATGCTCGCGTGACTGACGATGCTGCAATGGCGCGTTGGAAATAATTTGGCGCACCGCTATTTAGCCTAAAGGCTAGCTCAAGACACAAAAACCAAGCTCTTTCATATTCGGGGAAGTATTTTCCGAAAGGTGAGATTAATTCGGGGGCTTGTAATGGTTGTTGTCTTGAGAAGACTGTGATGCCAATACTCTTGAGTGGGCGGATGCATGATCAGCAGGCTGCCATGCTCCAGAAATACTGGGTAGCTTCTTTTATCTTGCTTATGGCGAAATGCAAACTTACGTCGAGCACCTAGGCTGACTGATGCGATAGGATTCCCGCTATCTAATTCTTTCTCATCATCACTGTGCCAGCCCATGCCCTCAGCGCCGCTGTGATACAGATTGAGTAAGCAGGAGTTGTAGGTGTGGCCAGTGAATTGTTCAAGCTTATGCTTCATTTGCAATAACTCATTAGTCCAGGCCTGAGGTGTTTTTTGAACTCCAGAGTAGGTGTATGCGCATTCTGGATCGCCCACCCAGACCACTTTTCTTACTGTCTTCACTAGCTTGCCAAACATCTTGATCTCGTCCACCTCCCAAGGTAGGGAGTTGAGTAGGATTCTATAAAGATGATCAGATTCATCCACATCATAAAAATGATTGAAATATTCAACATGACCATCCCTTATCACTATGGCTAAGGGTTCTGCAGTGTCTTGGTAGTCAAATAGCGGATTCTGCATGTCTGTTGATTGGTTGGGGGGTGAGTGCGCCATCTCAATAAAAACTCTAGAATAGACTTCATTATGAATTGTTCAGGACGAATAGGTTAATCATGAAAGCGCCGGATAAACGTTGCTGCGGCTCAGGCGTTTGCATCATCAACGAGGCGGGGGAGTGTTGGTGTGGCCAAGTATGGGATGGCGAGAAAATGAGTGCGCCACCCCTGATCTCTAAAGCGGATAATTCTTCGAGCTCAACCCCCAAGCCTGATAAGAATTATCCAGAATGAAAACATGGAAGATGAGGCGAAATTGCGCGCTGACCCCAGGTCAGCTGCTCAAGTTCTATATCGCCCTGGTTTGTCTTTCATTAACCGTGGCCACTGGTTTTCTATTGGCCGGCGTAAAAATTATTCTTATCTTTACGGCGGTTGAGTTGACTGCTGTCACCGCTGGTTTTTTGATTTATTGTCGACATGCCTTGGATTTTGAGGAGATTCAAATTAGCGGGACTCGCTTAATTGTGAGGAAATTTATCGCTTATAAAGAGACCGCGCTTGAATTTAATACTCGCTGGGTTAGGATTTCTTCGCCACAAGAGGCTGAAAAAGTTTTTTTTATTGAGGAGGCTGGTCAAAGTGTGCAGATTGGCCAGTTTTTAAGGCCAGAGCAATTTAAAAGGCTTATCTCTGAGCTTAGGTCCTGTTTGGGCTGATCATCGTGGTTAAGTTGCTTAAGAACCCTGCGTAAATCGAACCCATCTTTTAGGTTTTAAAAAAGCCCAACTTTTCCGATCTGGGCAACTTCTTTAACTTAGCCTCGGCCTTAGACGCCTCAGATCGATCTGGGTGCTCTTGGGTGGCTAAAAGGATTACTGGTCTGCGAGCCCTCGTATACCGAGCACCATCCCCTGAATTATGAGCTGCCAAGCGATGTTCTAGGCGGTTGGTGATCCCAGCATAGTAGCTGCCATCAGAGCATTCCAATAGGTAAACAAGCCAGGTCAAAATAGGGATAAATTCGCTTAAAAAGAGGTCTAACAGACTTGAAATTAACAAGAATGCCCCTATATTCTATAGATAGATATATGTAAAAAATAGCTGTAGTAAATAGGAATTAAAAAATGAGAATAGATAAATTAACTACTAAATTTCAAGAGGCCCTCAGCGAGGCGCAAAGCCTTGCGTTGGCAAAAGACAATCAATACATCGAGCCAGCCCACTTGCTCTTGGCGATGCTGCGTGATTCCGATGGTGGCGCCAAGAGTTTATTAACCCGCGCTGGCGTTAATGTACCCGGTCTTGAGAAGGCAGCCGAGAAGCTAATTAGCAATCTCCCGGAAGTGCAGGGCACCAGTGGCGAGGTTCAGGTCGGCCGTGATTTAAGTAACTGGCTCAACTTATGTGAAAAGGAAGCCAATAAGCGCAATGATCAATTTATCGCCGGTGAATTGTTTTTGCTGGTGGTAGCCGATGATAAGGGCGAGCTGGGCAAGATTGCTCGTGAGAATGGTTTAAATCGCAAATCGTTAGAGGCGGCTATTGATTTAGTACGCGGAGGAGAGTCAGTGAATAGTGCAGATGCTGAAGGTCAACGTGAAGCCTTAAAGAAATACACCGTCGATTTAACTGAGCGTGCTCGTATGGGCAAGCTTGATCCTGTCATTGGTCGCGATGATGAAATTCGTCGCACGATTCAGATCTTGCAACGTCGCGGTAAAAACAATCCAGTACTGATTGGTGAGCCAGGTGTTGGTAAGACTGCCATCGTCGAGGGCTTAGCCCAGCGCATTATTAATGGCGAAGTTCCTGAAACCCTCAAAAACAAGCGCGTCCTCGTATTGGATATGGCCTTGTTATTAGCAGGCGCTAAGTACCGCGGTGAATTCGAAGAACGCCTCAAGGCTGTTCTGAGCGATGTGGCTAAAGACGAAGGCCAGACCATCATCTTTATTGATGAGATTCATACAATGGTTGGTGCAGGCAAAGGAGAGGGTGCGATGGACGCCGGCAATATGCTCAAACCTGCCTTGGCTCGGGGTGAATTGCATTGCATTGGCGCAACGACTTTAGATGAGTACCGTAAGTACATCGAAAAAGATCCCGCCCTAGAACGTCGTTTCCAAAAAGTGATGGTGGAAGAACCTAGCGTTGAAGCTACCGTTGCTATCTTACGTGGCCTGAAAGAGCGCTATGAACTGCATCACGGCATTGAGATTACTGACCCAGCAATTGTTGCGGCGGCTGAATTATCACATCGCTACATTACAGATCGTTTCTTGCCGGATAAAGCGATCGACCTGATTGATGAGGCTGGTTCACGTATTCGGATGGAGATCGACTCCAAGCCTGAAGTGATGGATAGATTGGAGCGTCGCTTGATTCAGTTAAAGATTGAGCGTGAAGCCGTTAAGAAAGAGAAGGACGATGCTTCGAAAAAACGTCTAGGCCTCATTGAAGATGAAATTAAGCGTCTTGGCGCTGAGTATGCTGATTTGGAAGAGGTTTGGAAAGCAGAAAAGGGTGCCGTATTAGGCGCAGCTCACCTGAAGGAAGAAATTGAAAAAGTAAGAGTGGATATTGCAAAGCTACAGCGTGACGGTAAGTTAGAGCAAGTTGCTGAATTGCAATACGGTAAATTACCCGAGCTTGAAGCTAAGCTCAAGTCTGCCGCTGCTGCTGAAGCAAAGGGCGATAAAGATGGCGCGGTGAAGAATAAGCTCTTGCGCACGCAAGTAGGCGCAGAAGAAATTGCTGAAGTAGTGTCTCGTGCAACTGGTATCCCGGTATCGAAGATGATGCAGGGTGAGCGCGATAAGCTGTTGAAGATGGAAGAGTTGCTGCATAAGCGCGTAGTTGGTCAGGAAGAGGCTATTCGTGCGGTGTCGGATGCAATTCGTCGTTCCCGTGCTGGTCTTGCTGAGGAGAATCGTCCTTATGGTTCATTCTTATTCTTAGGTCCTACAGGTGTAGGTAAGACTGAGCTTTGCAAAGCCTTGGCTGGTTTCTTATTCGACAGCGAAGACCATTTAATTCGTATCGACATGAGTGAGTTCATGGAGAAACACAGTGTGGCTCGTTTAATTGGTGCGCCTCCAGGTTATGTCGGTTACGAAGAGGGCGGTTATTTAACTGAGCAAGTTCGTCGCCATCCTTACAGCGTCATCTTGTTTGATGAAATTGAAAAAGCACATCCGGATGTATTCAACGTACTTTTGCAAGTATTGGATGATGGCCGTTTAACGGATGGTCAAGGTCGTACTGTTGATTTCAAAAACACGGTGATTGTGATGACTAGTAATATTGGCTCGCATCTCATCCAGTCGATGACAGATAAGAAGCAGTCCGAGATCAAAGATGCGGTATTTGAAGAGTTGAAGAATCATTTCCGCCCTGAGTTCTTAAATCGTATTGACGAGATCGTAGTGTTCCATGGCTTAGATAAAGGCAATATCGCTAATATCGCCAAGATATTGCTCAAGAACTTGTCGGATCGTTTGGCAAAGGTGGATATGCAATTGGAGGTCAGCGATGCCGCTTTGAGCAAGATTGCAGAAGTCGGTTTTGACCCTATATTTGGGGCTAGACCTCTAAAGCGTGCGATTCAGCAATATATCGAAAACCCAGTTTCTAAGATGATCTTGGAAGGTAAGTTTGGCCCTATGGATACGGTTCCTGTAGGCGTCGATAAGAACGGCGACTTTAGCTTTAGCAAGTAAGACAAAGCAATATCAGCAGGAATTTTCCTGCGCCAGTAAACTCGGTACATGACTGACGACCTGAAAATGAGGCGCGCCAGTGATGTCCGGGCTGTTGGTCTTATTAGTCTGGCTCACGGCAGTTCCCATTTCTTTCATTTAATCCTGCCGCCCATGTTCCCATGGTTGAAGGCGGAGTTTGGGTTTAACTATGCTGAGCTAGGTCTGCTCATGACCATTTTCTTTGTGGTCTCCTGCATTGTTCAAGCAGCTTCTGGTTTTTTGGTGGATCGTATTGGGGCTCGCCCCGTGCTGTTTGCTGGAGTAGGCTTGCTTGCATTGGCAGCACTCACTTATTCTCAAAGTAATGGCTATGCCATGTTAGTTTTGGGCGCAGTAATAGCTGGATGTGGCAATGGCGTTTTCCACCCCGTTGATTACACGCTGATCAATCACAAAATTTCACCACCTAATTTGCCTTACGCATATTCCATTCATGGGGTAACAGGCTATATCGGTTGGGCGGCAGCGCCAGCCTTTATGGTGGCTGTGGCTACTATCGCTGATTGGCGTATTGCCTTTTTATCTGCTGCAGTGCTTGAAGCGTTGATCTTGTTGACTCTCTGGATTGGTAGGGCGCGCTTAATTGATGATGTTCATGCAAGGCGCGAGGAGTCACAGGCTAGTCATGCTCAAAGCAATCCTGGTGGCGCGCCAATGAGTACCTTTGGATTTTTGAAGTTACCGGTTGTATGGCTTTGCTGGATTTTCTTTTTCTTTAGCATGGCGGCAACTACAGGCTTGCAGTCATTTGCACCAACCGCGCTTTTTAAGATCTATGACATTGCCGTAAGTTCCGGTAATTACTACTTAACACTCATGTCTATGGGTGGTGCAGGAGGGATGCTTCTGGGTGGCTATCTTGCTACTAAGTTAAAAGTACCCGAGCGCATTATTACGATCTGCTTTACCGTCAATATCGTGATGGGTCTTATATTGGCCACTGGTTTAGTGCCCATCGAATTGATTGTGATTGCCTTTATTGTGATTGGGCTTGGCTTGGGTATTGCTGCTCCATCACGCGATTTAATGATTCGCTCTGCAACACCTTCGGGCTCATCGGGTAGGGTGTACGGCATTGTCTACTCCGGTATTGACTTAGGCGCGGCTTTAAGCCCGCTGGTGTTCGGAATCTTTTTGGATGTGGGCTTGCCCAAGCTCTTATTTATCGGTGTTGCCCTTCTTCAGCTCATGATTATTTTGACTGGATTTAAGGTGTCCGCTATTAGTGCCCCGAAGACTGCCTAAAGTCTTCCTGTCTTTTCATAATGTGAAAAGACATTCCCATACGCAAAATGCAGTGCACCATTCCAAGTTAGGGGTTCTCTCACTCCTTGGAGATTCATTTCATATTGCAAAATATATTTTTTAAGCTATTGAATTTATTGAACTAATTATTTTTAGTAAATACTGAAATAGTTCTTGCATGCATTTCCTAGGTGCTTAAACTCTTATATAAGACATAAGACTTGAATGTCCAAATATTTGAAGTACTTGTTTAACTTAGGGAGAAAAACATGGCAGATCGCAAAGCAGAAATCGCAGCACTACAAAAAGACTGGGATACCAATCCACGCTGGAAAGGTATTACTCGTGGTTACACAGCTGAGGACGTAGTACGTCTTCGTGGCTCATTAAAGATTGAGCACACTTTGGCTAAGCATGGTGCAGAGCGTCTTTGGGAATTGGTTAATAACGAGGCATACGTTAACTGTTTAGGTGCTTTGACTGGTGGGCAAGCAATGCAACAAGTTAAAGCTGGCGTACAAGCTATTTACTTGTCAGGTTGGCAAGTTGCTGCTGACGGGAACTCATACGCAGCCATGTATCCGGATCAATCTTTGTATCCAGTTGACTCGGTTCCTAAGATGGTTGAGCGTATTAACAACTCATTCCAGCGTGCTGATGAAATCCAAACTGCCAAAGGAATCAACAAAGGCGACGCTGGTTATATCGAGTATTTCGCTCCAATCGTTGCTGATGCTGAAGCTGGCTTCGGTGGCGTATTGAATGCATTTGAATTAAGCAAAGCATTGATCAAGCAGGGCGCTGCTGGCGTTCACTTCGAAGATCAACTTTCTTCTGTTAAGAAGTGTGGTCACTTGGGTGGCAAGGTATTGTTGCCAACTACTGAGTCTGTTCAGAAATTGATCTCTGCACGTTTAGCTGCTGACGTAATGGGTGTTCCAACAATCATCTTGGCTCGTACTGATGCTGAAGCTGCTGACTTGTTGACTTCTGATTACGATGCAAACGACAAGCCTTTCTTGACAGGCGAGCGTACAGCTGAAGGTTTCTACAAAACACGTAAGGGCTTGGATCAAGCGATCTCCCGTGGTTTGGCATACGCTGCATACGCTGATATGGTTTGGTGTGAAACAGGTACTCCTGATCTCGAGTTTGCTCGTCAGTTCGCTGAAGCAATTCGTGCGAAGTTCCCAGGCAAGATGTTGGCTTACAACTGCTCACCATCTTTCAACTGGAAGAAGAACTTGGATGATGCAACAATTGCCAAGTTCCAACGCGAATTAGGCGCAATGGGCTACAAGTATCAGTTCATCACATTGGCTGGTATCCACTCCATGTGGTACAACATGTTCGACTTAGCTCAAGACTACATGCAGCGCGGTATGACTGCTTATATCGAGAAAGTACAAGAGCCAGAATTCGCTGCTCGTGATCGTGGTTACACATTCGTATCGCATCAGCAAGAAGTTGGTACTGGTTACTTCGACGATGTAACTACTGTGATTCAGGGTGGCAAGTCTTCAGTAACAGCATTGACTGGTTCTACAGAAGAAGAGCAGTTCCACTAAGAAATCCCTAAGTAGTACGTAGTAGCAGCACAGTAAAAATCTATCATTACTGTCCCGGCATCTAAATTACCCCACAAGGGTGACTTAGATGCCGTTTTCGTTTACATTCTCCCCATGACCAATTGCGTACTTTGTAAAGACGAACTCAAACCCGAAGAGGGGCAGCTTATATGGCGTGGCGATGATTGCCGTGTCATCCTTGTTAATGACCCTGACTTACCTGGATTTTGCCGTGTGATTTGGAATCATCATGTCGCAGAAATGACTGATCTGAGCTATGGTGAGCGCGAACACGTGATGTCGCTAGTATTTGCGGTGGAGGAGGCGGTGCGACACGTGATGCACCCAGACAAAGTCAATATTGCCGCTCTGGGTAATATGGTTCCACATATTCATTGGCACGTGATTCCAAGATACAAAGATGATGCTTACTTTCCAGCTTCAGCTTGGTCGCAAAAGACGCAGCAAACTCCCGCAATGATTTTAGAGGCTAGAAAACAATTAGCCAAAGAGCTAGCGACTGCTATCAAGGCTGTCATTAGTTTGCTGTCTTAGTGCCCTACCAACTCAATTGGAACAATAAATGCTTAGCGATGATGTGAAAAAAATGATAGAGACTGAAGAACGTTTTCGTCATGAAGTCAAATTAAAACTTGAGTCTGAGCTTGGCTCAGTAAAAACAGGTTTAAATGATGTCAACGATGAAATCAAAGTGGTCGAGAAAAAATTTAGCGCGAAGTTAATGGAGTTTTTAAACTCAGCCGTTGGTATGTGGTTTTTATCGTCAGTTGTCATTACCGGCGGTGCCACTATGCTGCAACAAATCCAACATCATTATGAGGCTGAGCAAAAAAATAAAGAGCAATTACTAAAGTATCAATTTGAGATTGGCAATCGCATTCAAAATATGAAGTACTTTTTACGGCACGCTAAAACAGTTGGCGATGCCAAGACAGCTTTGGCTGCGGTATTTAAAAGCAAGTTTCCCTTAAGCCCCGATTTAGAAAATCAAAGCCTATCTGCACTTTACTTCAATTTGTACCAATTAATTGATGGTACAGAGAAAGATAAAAGCAAGCGCGCTACCGAGGTGGTATTAGATCTTGAGGATGCGGAGATTTCACTGCAATCTCAACAAAATGATCAGCCGTTAGAAGCTGCCGATAAAGAACGTTTGAACAAGTTGGTTGCCGCTATTGAAAATTTGCACATCAAGGGCATTGGCAAGTAATTCTATTTGCTATTTTAATTTCATTAGCGCCTCAAGATACTTCTCGGGACTCAGGGCCTGCCCCTCGCGTTGGGCTTCCCACATCACTTGCCCTAAGCATTCCATCATGGCGTGCTGTGCTTCATGCTCAGAGCCTAGTTTCTTTGCTAGCTTTTCGGCAATTGCCTTAATGCCTGGTGGTTGATCGATAGAAATTTGCTCGCTAATCGATAGATGCATCGATAAATGCAGAAATGGATTAGTTTCTCCGCGTTCTGGTGTGTAGTCTTGCGCTACCGCCCCTTCTGGATCAGATAGAAGGGCATGATATTCAGGGTGCTGGACCATCCAGTCGCCGGCAATCATTTCTATTGGCGTCAGGATATGCTCTTCTGTTTTTTTCTTCCAGGTGTCGCAAAAAAAGCGACGCACTTCTTCACGGGTGGGATTAAATAGTGCCACGAACTTTTCCTTTGCCAGTTTTTTGTTTAAAGCCACAGAGTGGTTCAACAATACATTGTTCACAATCGGGGTTGCGTGCCTTGCAGGTATATCTCCCATGCAAAATAAGCCAATGGTGAGCATCCATTAAAAACTCTTTTGGTACACGCTTCAGTAGTTGCTCTTCAACCTTCACTACATCTTTACCAGGTGCCAATCCAGTGCGATTGGAGACTCTGAAGATATGTGTATCAACTGCCATAGTGGGTTGGCCAAAAGCGGTATTGAGAATGACGTTTGCAGTTTTTCTGCCAACACCAGGTAGCGCTTCTAAGTCCTCACGATTTTGCGGCACTTCGCTGTGATGTTTTTCAATGAGTAGTCGGCAGGTCTCTTGAATATGCTTGCCTTTGGAGTTAAATAAGCCAATGTGCTGAATGAATGGCTTAACACCTTCTTCACCCAGCTCTAACAGTGCTTGAGGCGTATTGGCAATCTTAAATAACTGGCGAGTACCTTTGTTTACTGAAATATCAGTCGCTTGTGCTGATAGCAACACTGCAATGAGTAATTCAAATGGGGAGCTGTATTCCAACTCAGTTTCTGGGTGGGGATTGTTTTCCCTGAGTAATTCAAAAAAAGTCTGACGCTTTTCGAGATTCATCATTTCTTTTGCTGAGCTCTCGCAATGGCAGCGGCAATGATGGCGCGCTTTCTTTCTTGTTCTTTTAAAGCCGCTTCAGAATCTGGGCTCTCGGCGTTGACTGCTACTAATTTAGCGGCTGCTTTTTTTGCTAGCCGTTCATCATTGTCGCGTTGCTCACGATCGAGTCGGACATCGCGCGCTTCATAACGTGAGCGTGCCAGCTGAGCTAATTCCGGGGACCAAGCATCCCAGCCTGAATCATTGCCAGTGACATCAATCATGGTGATGCAATCTACAGGGCAGGGGGGTATGCAAAGATCGCAACCCGTGCACCAATTACTCAAGACCACGTGCATTTGCTTTGAGGCCCCCACAATCGCATCTACAGGACAAGCCTGAATACATAGGGTGCATCCAATGCATGTCTTAGGGTCGATCACTGAAACTGGTCTAGGGCGTTCTACGCCGCACTCAGGATCGATCGTAGGATGTAACTCAAAAGCATCTTGAGGGAAGATGGGCGCTAAGATGGCGCTAAGCCTTTGAATGCCCTCTACGCCTCCAGGAGGACAGCGATTGGGCAAGACCTCGCCCGTTGCCATTGCTTCTGCATAGGCGCGGCAATCAGGGTAGCTGCATTTAGTACATTGGGTTTGAGGTAGAGCATCCTCAAGACGATTAGCAAGCTCTTTCGTCTGCTTGATGTCCATTGCAATTGACGAGCCCTAAAACTAGAAGCGCGACCCTAAAGTCGCGCCGACAGTTTATGCAGCTTTCTTAGTTCCTAGCTTTGGGGGTCGAGCTTTTGTTTGCTTCCGAACACCTTGGTGCTCACGAATAAACGATTTAATTTTTGGATAGACCTTCTCACGCCAACGACGGCCAGAGAAGATGCCATAGTGACCGGCACCAGCAACTTCGTAATGGTCTTTATCGGTTTTTGGAATGCCAGCACATAATGCATGTGCTGAGCGGGTTTGTCCGCTACCAGAGATATCGTCCAGCTCACCTTCAACAGTGAGAAGTGCAGTCTTCTTAATATCTTGTGGCTTAACTAGATCGCCCGCAACTGTCCAAGTGCCATTTGGCAATGAATAATCTTGGAAAACAGTCTTGATGGTGTCTAAGTAAAACTTCGCATCCATATCAAGTACTGCGTTGTACTCATCATAAAAACGAATATGCGCTTCAGCATCCTGCTCATCGCCACGCACTAAGTTTTGGAAGTAATCCCAGTGTGACTGCAGGTGGTTCTGCGGGTTCATGGCAATAAAGCCAGTGTGTTGCAAGAAGCCTGGATATACCTTACGGCCAGCACCTGGGTAGCTTGGCGGTACTTTGTAAATTACATGACTTTCAAACCAATCGTAAGACTTTTGATCAGCCAAATTATTGACGGCAGTCGGTGATTTGCGTGCATCAATTGGGCCGCCCATCATGATCATGGAGGCTGGTGTTTTTTCTCCGGCAGAAGCCATCAAGGAGATTGCGCCCAATGTAGGAACTGTTGGTTGACATACGGAGATCACATGCAAATCATCTGCACCAATAGCGCGAATGAAATCTTGTACATAGTGAACATAGTCATCAAGACCAAAATCGCCAGCATCGGCTGGAACAATGCGTGCATCGATCCAGTCGGTAATGTAAACCTTGTGATCTTGCAAAAGGGTACGCACAGTGTCACGCAATAGCGTGGAGTGATGTCCAGATAGCGGAGCAACCACTAAAACCACTGGATCATCTTTGAGTTTCTTGATGACATCAAGATCATCAGAGAAGCGCTTGAAGCGAATCAGATTACAAAATGGCTTGGCTACGATAGTTCTTTCATGAATTGCTACTTCGCGACCATGCGCTTGTACAGAGCGAATGCCAAATTCTGGTTTTTTATAGTCTTTACCTAGGCGGTATAAAAGCTCATAGCTAGCAGCTAAGCGATCTGAACCTGGAACCTTTGATGCAGGGTTGGAAGCATTAATAAATGCTTCTGATGCTGCTCGAGCCCATGAGCTTACTGGTTGAAGTAAAGCTTTTTGAAATTCATGTAACTGATATAGCATGTTGCCTCCTGATAATGCAGTGTAACCGGTTATTACGGGCTTTTACGCCAATACGCGGGCTATTGCTTGAGCTACCTTATCAATATTTTTAGTATTGAGGGCAGCCACACAAATACGGCCGGTAGAGAGGGCATAAATGCCATCTTCCTTTTGTAAACGATCTACTTGCTCAGCACTTAAGCCTGAGTAAGAGAACATGCCACGCTGAGCTTCAATAAAAGCAAAGTCTTGCTTTACGCCAGCCGCAGCGAGTTTTTGTACCAGTCCTTGACGCATTGCTTTAATACGATCACGCATCTCAGCCAATTCATCTTCCCAAAGCTTTCTCAGTTCTGGTGAATTCAGAACGGCAGCTGCAATCGCAGCGCCATGAGTTGGAGGATTGGAATAGTTAGTGCGAATTACGCGCTTTAATTGAGATAGCACGCGAGTAGATTCATCTTTGCTTTGTGTCACGATGGACAAAGCACCAACGCGCTCACCATAGAGTGAGAATGATTTTGAGAATGAACTCGATACAAAGAAAGACATGCCAGACTCAGCAAACAAGCGCACTGCAATGCCGTCTTGTTCAATACCAGCAGCAAAGCCTTGGTAAGCCATATCTAAAAAAGGAATCAATTGTTTTGCTTTGCAGATCTCAATCACTTGACGCCACTGCGCTTCGGTAATATCAGCACCGGTTGGGTTGTGACAGCAAGCATGCAATAAGACAGTGGTGAACTTAGGGAAAGACTCCAAAGACTTCACCATGCCATCAAAATCAACGCCACGCGTTTTACCGTCGAAGTAGGTGTACTCAACAACTTCAAATCCTGCGGATTCAAAAATACCGCGGTGGTTTTCCCAGGTAGGGTTGCTAATTGCGCAGGGGGCATTCAAATTAAGACGCTTAATAAAGTCTGCACCAACGCGCAACGCACCAGTTCCACCAAGGCATTCTGCTGTTACAACGCGACCATCTTTAATGAGGGAAGAGTCAGCTCCAAACAATAGGTTCTGTACTGCACTGTTATAAGGGTTAGGGCCTTCAATTGGAATGTAGCTACGTGGTGAATGCTTTGCAACGATCGCCTCCTCCGCTTTGATAACCGCTTTCAACAGTGGCACCTTGCCTTCGTCGGTGTAATACACGCCAACACCTAAGTTGACCTTGTCAGCACGTTGATCGGCGACATAGGCTTCTGTAAGGCCAAAAATAGGGTCTTTAGGGGCTAGCTGGACTGAAGTAAAAAGGTTCATTTGAGGGTCAAAAATGGGTGGTAAAAGTGTTTAAAGTGGGTATTTCAGGGTTAATTGACGTTAAATTCAGTTAAATTTACTTTAAATGACTGTTTTTGAAGCTAGATTCAACTATTTCCAAATAAAAACGGCAAAATCAACGTTTGTACAAAATTCACTGTGAACTAAAAGTCACAGGTGAAATGATAGCTGAGATGCCCCCTAAGTTGCCTAAAACTTCCTCAAATTCCAAAGTCGCTGACAGTAAGAAAACCCCCGTAGCCGATCCTTTGGGTGAGGTAGGTCACGATCTAGATCCAGCCAAGTTCGTTTCCTTCCCAGATTCGCCATTTCAGCTCTATCAGCCATTTCCGCCAGCTGGGGACCAGCCGGCCGCAATTGATGCTTTGGTAGCTGGAATTGAGGATGGATTGACCTTTCAGACGCTTTTGGGAGTGACAGGCTCAGGTAAAACTTTCACGATGGCCAATGTGATTGCGCGAACAGGTCGCCCAGCCATCATTTTTGCCCCAAATAAGACCTTGGCTGCTCAGCTCTATAGTGAATTTCGGGAGTTTTTCCCAAAAAATGCGGTGGAGTACTTCGTGAGTTACTACGACTACTACCAGCCAGAGGCCTACGTCCCCACGCGTGATTTGTTTATTGAAAAAGATTCATCGATCAACGAACACATTGAGCAAATGCGACTGTCTGCCACTAAGAGTTTGTTGGAGCGACGTGACGTCATCATCGTCGCAACTGTCTCCGCAATTTACGGTATCGGCAATCCAGGCGACTATCACAGCATGGTGATGACTTTGCGTCCCGGCGACAAGGTGAGTCAGCGCGATATTTTGATGCGTTTAATTGCAATGCAGTACGACCGCAATGAAACTGATTTTAAGCGCGGTGTTTTTAGGGTGCGTGGCGACACAATTGATATTTTCCCGGCTGAGCATAATGAATTAGCTGTACGCGTTGAGCTCTTTGATGACGTGATTGAGAGTTTGCAATTCTTTGATCCACTCACTGGAAGAATTCGTCAGAAGATTCCACGCTTTACTGTTTATCCAAGCTCACATTACGTGACGCCGCGCGACACCGTACTCAAAGCGATTGAGACGATTAAAGCGGAGTTGCGTATTCGCTTAGATGAATTCGTAAAAGACGGCAAGCTAGTAGAGGCGCAGCGCTTAGAGCAGCGTACGCGCTTTGATTTAGAGATGCTCAATGAATTGGGTTTTTGCAAGGGCATTGAGAATTACTCCCGCCATCTCTCTGGCGCAATGCCCGGTGAGGCTCCGCCTACCCTGGTGGATTACCTGCCGAATGATGCCTTGATGTTCTTGGACGAGAGCCATGTACTCATCGGGCAACTCAATGCCATGTACAACGGCGATAAGTCTCGCAAACATACCTTGGTGGAGTTTGGTTTCCGCTTACCGTCTGCAATGGATAACCGACCACTCAAGTTCACTGAGTTTGAAACGAAGATGCGTCAAACCGTTTTTGTTTCTGCAACTCCTGCGGATTACGAAAATACGCACACTGGACAAGTAGTGGAGCAAGTCGCCAGACCAACGGGCTTAGTTGATCCAGAAATTGAAGTATTGCCAGCAAGCACTCAAGTGGATGATTTGCTCAATCAGATTCATGAGCGAGTCAAAGTGCATGAGCGCGTTTTGGTGACAGTGCTCACCAAGCGGATGGCTGAGCAATTGACCGATTACTTGTCTGATAACGGTGTAAAAGTGCGTTATGTGCACTCTGATATTGATACGGTAGAGCGTGTAGAAATTCTGCGCGACTTACGCTTGGGTGTCTTTGATGTATTGGTGGGGATTAATTTATTGCGTGAGGGTTTGGATATTCCAGAGGTCTCACTTGTGGCGATTTTGGATGCGGACAAAGAAGGCTTCTTACGCTCTGAGCGCAGTCTGATTCAGACGATTGGTAGGGCGGCGCGCAACGTCAAAGGCAAGGCAATTTTGTATGCCGATCGCATTACTGACTCTATGAAGCGGGCGATGGGAGAGACCGAGCGTCGCCGAACCAAACAAATTGCCTTTAATAAGGCTAACGGGATTGAGCCTCGAGGTGTCCAAAAGCGTATTAAAGACATTATTGATGGGGTCTATGACGTTAAAGAGAAGCGCTCTGAGATGCAGGTAGAGCAGGAGCGGGCTCGCTATGAGGATATGAGCGAAAAGGACCTGGCGGGTGAAATCAAGCGTTTGGAGAAGCAAATGAACTCTGAGGCTAAGAATTTAGAGTTTGAAAAGGCTGCAGCCACCCGCGATCGCCTGACGAAGGTGAAGGAAATGGCCTTTGGGGCGCGATCTAGGGATGCTGTTTAATCCTGAGCAGATTAGTGGGGTATATGGTAAAGTTGAGTGGAATGGTCGGGTATTACCCGCCCGACTGTTAGCTGTCCATAACAATCCATTACCAAGGTGACATATGAGACTTACAACCAAAGGCCGTTTCGCAGTAACCGCAATGATCGATTTAGCCCTGCGTGAGACGCATGGGCCTGTAACTTTGGCCGGAATTAGCCAAAGACAGAAGATTTCCTTGTCTTATTTAGAGCAGTTGTTCGGCAAATTGCGCCGTTTCAATATTGTTGATAGCACTCGTGGTCCTGGTGGTGGTTACACCCTGGCCCGCAAGTCCGAAGAAATTAGCGTGGCTGACATCATTGTGGCCGTGGATGAGCCTTTAGATGCGACCCAATGTGGTGGCAAAGGCAATTGCCATAGTGATGAAGAAAACCATGGTCGCTGTATGACGCATGACCTATGGTCAAACCTGAATGCCAAGATGGTGGAGTACCTCAGTTCCGTGTCATTGCGTGACTTGGTGCAACAGCAATCTGGACGCGGAATCGTATTGCACGATTTGCGACCTAAGAAAATGAAGACTGAAAGTGTCAAGGCAGAAAAGCCGGCATCCGCAGTTGCAGCAGTAAAAGAAGCCGCCCCTAAGCGGCCTCTTGTGAATTCTGTTTTTAATTTGGCTCAACAAAGTTAATCCAAAAGATTAACTTCTTAACCTACTAATTGATAAGTAAAAAATGAACGCACCACAAGACATTCCTCAGCAGTCAGTACCGATGTTTAGTCCAAAGCACTTCCCGGTGTATATGGATTACTCAGCTACTACGCCGATTGATCCACGTGTAGTGGACAAGATGTTGCCTTATTTGCGTGAGCAGTTTGGTAATGCCGCATCACGTAGTCATGCCTATGGCTGGGCTGCAGAAGAAGCGGTTGAGTGGGCGCGTTCAGAAGTAGCTCAGTTAGTACATGCCGATCCAAGAGAGATCGTATTTACTAGTGGCGCTACTGAAAGTATTAACTTAGCAATTAAAGGTGCTGCGCACTTTTACAAAGACCGCGGCAATCACATCATTACCGTAAAGACTGAGCACAAAGCTACTCTAGATACTTGTCGTGAGCTCGAGCGCGAAGGTTATGAAGTTACTTACTTAGATGTTTTGCCGGACGGCTTAATTGATTTTGCTCAGCTTGAAGCAGCTATGAAGCCCGGTACGATTGTGGCTTCAGTGATGTATGTGAATAACGAGATTGGTGTAGTGCAAGATATTCCGCGCATTGGCGAGTTGTGCCGTTCCCGTGGCGTGATTTTGCATGTCGATGCAGCGCAGGCTACTGGCAAAGTAGAAATCGACTTAGAGAAAACTAAAGTCGATTTAATGAGCTTTTCTGCTCATAAAACGTATGGCCCAAAAGGGATTGGCGCATTGTTTGTTCGTCGTAAACCCCGCATCCGTATTGAGGCGCAGATTCATGGTGGTGGTCATGAGCGCGGTATGCGTTCAGGTACCTTAGCGGTTCATCAAATCGTGGGTATGGGTGAAGCCTTCCGCATTGCCCGTGTGGAGATGATTGAAGAGAACGCGCGTATTCGTGCATTGCGTGATCGCTTGCTAACGGGCTTGAAAGATATTGAAGAAGTCTATGTCAACGGTGACATGGATCAGCGCGTGCCGCACAACCTGAACATCAGCTTTAACTATGTTGAAGGTGAATCAATGTTGATGGCATTAAAAGATTTGGCCATCTCCTCTGGTTCTGCTTGTACTTCGGCATCCTTAGAGCCTTCCTATGTCTTACGTGCACTAGGTCGTAATGATGAATTGGCCCATAGCTCAATTCGCTTTACCTTGGGACGTTTTACTACCGAGCAAGAAGTGGATTTCACAATCAAATTGGTGAAAGAGAAGATTGCAAAGTTACGCGAACTTTCACCGCTCTGGGAAATGTTTAAAGATGGTATTGATCTGAGCACCATCCAGTGGGCAGCTCACTAAGCAGCATTGACGATATTAAAAGTAAGTTAAAAGAAATAACGAGGAAACACCATGGCATATAGCGACAAAGTAATTGATCATTATGAAAACCCCCGTAACGTGGGCTCTTTTGAAAAGGGCGATGACCAGGTAGGCACTGGTATGGTTGGTGCACCTGCGTGCGGCGACGTGATGAAACTACAAATCCGTGTAAATGATCAGGGCGTAATTGAAGATGCCAAGTTCAAGACCTATGGTTGTGGCTCTGCTATTGCATCATCCTCTTTAGTAACCGAGTGGGTTAAAGGTAAAACTTTGGATCAAGCTTTAGAGATTAAGAACTCTTTAATTGCAGAAGAGTTGGCTTTGCCGCCTGTAAAAATTCACTGTTCAATCTTGGCTGAAGATGCCATTAAGGCAGCAGTGGCCGATTACAAAGAAAAGCATCCTGCCAAGTAAAGATAAAGAGGCTTCATCATGGCAATTACCTTAACCGACAAAGCGGCAAAACATGTTCAGCGCAATCTAGATAAGCGCGGAAAAGGCTGTGGCTTGCGCTTGGGTGTTCGTACTACTGGTTGTTCTGGCTTAGCTTATCAACTGGAATACGTAGATGAAGCTGCACCTGAAGATACGCAGTTTGAATCCAATGGCATTACTATTTTTGTTGATCCTAAGAGCTTGGCCTACTTAGATGGCACTGAATTGGATTTTGTGCGTGAAGGCTTGAATGAGGGCTTTAAGTTCCAAAATCCGAATGTAAAAGACGAGTGTGGTTGTGGTGAATCCTTCCGCGTCTGACGATTACTTTCGTTTCTTTGGTTTTGAGCACAAATTCAACCTGGATTTGTCTGCATTAGATCAGGCTTATCTAGCAATTCAAAAAGAAGTGCATCCAGATCGCCATGCTCGTGGCAGCGATACCGAACAACGACTGGCCATGCAAATGGCTACCTTAGCTAACACTGCTTTTCAAACTCTGAAGAATCCCATTCAACGCGGACTCTATCTTTGCCAGCTCCATGGAGTAGATGCTCGTCTAGAGACGAACACTGCAATGCCGGCAGCTTTTTTAATGAAGCAAATGGAATGGCGCGAGAGTCTTGAAGATCAAGATGAGGATCTCGGGGCCCTGGAGGCTTTGGCTGAAGAGGTTGAGCAATCTAAGCGCGATACCTTGGCTGAAATTACACAAGCGATTGATGGCGCAAAGAATTATGAGCGCGCTGCTGAGTTGCTGAGAGGCCTGCTGTTTATTGATAAGTTTGCACTTGAGTTAGATGATGCTATCTCAGTCTTGGTATAGCTTTACACTCTAGTCCCCCATGGCCTTATTACAAATCTCCGAACCTGGTAAATCCCTTGCTCCGCATCAACGTCGGATTGCAGTGGGTATTGATCTAGGTACTACCAATTCCTTGGTGGCGATTGTTCGGGATGCTTTACCTAAAGTGCTTCCTGATTCAGAAGGGCGAGAATTACTCCCCTCAGTAGTGCGTTACTTGCCCAATGGCAGAACCCAAGCTGGCTTTGAGGCAATCGAAAGTATTGTTTCTGATCCTAAGAACACAATTGTTTCTGTAAAGCGGTTTATGGGTCGCGGCATTGTCGATGTAGAAAACATCGAGAGCACGCCTTACGATTTTGTTGATGAGCCGGGCATGCTCAAGTTAAGAACAGTAGCTGGCGATAAGAGTCCCATTGAAGTATCTGCAGAAATTTTGGCGCGTTTGCGTCAATTGGCTGAAGACTCGGTAAATGATGACATCGTTGGCGCGGTGATTACTGTGCCGGCCTATTTTGATGACGCTCAACGCCAAGCAACTAAAGATGCTGCCAAACTTGCTGGCATCGAAGTATTACGTTTGCTCAATGAGCCTACTGCTGCAGCCATTGCTTACGGTCTAGACAATGCGTCAGAGGGTATCTACGCGGTCTATGACCTTGGTGGTGGCACATTTGATATCTCCATCCTACGCATGAGTAGAGGTGTGTTTGAGGTGCTCTCAACTGGTGGTGATTCTGCTTTAGGCGGCGATGATTTTGATCATCGACTGTATTGCTGGGTTATCGAGCAGGCTAAGTTGCCCCCACTATCAATTCAGGATCATCGAAAGCTATTGCTTTCTTGCAAACATGCAAAAGAGCAGCTCAGTCACAACCCATTAGCCCGTGTTCATGAAACGCTTGCCGATGGCACAGTGGTCAATGTGGGCATTAGTCAGGCTCAGTTCTTTGAGATTACTCAGAACCTCATCAGTAAAACACTAACAGCGGTAAAGAAAGCTTTGCGTGACGCCGGTCTCAAGGCTGATGAGATTAAAGGCGTAGTCATGGTGGGCGGAGCAACCCGTATGCCCCATGTCCAACGTGCCGTTGGCGAATTATTCGGTACCAAACCTTTAAACAATCTCAACCCAGATCAAGTGGTTGCTTTAGGTGCTGCTATGCAAGCGGATTTGCTTGCTGGCAATCAAAGTAAAGATGATGAGTGGCTCCTATTAGATGTCATTCCACTTTCGCTTGGTATTGAAACTATGGGTGGCTTAGTGGAAAAAATTATTCCACGCAATACGCCGATTCCGGTTGCACGTGCGCAGGATTTCACGACCTTTAAAGATGGTCAAACCGCTTTAGCAATTCAGGTAGTACAGGGCGAGCGTGAGCTAGCGCAAGATTGTCGCTCACTAGGTAAGTTTGAGTTGCGTGGTATTCCGCCAATGGCTGCTGGCGCTGCCCGTATTCGGGTGACATTCCAAGTCGATGCCGATGGCCTGCTATCAGTCAGTGCAATGGAGCAGGGCTCTGGTGTACAAGCCTCAATTGATATCAAGCCTTCTTATGGTTTAACGGATGCTGAGATTGCGCGTATGTTGCAAGATGGATTTGCTTCGGCCAAGGTGGATCTACTGGCGAGATCCTTGCGTGAAGAGCAGGTCAATGCTCAGCGTTTACTGGATGCCGTTCAAACTGCCTTGAATGCTGACCGTGGATTGTTAAATCCTCAAGAACAGGCTGCTGTCGATCATGAGATGGCTACTTTGCAAAAGATCCTGACAGAAGAGACAGATAGCGACATTCTTCGTAAGGCAGTAGACCATGCAGCTAAGGCTACCGATGAGTTTGCTCAAAAGCGGATGAACGCCAGCATTCAGAAGGCTTTGGCTGGTAAGAATGTGGCAGAAATTTAATAAAAGAAAATTACCAAGATGACACAGATTGTTGTTTTACCCCATAGTGAATACTGCCCAGAGGGCGCAGTAGTTGAAGTGACCCCAGGCACCTCTATTTGCGAGGCACTACTAGAAAATAATATTCCGATTGAACATGCATGCGATATGGTCTGCGCTTGCACAACCTGCCACGTGATTGTGAAAGAGGGTTATCAGAGCCTCAATGCTCCTGATGAGAATGAAGAAGACTTATTAGATCGTGCTTGGGGTCTAAACCCTCAGTCCCGTTTGTCTTGCCAGGCTATCGTTGCCCGTGAAGATCTCGTGATTGAGATACCAAAATACTCCATTAATCATGCAAAAGAAAATCACTGATTGATTTAAGCTGCTTCTAAAATCTGAAGAAGTAAAAAAGCCACCTCACAGGGTGGCTTTTTTATTACCCAATCACAAGATCGGGTAATTTAAGAAAACCAATTACTTTGCGCAGGGAAATACGCCTTCTAAAAATTTCAACATAGTTTCTGCTGCTGGCTTTTTACCGCTTGCTGGATTTGCATTAACCCAGGCAATGAATTCATCAACCACTTGCAGGCGAGATGGCGCAGGTTGCTTAATGCAAATCTTGCTTGGAGCAGTTTTAGAATTGCGTGTTGCAAGATAGGTGTCATAAACGGCTTGACCGTAGATTTGGCAAGTCATATTGGTGTTTCCTTCGCCTTTGCAGTATTGCAATAGCTCATCCGTAGTTGTTGCATTTGCTGCTTGCATGGTCGTAGCCATTCCGAGGGCTAAGGTAGCGGCAATAAAAAATTTCTTCATATTCATTCCTTTAATCAAATTTGTTTATATCTATTTAATGGGTATGGGCAATTAACGGCGACCGCGGAAACCACCACCGCCTCCAAAGCCACCATGACTGCCGCCAAAGTGATCACCGCCGCCATCAAAGCGAGCATTGCGTGTATCACCAAAGCCACCGCCACCACCAAATCGATCGCCACCACTGGACCGATCTCCGACATTACGATCGCCACTTGCTCTGTCAGCACTCGCGCGATTACCGGCGCGGTCATCACCTGCATTGCCAGCCCGGTCTCCGGAGCGGTTGCCACCCTGATCGCCGCGCTGCAGGTTTTGGCGTAGTTGATCTCGTTCAGCATTTCGGCTCGCATCTCCAGCGCCACCACCAAGGTTCGCGTTGCGGCGTTGTTGATCTGGCTTCCAGTCGCTGGACCCACCGTTGCGATTACCGTTCCACTTGTTATTAGTGTTCTTGTTGAAGTTGTTGAAGTTATTGTTATTGACAGTTAATGAACCGCCGCCATAACCACCTCCCCAGTGACAGCCACCCCACAGTGCGGCACCAACAGCCATGCCAACACCAAATGAGAGTAGTGCTGTGCCTGCTACATATCCAGGTGGATAGTATGCGTATGGGGGATATGCTGGGTATGCCCAAGGTCCGTAAACAACTGTAGGGTTGTAGCTTGGAACGTAGACAACCTGTGGATTTGCAGGCTCAATGATGATGGTCTGACTGCTACCACTGCCTTGAGTGCTCACTGTCTGCTGAGAGTTTGACTCTAATGTGCCGGCCTTTTTCGCCTTGGCGCGCAATACTTGAATAGCATTCATGGCATCAGATTGCTGAGCCAATACTGCATTACCTAATTGCTGGGTCCAACTTAGCTGAGAGCCCATCATTTCGAGCACCGGTGGAAATGACACTAAAGATTTAACGCTGGCATCCCAATTTTGCTGCTGCAATGCTTTATTCAGAGCATCACCTTTTAGGTTGGCATTGGATTTAATCCAATTGGAGGCTTCAGCCACCTCTAAAGGATAGGTCGATGCCATGAGCACTTGAGAAACGAGCGCATCTGGGTAGAGGGCGATCGGTGCTACCAAGGCTTCTAGTTGTGCTTGAGTCAGCTTTGCCGCCTGCTGTTGGCTAGAGCTCTGGGCGTATGCCACAGGAGCTGCCGCAGGAATGATGAGTGCAGCCATAAGTAGGCTTGCTATTAAACGAGATGGAATACCCATCTTCTTTGTCGCCAACATTGGCACCCCTTTATCTAGGTTAAGTATGCTTTGATTCTACAGAATGCTACATATCCAAGGATATGCACCAAATTAAAGCATATCGCACTTAAAGTAGGCAAACCGATCAATGGGCATCAAGCTTGAGGAATACTATGAAGTTGTTGTTCATTCTTTAGTAGTACCTCCATAGAATTTCTTTCAAACCACCCTACGGGGTGGTTTTTTCTTTTGTATTGTGCTCAAGGAAATATTTTTTTATCTCTTGAGTAATGTTTTGGCGAGAGTGTTTACGCCTTTCTAGTAGGCCCACTTTTCGATAAATTGTTTTTCCAGGTAGCTCAGATATTCTTAATTGTCGGTCGCTATCCCACGCAATATTCGCTAGCTTAGGAACGATGGAGTACCCAAGTCCTTGTCTTACTAATTCAATAATCGCTTCAACTGAATTGAGCTCCATACCCTCTTGAATATGTAATTTATTGGCTCGAATCGTTTGATCTACTAGGTGGCCTGTCCAGGTATTTCTCTCGAAGCGCATAAATGGGAGTTCACTAGCAAGGTCCTTTGGGGTGGAACCTTTTTTGTGATTACGGGCGGGAGAAATTAAAACCATTGGCTCTGTATATAACTCCGTCCATTGAATATGTTGAGGTAGTGCGTAGGGCGATTCAGTCACAATCGCTGCATCTAGACTTCCTTCAATCACTTGCTCTAAAAAATCACTCGAAAGACCTGCAATGAGTTTGATTTCTAGTTCTGGGAAATTCTGCTTAAGCTCATTTAGTGTATTTCCAAATGCACCCATTAAAGTTGAAACGAGTGCGCCCAAAACAATGGTTCCACTTAGCTCGGATTTGAAACCAGATCCAAGGGCTTCATAGCGCGCTATGATTTCTTGGATCGGTTCAACCAAGGATCGACCATGGTGGTTTAAAGTCATCGAGCGCTTGGTTCGATCAAAAAGCTCAACGCCAATATCCGCTTCCAGTAGTTGCAACTGTTGTCCGGCAGCAGCAGCTGTAAGGCCTATTTCACGTGCAGCAGCAGCAACGCTTTTATGCCTTGAAATGGCTAGAAAATTCTTCAGTACTCGTATGCTGGACATGGGATTAAATATAAAGTAATTTTTTATCTCGAAGAAAATTATATTCGATTTATTTTTTACTATCTATAGATATAATCAATCCATGTTTAATCAAGATCTCAAAGTAAAAGTCTGGCGCGGCGCTCAAGAAGGTGAGTTTATTGAGTATTTGGTGCCCCGTAACCCAAACCAAACGGTATTAGATGTGGTTACCTATATTCAACGCAAATTAGACCCGACTCTAAGCTATCGTTTTGCTTGTCGAGTCGGTATGTGTGGATCTTGTGCGATGACGGTAAATGGAGTTGCTCGATGGACATGCCGAACTCACGTTTCCCAGATTGTTGAGGGAGATTCCCTGGAAATTGCGCCTTTAAACAATCTCCCAGTCATTAAAGATCTCGCTACGGATATGCGGGAGTTTTTTAATAAGTGGAAGGGTGCAGTTGGGTTTTTTAAAGGCGATAAAACTCGTCACGATGATTTTGCCAAAGTAGAACCAGAGTCAGCAGAACGTCAATTAGCAAATGCCGGTATTGAGTGTATTGGTTGTGGAGTTTGCTATTCCTCTTGTGAGGTTGTTGAAATGCGTCCTAACTATCTTGGCCCTGCTGCACTGAATCGTGCCTGGACATTAACAAACGATGTACGTGATGTTCAGCAATTGGATCGCTTGCGAGCTGTTGCTGGGGATGAGGGTTGTCATGCATGTCACACACAGGGCTCCTGTACTGAGAGATGCCCGAAAAAGCTTGAGCCCACTGCCAGTATTGCTGGGTTGAAAAAATTAGTGGCAAGGGCTGCGGTACGTGGCAGCAAGTGGGGCAAGCTATGAGTCAAGCAGTTTTACAGGCCAAGCTTTGGTATGCCCAAAGAATTAGTGCGATGGTTTTAGGTCTTTGTGTAAGCATCCACCTCATCATTATTTTCTATGCAATACGCGGTGGCTTAAGCGCTGAAGAGATTCTGGGTCGCACCCAAGGCAATATTGCGTTCGCTATTTTTTATGAGATTTTTGTTTTAGCTTGCTTTGTGCATGCGCCCATTGGCTTGGCCAACATCCTAGAAGAAACATTTTGCAAAGGATTTATCTCTAAAGCATCATCTTGGATTCTGGCGGCCCTCATTATTGTCCTGGGGACCACTGCAGTAATTGGTGTCTTTACTGGAGGCGCGCTATGAGATCTAGACCAAAACTTGATCTACGTGCAAAGACCCATCTCTCTTACTTTGCTTACACATGCCATCGTTTTTCTGGCTTATTGTTGGCCTGCTTTATCCCCTTACATTTTTTAATGCTGTCCCAGTCCTTACGTGGTGCCAGTGGTTTTGAGCGATATCTAGGCTTAACTGACTTTTGGGTATTTAAATTTGGCGAGTGGGCGCTCGTTATTTTGTTAGCGATTCATTTGGTTGGTGGAATTCGACTCATCATGATTGAGTTTGGTCCATGGCGCGGGCTGCGTAAGGCCTGGACTCAGGTAGCCATTTTGTTTGGCATTGCTTGTGGTCTTCTATTTTTGTATTTAGCAAATTGATTGGGTAATGTATGCAGTTGCAAATGAAAGCAGTTGAAGAGGCCTGTAAAGAACTCTACATCCGCGCATTAAAAGTTCTTCCGGATGATGTGAAGGCTGGCATTGAACGTTTAAATCAGGGCGAGTCGGATGCCCGTGCTCAGGTTGTTTTAAAAACGATGATCACCAATATCTCCGTGGCTGAGCGCGAGGACAATCTACTTTGCCAAGACACCGGTTTGCCAATTTATAAGGTCAAGATTGGCCGCAATGTTCAGCTTGATGGAATGGCGTTAAAAGCAGCTATTCGAAAAGGCTGCGAGCGTGCAACCACCGAATATCCATTGCGCTCCTCAGTCGTTCATCCAATCACTAGAAAAAATAATCACACATCCTGTGGGATTGATATGCCCGCAATTAGCATTGATTTTTGTGATGATGACGAGATGCTTGAGATTGAGATGGTTCCAAAGGGTAGTGGCTCAGAAAATAATTCATTTTTGAAGATGGCTATTCCTGCTGATGGAATTAATGGTGTTAAAGCCTTTGTTATTGAGAGCGTTGTTTCTGCGGGAGGCAAGACTTGTCCGCCAACGATCGTTGGTGTTGGTATCGGCGGTACCTCTGAGCAATGTGTTGCGATGGCTAAGCGTGCCGCTACAAGAGCATTGGGTAGCGCATGCCCTGACGAAGAGGGTGCAAAGTTAGAGCAAGAATTAACTGCTGCCGTGAATAAATTAGGCATTGGCCCTCAAGGTTTGGGTGGCGATGGAACGGCATTTGCTGTGCATGTGGAGCTTGCTCACACACATATCACCTTAAATCCAGTAGCCGTCAATATGCAGTGTCATTCCGCGCGTAGAGCGCGAGCAACTTTTACGCCTGATGGCGTGACTTACGGATTCTAGGGATAAAGATGGCTCACTACAACCTTCCAACTCCTGTTAGCGAAGCAGATATTCGTAAGCTCCGTGTAAATGACACAGTGACTCTGCAAAATACCTTGTTTGGCATTCGGGATGCTACGCAGATTCACATGTTTGATAAGGGCAGAAAAACTCGCTTTGATCTCAATGGGCATGCGGTAATTCATACCGCGCCAAATGTGCGCAAGGTGCCCGTCAGTGAAGAATTTCCAGCGGGATACCAGCCTATCTGTATTGGTACAACCACATCGGATCGTATGGAGCGCTTTACCCGTCCACTGATGACTGAAAATGGTGTGCGCATGATTGTCGGCAAGGGCGGTATGCGCGAAGGATCTGCATCAGCCTTTCAGGAAATTGGTGGCGTATATCTTGCAATTATTGGCGGCACAGCGGCGCTTGAGACGACTTGGATTGAGCAGATTGAAGATGTAGATATGGATGATCTCAATCCAGAGTCTCTTTGGCGTTTCAAAATTAAAGACTTTGGTCCTTTGCTTGTAGCCATGGATAGTTATGGTTGCAGTATTTATCAAGAGGTAAAAGGCGAAGTTGCTCGAAATAAAGAGGCGGTATTAAAGAGTTTAGGAATTGCCTCATGAATATGACTACTCTTGAAACGGATATCCTGATTCTGGGTTCTGGTGGCGCAGGACTGTTCGCGGCTTTGCATGCTCATCAAACTAATCCAGATCTTCACATCACTATTGCGGTGAAGGGTTTGCTAGGTAAGTGCGGTTGCACCCGAATGGTTCAGGGTGGTTATAACGTGGCATTGGCCGAAGGTGATTCTGTTGAGCGTCACTTCATGGATACGATCGAAGGCGGCAAATGGTTATCGGATCAAGAGCTGGCATGGACCTTAGTTAATAAAGCAGTTGAACGTATTCATGAACTTGAGAATGAGCTTGGCTGTTTTTTTGATCGCAATCCAGATGGAACAGTGCATCAAAAAGCCTTTGCTGGACAAACTTTTGATCGCACTGTTCATAAGGGCGACTTAACGGGTATTGAAATTATTAGCCGGCTGGCTGAGCAAGTGTGGGCTCGAGGAATTCATCGCCTTGAGGAGCATAGGGCGGTTGAGTTAATTCACAGTGCAGATGGAAAGTCGCTCGCTGGCGTATTAATGCTAGATATGCAAACTGGGCAATTCACCCTGGTGCGTGCCAAGGCAGTCTTATTGGCTACAGGTGGTGGACCCACAATGTACAAGTATCACACCCCTTCTGGCGATAAGAGTTGTGATGGCTTGGCGATGGCACTTCGTGCTGGCCTAACTTTGCGCGATATGGAGATGGTGCAGTTTCATCCAACCGGCTTGTTAGCAGGACCCGGCACTAGGATGACTGGAACTGTTCTAGAGGAAGGATTGCGTGGCGCGGGTGGATATTTGCTCAACGGCAATCATGAGCGCTTTATGGGTAACTATGATCCCCGTAATGAACGCGCGACACGCGATATTGTTTCGCGATCTATTAATTCGGAAATTAGGGCGGGTAGAGCCACTCCCAATGGAGGAGTTTTCATTCAGATGAGCCACCTTGGTCCTGATAATGTCCGTAAACAATTTAAAGGCATGGTAGAGAGATGCGCTGATAGTGGCTTTGATCTGGCAGGGGATTTAGTAGAGGTTGTTCCAACCGCACATTACATGATGGGCGGGTTAATTTTCAAGGCGGACTGCAGCACAGAGTTGCCAGGCTTATTTGCAGCAGGTGAGGATACCGGGGGAGTACACGGTGCAAATCGCCTTGGTGGGAATGGGGTGGCTAACTCAACTGTATTTGGTGGCATTGCAGGTGAAGAAATGGCAAATTGGGTTGTCTCTCAAAGTCTTCAAGAGTGCAATATGGAGGAGGTCTGCTCAAGCATCAAAGCACATGAAGCTCCGTTAGAAAGGCCAGCAGGGGACATTGAATCCATTCGCGATGCTCTGGCGGAGTGTATGTGGGATGACGTAGGTATTTCAAGAACCAAAGAAAGCTTGCTCCGTGCTCGCACAAAGCTTGATCAGCTTGGTCAACAGTTGCATCAAATTGGTGTAGGCGATATCCAAAGGGAATACAGCATTACATGGCAGGACTGGATGAATTTGAACAATTTGATCTTGGTAAGTAAGTCGGTAACCGAGGCTGCGCTCTCTAGAGAAAATTCTCGAGGAGCTCACTATCGCGATGATTTTCCAGAGCCCGGCTCTCTGGAGGAGTCGTACTTCACGGCAGTTCAACTTCGTAAAGATGGTTTGGATATCAAAAACAGGCCAGTTCAATTTACGATGATTAAGCCTGGTGAGACTATCTTGGTTGAGGCCTAATTATTTTTGAGTTGATTGAGCCAGCTTCATTTGCGCTAGCGACTTTGATCGTTCTTTGCGCATTTTTTATCTTTGGGGTTTCAGGATTTGGCTCGTCAATAGTTTCAGTACCTCTATTAGTGCAGATGTATCCGCTTAAGGTTGTGGTGCCGATGATGGTCATCATTGATATCTGCGCTTCACTTTATGTCGGCAGAAAGTCATCGAGCGATGCCAATATTCAAGAATTGAAATGGCTATTTCCCTTTAGCTTAATTGGCATGGTGCTGGGTATCTTTTTGTTGGTGAAAGCCCCCAGTGAGCCTTTGTTACTAATTCTTGGAATTTTTGCAGCCATTAATGGCATACGCGTGCTAGTTCAGAGGAATGTTGAATCTCGAGATCCAATTAATAAATGGTGGGCAGTCCCGTTTGGATTTTTTGGTGGTGCGTTTACAGCTCTTTTTGCCACAGGTGGGCCGGTATATGTTTCTTACCTTGGCTTGAGAATTAACAACCCAAAAGTACTTAGGGCGACAATGGCATTCGCTATTTTTATGCTGACCTTTTTAAGACTTACTTTAATGCTAGTCACCGGACTCATACTTAGTTGGGAGGTGATTGGTCTTGCGATTTGCTTAATACCGGTTGCTTTCCTGGGGATATGGACCGGCTCCCATGTTCATACCAAGCTCAGTAACGCTTCGATGCGCATAGCTTATGGATCTATTTTGGTCTTTGCCGGTTCAATGTTACTTATAAGACAAATTACGTAAGCTCTCCCAGATTAAGAAGCAATAAAGCGAGGACGAGTCCTCGCTTTTTTCTTGCGACTGACAGTTATTACTGCGCAGTAATATTTCGACCCTTAATCACTCTCTCCCATGAGGCTGACTCGGATTTAATTTGAGCATCAAAGTCTTTCTGAGTGTTAACTACAGCTGTTAAACCATTAAGGTCTAAACTCTTTTTCATAGCTTCAGAACCAACCGCTTTAACGGTAGCCTCATAAATCTTGTCGGTAATTACTTTTGGAGTATTTGCCGGCGCCACTAAACCAAACCAGCCAGTACTTTCAAATCCAGGAATTCCAGCTTCTGCAACTGTTGGAATATCAGGAAGTTGTTTAACGCGTTTAGCGCTGGTTACTGCTAACGGCTTGATCTGACCATTCTTTGCAAAGCCGGTCGCAGCGGTAAGGTTACCCACCATAAAATCAATTTGACCTGACACTAGATCATTGATGGCGGCTGATTCACCTTTATACGGTACGTGGGTAGCAGGAATATTTGCTGAATAATTCAGATTTTCGGCAGCCATATGAACTTGACTACCAATGCCTGCAGAACCAAAGTTAAGGTCTTTAGTTTTTGCATAGGCAATAAATTCACCAAAATTTTTAACAGGCAACTTTGTGCTTACAGACAATAGCATTGGGCCGCTTGCAACATTGGTGATGTAAACAAAGTCCTTCGCATAGTTGACGGGCAATTTTTTGTATAGGTTGGGGTTGACTGTGAGCATGCTTCCAGAAGCCAGCATGATGGTATAGCCGTCAGCAGGAGCTTGCGCTACGAACTCCGCAGCAATGTTGCCACCAGCGCCACCTTTATTTTCAACAATAACGTTTTGCCCTAGGTCTTTTGTAAGTTGCTGCGCTAAAAGTCTGCCAAGGATGTCGGTAGTTCCTCCAGCTGCAAATGGGATTACTAATTTAATGGGCTTGGTAGGCCAGGCTTGCGCAATTGCTAGTTGGGGTAGGGCGAGAGAGAGTGCGCCAGCCAACAAAATAAATCGTCTACTTAATTGGAAATTATTAATTCTAAACATCGGTGACCTCCAGTGGAAATTTGATCTTTGTATCTTAGTTACTTAGTTATCAAAAAAATACACTCAATTGCTATTTAATAGTTATAAGCTTATTCATCACTACTGTCTCTTCCACTCATTATGTTGCGCTACCTTGTATTCGTTGCGACGCACAATGAATTGATTCTTGCAAGATATCTAAATCATCTATATGATTCAGATATGTGTTCTATTTTGATCCCTAATAACCGCCTTAGTCAAGCCTCTAAAACCCTGTGTTTTGGCAGGCTGATTCTAGAGTCTCTTGATGGCGGAGGGCGCATATGAACCTCACCTATTTAGAAATGCTTTCCTTGGCTGATTCAGGTCTGAGGGCCGCTGGCATAAATGCCAAGGCGGCATATGAAACGGCTCAATTTTTGGCTTTAGCCGAATTAGACGGCCTTGCATCACATGGATTAGCTAGAGTGGCTCAATATGCTGGACATGCTAAAAATGGCCGGATTGAACTAGCTCCCAAGCTAAAGGTTAGGCCATTTAAGTCATCAGCCGCTTTAGTTGATGCCCGCGATGGCTTGGCTTTTCCAGCACTTCGGTTTGCTACAGACCTATCAGTAAATTTAGCCTCAAGAAATGGCCTCGGTTTAGTGGCAGTCACCAATAGCCATCATTTTGGCGTTGCGGGCCATTATGTTGAGGCTGCAGCAAGGGCGGGTTACATCTCTTTATTGTTTGGAAACACTCCAGCGGCAATGCCAATGGTTGGTGGCGCAAAGGCCATTTTTGGAACCAATCCTTTGGCTGCAGCATTTCCTATTGCCGATGCCGATCCCCTAGTAATTGATATGTCGCTTTCAGCGGTTGCTCGTGGAAAACTATTGGTTGCAGCAAAAAATGGTCAACCGATTCCCGAAGGGTGGGCGTTGACCGCTGACGGTAAGCCAACCACTGATCCGCAGGAGGGCCTCAAAGGATTGATGGTTCCTTTGGGGGGTGATAAAGGAGCTTTGCTTGCTTTGATTGTTGAGTTGCTAGTAGTTGGGCTCTCGGGCAGTAGATTTTCCTATGAGGCAGATTCCTTTTTTGACCCGAAGGGCAATCGCCCACGTATTGGTCAGCTGATATTAACTATTGACCCTGGTTTGCCAGGCCCCACTATTTTTGCAAGTCGCATTCAAGACTTCTTGCAGGTATTGAGTTCTGATATTGGAACCCGTCTTCCAGGCCAGCGTCGTTTTCAACAGCGCGCTACAGGGTTTAAAGGTGGCGTAACAGTTTCCGATGTTGTTGTAGAAGAAATTCAGACTGGTATTCGCCAGTCATGGACTAAGTAGTTTTTTATAAACGAGATTATTGAGGAGATAGTAATGATCCACTTTGTCGTGCATGAGCCAGCTGATGGCGTAGGTGTAGTAGTAGTTGAGGGCGTAAAAGCCGGAACTGATTTGATTGGTTGGGTTATGGATGGTGATCTCACCTTAAACATCAAGTCTGAAAGTGATATTCCTATTGGTCACAAAATTTCATTGAACGATTTCAAGCCAGGTGACACGGTAATGAAATATGGCGTGGATATTGGCAAGGTAGTAGCTCCAATCAAAAAAGGCGAGCACCTTCACGTCCAAAACGTAAAAACTAAGCGCTGGTAATCCGACACCTTATTTACCCATTCATTGAGAGAGATAGAAAAAATGACTAATTTGAAAGACGCGACCTTTTTAGGTTATCGCCGTGAAAACGGCCGCATGGGCATTCGTAATCATGTATTGATTTTGCCTTTAGATGACTTATCTAATGCAGCCTGTGAAGCGGTAGCCAACAACATCAAAGGAACGATGGCGATTCCTCACTCCTATGGCCGTTTGCAGTTCGGTGCCGACTTGGATTTACATTTCCGCACTTTGATTGGAACAGGTTGCAACCCAAACGTAGCTGCTGTAGTGGTAATTGGTATTGAGCCACAGTGGACAAAGATTGTGGTTGATGGCATTAAGGCATCAGGTAAGCCAGTAGAGGGTTTCTGGATTGAAGGTAATGGCGATACAGCAACAATTGCTTCAGCTAGTAAAGCTGCCTACAGCATGATGAAACATGCATCCAAACAAAAGCGAGTTTCTGCTCCTCTATCAGAGTTGTGGGTTTCTACAAAATGCGGTGAGTCTGATACGACTTCTGGTTGCGGTGCAAACCCAACTGTCGGTGATGCATTCGATAAGCTCTATGAAATTGGCTCTACTTTAGTATTTGGTGAGACTACTGAACTAACCGGTGGCGAGCATTTGGTTGAAGCACGTTGCCGCACTCCTGAAGTTAAGAAAAAGTTCCGTGAGATGTTTGATCGTTACCAAGATGTAATTGAGCGTCATAAGACGAGCGATTTGTCTGATTCTCAACCAACAAAAGGCAATATTGCAGGCGGCTTAACAACCATCGAAGAAAAAGCCTTGGGCAATATCCAAAAAATTGGTAAGAAATGTATCGTGGATAGCGTACTGGATAAGGGTGAAGAGCCAACCATTCCTGGTTTGCATTTTATGGACTCATCCTCAGCTGCCGCTGAAATGGTGACTCTGTGTGCAGCAGCCGGTTTTGCAGCACACTTCTTCCCAACAGGGCAAGGTAACGTTATTGGTAATGCAATTCTTCCGGTAATTAAGATTTGCGCCAATCCAAAGACTGTTCGTACTATGGGTGAGCACATTGACGTTGATGTATCTGGATTGTTGCGTCGCGAAGAGAATATGGATGAAGCAGGAAATAAATTGTTAGATTGCTTGAAGCGTACTGCTGATGGTGAGTTGACTGCTTCTGAGATTCTCGGTCATCGTGAATTCGTATTAACTCGTTTATACGAATCAGCATAAGACTGTAGTATGAGAAACCTGACCGCTTATCAAGAAGTTAAGCAAAAGATCACGGAGGATCTGGTCAGGGGTCGCTATCCTATGGGGCAGGCATTGCCAGCCGAAAAGGATTTATCGAAAGAGTTAGATGTATCTATAGGTACCCTGCGCAAAGCGGTGGACGAGTTGGTCGCCGAAGGCATTGTCGTCCGGCGCCAAGGCAGGGGCACCTATGTTGTTGAGCATGATCTCAAGAGGCTTTTATATTATTTTTTCCATGTCGTTAAACACGATGCTGAAAAAAAGGTTTACCCCAAAGTAGAACTGGTTTCCTTGAATAGCGCTGCCGCCACCAAAGAAGAGGCGAGCAAATTGCAAATTAAAGAGGGATCCCCAGTTTGGAGAATTACTAATCGCCTTTCATTGGAAGGGCAGTGCGTCATGATCGATCAGATCACGCTGGATAAAAAGAGATTTAAAAATTTAACTCGCGCAGACTTTATAGAGCGTAAAGGCAGCATTTATCAGATGTACCAAATGGAGTATGGTCAAACAGTGGTCCGGAGCAGTGAGCGTTTACGGGCGGGACTTGCTGGCAAACAGCATGCCGATTGGCTAGGGTTAAGCCCGGACTCTCCGGTATTGGTTATTCGCAGAGTCGCCTTAGGAATTCAAGATGAGCCACTGGAGTGGCGCGTCTCTACCCTGAACACTAATCAACATGAGTATTTCAGTGAGCTAGTGGCATAGGTTTATGTTGACTACTATTCGGAAAAATATTCCAGGGATTTTAGTCTGCCTGGTAATTGCGATGTCGACTAGCTTTCTTTCTGAGAATTATGGCGGCCCTCAGTTGTTGTATGCGCTGCTAATTGGTTTATCACTCCATTTTTTATATCTCAATGAAACGGTAAAACCAGGAATAGATTTCTGTGCAAAAACAATACTACGTTTAGGCGTTGCTTTCTTAGGCATTCGGATTACCTTTGTTGATATAGGCGCTATTGGATTGAACACCGGGTTAATGGTGATGTTTGCTGTTGCTGCCACTGTTTGCCTTGGTTTTTTTCTAGCCAAGCTATTAAAGCTATCGCCAGACTTCGGTTTAATCGCAGGTGGCTCTGTTGGTATTTGCGGGGCTTCTGCTGCTTTAGCGGTAGCCTCTGTTTTGCCAAAGACAAAAGAGAATGAACGATTTACTTTACTAGTCGTGGTTGGCGTAACGGTCCTCTCAACTATTGCAATGGTCGTATATCCCTTTGCCTTGCAGCTTCTAAATATCACCGCTTTGCCTGCGGGTATCTTTCTAGGCGCCACCATTCATGATGTTGCGCAGGTGGTTGCTGCTGGTATGTTATTTGGTCCTGAGGCAGGCGACGTAGCAACTGTCGTTAAGTTATTCCGGGTTGCACTTTTATTGCCAGTGGTTTTATTTATTTCTATTTTCTTTGGCGCTGATAAATCAGCTCAGCGCTTAGGATGGGGAAGCTTACGCTTAATCCCTACATTCTTATTGGGATTTGTGGCTCTCTCTGTAGTTGCATCCATGCAGATTTTGCCAAGCTCCGTAACCCATTCTATCGGTGGCATTTCTCGTTGGATGCTCGTCATTGCTATTGGTGCAGCGGGACTTAAAACAAACTTTCAAGAATTAGCCAAGCTAGGCTGGCAGCCAGTAGTGATGTTGCTAGTGGAAACCCTATTCATAGCTTCAATAGGAATTATTTTTATCCTGAATCTGTCTTAACGAGGTTGCTAATAATTATTTTAGCGGTATGCTCTTAAAAAATGCGTTCTTACCAGGTGCGTATATTTTAAAAAGGTGAACTACCTATGTCGGACAAAAGTAAGATTTCTAGTCGCCGTAAATTTCTGAAAAATTCTGCTGGCGTTGGCGCAGGTCTTGGCGCTGCACTAGTTTCTAGCGCCACTCTAGGTCAAACCTCGGCAAGTGAATTTTTAGAAGTGGACCCTTGGACTAAGGTTCAGGGCTCAACTTTCATTAATCCACCCTATGGCCTTCCTTCAAAATATGAGAAGAACGTAGTTCGAGTTTTGCCATCTCCTGCGCCAAAGTTTTTAACTGGATCACGCACACCGCTCCAAAATTTGCACGGGATCATTACCCCTAATGGACTCTTCTTTGAGAGACATCACGCCGGTGTACCGGATATCAATCCCGATCAGCATCGCTTAGTTATTCATGGCATGGTTGATAGACCTCTGATGTTGTCGATGGAAGATATTGTTCGTTTCCCATCAGAGTCTCGTGTTTATTTCTTGGAGTGCTCCGGGAATAGCGCAGCTGAGTTAAAGAAGGCGACCGGCAAAACCGCTCAAGAAATCCACGGATTACTTTCTTGCTGTGAATGGACTGGGGTTCGTCTATCAACTATTTTTCAAGAATGTGGAGTTCAGCCTGGCGCTACATGGGCCTTAGCTGAAGGTGCTGATGGTGCTGCGATGACCCGCAGTATTCCGATGAGCAAGATGATGGATGATGCTCTCTTGGTGTACGCCCAGAATGGCGAGATGTTGCGTGCGGAGCAGGGATATCCTCTTCGCCTTTTCTTGCCGGGATACGAGGGAAACATGAGTATTAAATGGCTAAGACGAATTAAATTAGGAGCTGAGCCTTGGCAAACACGTGAAGAAACATCCGCCTACACCGACTTACAGAATGATGGCAAGGCTCAGCAATTTACATTTGCAATGGATGTGAAGTCTGTAATAACCCAGCCATCAGGCATGATGAAACTCAAGTCCAAAGGATTCTATGAGGTTTCGGGTGTTGCTTGGTCTGGCAATGGAAAAATTAAAAAGGTTGAGGTGTCAACTGATGGTGGAAAGTCTTGGGGCGATGCCACCTTGCAAGAGCCGGTGATGGATAAGTCTTTGGTGCGTTTCCGCTATCCCTGGGTTTGGAACGGTGAGCCGACCGTATTCATGAGTCGTGCGATTGACTCTAGTGGTGATACTCAGCCAAGCATGGAGGCTTTACTAAAGGTAAAAAGTCCCAATAGCTTTTATCACAACAATGCAATTCAGCCATGGCGAGTTGCCGCTAATGGGGAGATTACAAATGGTCGTTAACTCTTTTGTGAAGCCCCTTTTAACTTTGCTAGTTTCTGGAGTGCTGGTAGCCTGCACTAGCGGGTACCAGTCGACTGGACCAGTTGGTTTTGGCAAGTCTGTGACTGAAAGTCAAATCAAAGCATGGAATATTGATATTGGACCCAGTGGAGCCGGATTGCCAGTTGGATCGGGTACAGCAGCGACAGGCGAAATTATTTACCAGCAAAAATGTTCATCGTGCCATGGTGATAAGGGGCAGGGCGGAATTGCCAATCGATTGGTTGGTGGGGGTAATCTAAATACAGATAAGCCAGTCAAGACAGTGGGCAGTTTTTGGCCTTACGCTACAACCATATTTGACTATGTGAAGCGGGCTATGCCGCATCAAGCACCGCAATCTCTAACTGATGATCAGGTATACGCCTTAACTGCTTACATCTTGTATATGAATAAGATTATTTCAAAGGATGAGGTAATGGATGCAAAATCATTGCCCTTGGTGAGGATGCCTAATCGGGATGGGTTTATTCCAATCATCAAGTAGCGATCCGCGTTGAGTTTCGTTAAGCGTAAGAGTCCTCAAACTCTTCCATCTTGATGGTAGTCATCAAGAATAGAATTCTGCGTTGAAAGCTTTTGCGCTCACTGATATTTTCAGGGGGCAGCTGATCATGTTGACGCAGAAGTTGGGTAATGATTGGGTTGTAGTGCTCACGTACGGGGGACATCTCGTTTCCTTGGTAAATTTCTCGTTAAAGAGAATTTACCAAGGGGTCTATATATCCACAAGAAATATATAGCGATAACTAAATTACTTTTAGCTATATAAGGTAGGTTACTTCTCTACGAATGCGCGTTCAAATACGTAGTCACCCAATTGACCCAGGCTGGGGGATACCTTGAATCCTTTGGCATCGAGCATCTCAGCAGTTTCTTTTAGCATAGATGGGCTACCGCAGATCATGGCGCGATCAACCGCTGGATCTAATGGAGGTAAGCCAATATCCTTAAAGAGTTGACCCGACTCAATCGCAGTTGTTAAGCGTCCAGTGTGTTTGAATGCCTCGCGCGTTACTGTTGGGTAGTAGATTAGCTTCTCGCGAATGATTTCGCCAATGTATTCGTCTTGCGTGAGCTCATTCTTGATGTAATCAGCATAGGCCAATTCACTGACTAAACGCACACCATGAATCAGAACAACTTTTTCAAACTTCTCGTAAGTATCTGGATCACGAATGATGCTCATGAACGGTGCCAATCCTGTGCCAGTACTAAATAGGTAAAGATGCTTACCTGGATTTAAGTCATCAATCACCAGGGTGCCAACCGATTTCTCGCTAACCAAAATAGGGTCGCCTACCTGAATCTTTTGCAGGCGGGAGGTGAGGGGGCCATCCTGAACCTTGATGCTCAAAAACTCTAAATGCTCCTCATAGTTAGGGCTGGCCACACTATAGGCGCGCACCAATGGCTTACCTTCAACCTCTAAGCCGATCATTAAAAAATGACCGCTACGAAAGCGCAGACCCTTATTTCTGGTGGTGGTAAAGCTAAATAGTGTGTCGTTCCAGTGATGAACAGTGAGTACGGTTTCGGTGTTGTAGGCTGCCATAAACGCTTAATAATGAGGTGTAAAACTTAATTATCCTCATTCTGAGGGCCGCGCTATAGATAAAAAAGTATTTAGCTTATAAAAAGGGATTCTTTTACTTATAGCTGTTAGCCCCTTATGATCCTTACATACCCAATTGAAAGAGTCATATGTCCAATAAGCCTGTAGCCCTAAAGCCACTGTTTTTAAGCGTAATCCAGATCTTTTTAGGGTTGGCCTTATTGAGTTTATCGACTCATCTTGCTCTGGAAAGCGCCCATTATCTGGATGCGCTGAATCAGAGCGGATTAAATCAATATCACGTCTTTGGCTTGCTAGTCTCTCTGAGCTTCATTTCAGGTGTATTTCTGATTGCCCAGCATGTGCTCAGTCAGGATCAAGATAGTATTGATGAGAACTTGAACAAGGCCTTGAATTATTAAACCAAGCTAGACTGTGGTCTTATCTTGATAAGGCCACAACATGCATGAATCAACCGCCAAATCCATCTTCGAGAGAGGCGCATGGTATGTGGTGATTCAGGGGATCCTGATTGGCCTCATCTTGTTTGGCCCCCGGGGATCTTATTTAGTGAACTCAGAGCCACTGACTACCACTCTTCAATCCTGCGGCATTGCTATTGGTTTACTAGCTTTTTTAATTATGGCGATTGCCGTAATCAATTTAGGTAAAAATCTCACCCCTTTACCTTGCCCTAAAGATGATGCCGAATTGATTCAGACTGGCCTATATCGACATGTTCGCCACCCAATTTATTTCGGAGTGCTCTTAGCAGCTTGCGCATGGTTACTCATATTCCCTGGGATATATGTTTTAGCGTACTCCATTAGCTTATTTGTACTATTTGACATTAAAGCAAAGCGGGAAGAGGTCTGGCTGGTAGAGCGTTTCCCAGCCTACAGGGATTATCAGAGCCGAGTCAAAAAATTAATTCCCGGCATCTATTAATATAGTGTTTTAAGTTATTGGAGTAATTATGAGTGGCGAACCTTCTGTAAGACTAGTGCAGCAAGCTGATTATCGATTTGCTATTTATTACAATGAAGAGCGCGATCCCATTTATGGTGATGAGCCGCCGCCTTTGGGTGGATCTCAAGGCGCCACGCCATCTCAGTTCTTGTTAGCAGGCGTTGCCAACTGTCTATCTGATTCTTTGCTGTTTGCATTAAGAAAGTTTAAGCAAAATCCAAATCCAATTGAAACCAAGGCAAGTTGCGAGATTGGAAGGAACGCTGAAAACCGCCTACGCATTCTGGCGATTCATGTCGAAATACGGATTGGCGTACCAGGTAACACTCTTGAAAATCTAGAGCGCGTATTAGCGCAGTTTCAGGATTTCTGTACCGTCTCTTCTAGTGTCAGTCTGGGTATTCCAGTCAATGTGACCGTAATTGATAGCGAGCATACAAAGCTATATCCGGCTAGTTAGACATGGGCTTAGATTTAGGAATCAAATTTTAAAAATACCCCTTAGCAGAATGAAACCATGCCTTATATGCAAATTGCTCTATTGGAATAATTATTTAATCGTTTGATTCAAACAAAATGCTGTTTAAAGTTACATCTTTAATTATCGGCATCCACATGAAAACCTTACACAATAAGACCCTAAAAAGCATCGCCTTTGCATTAAGTCTTCTTGCTGTCTCTAGCCCGCTTATTGCACAAGATTCTTGGCCAAATAAACCAATCAAAATCGTCGTTCCAGTACCTGCTGGTGCAAGCCTAGATACGCTTGCGCGCACCATTGGAAAAGGTCTTTCTGAAAAAGTAGGGCAAGCTGTTGTTGTGGAAAATATGGCTGGCGGTGGTAGCAATATCGCCTTTGGTTACGTTGCTAAAGCGGCGCCAGATGGCTATACATTACTTTTGGGCTGGGATAGCTTGGTGATCAATCCAGCTCTATACAGCAACCCCCCGTATAAGCTTGAGCAATTTTCACCCGTCACTATGGCTATTACTGCTCCCCAAGTTTTATTAGTGGGCCCAAAACTTCCCGTTAAAAATCTTCGCTCACTTATTGAGGTGGCAAGATTGAACCCTGGAAAAATTACGCTAGCAAATGCGGGTAGTGGTAGTCCAGGCCATTTGGCTGGTGCATTACTGGAGAGCATGGCCGATATTAAATTTACTAATGTGCCTTATAAGGGAGGTGCGCCTGGAGTTGCTGATTTATTGGCCGGACATGTGGACGCGATGTTTGTAACCTTGCCCGCTGCTTTGCAATACGTTCGATCTGGAAAACTCACTGCACTTGGAGTGAGTAATTCAAAAAGATCTACTGGCGCACCTAGCATCCCAACAATTGCTGAAGTAGGGTTGCCGGGTTACGATCTGAATTCTTGGCAGGGAATTTTAGCTCCTACAGGCACTCCCCAAGCTATTATTAACAGACTAAATAAAGAGATTGTTCAGACTTTAAAACAGCCGGCAGTAAAAGATCAATTGGTTTCGCAAGGATTTGAAATTGTTGCCAGCTCACCTGAATATCTTGCAAAGCAGCTAGCAATTCAAGCGCCTAAGTGGGCAAAATTGGTTAAGGATTCTGGAGCAAAAGTCGATTGAACAAGGGATGTTTATGAGCGCGAAAAAAATAGATTTTTACTTTAGCTTTATCTCCCTCTATACCTATATTGGCTATGAAGCATTTGAGGCGCTAGCAGAAAAATATGACCTTGACGTCACTTTTAAACCTATTGACCTTCATGCAATATTTTCAGCGAGTGGTGGCTTACCCGTTACTAAAAGACCGCCACAAAGACAGGCTTATCGATTTGTTGAGATGCAGCGATGGGCTAGTGCTCGCAACATTCCGCTGGTGCTCAAGCCAAAGCACCATCCATCTGACCCGGTCATTGGACATCGGATGTTGATTGCGGCTATGGCTAAAAATTTAGACGTTCGTAAATTTATTCGCAATTCTTTAAAAATTTTATGGGTAGATGATTTGGATATTAAGGATCCACAAGTGATGGTGGATGTTGCCAATAAATCAGGATTGGATGGGGCGCTACTCCTTCAGGAAGGCGCCAACCCAGAGATTGATATTGAGGTGAATCGATTGACCGCCGAAGCTGTTGATAGGCAGGTATTCGGTACGCCTTTCTTCTTTTACAGAGATGAGCCGTTTTGGGGCCAAGACCGTCTAGATTTACTAGAAGAGGCGATTAAGTCAAACCGAGACCCAATTCCTTTTGGGTTGGTCAAGTAACCGACATTTCCGGCCAGCAATTAGCGTTTGAATCGAGGGCAAAGGAGTTACTCTTCTTCGCGACGCAGATGTGGGAATAAGATCACGTCGCGAATATTTGGCGCATCAGTAAGTAGCATCACTAGACGATCAATGCCAATACCGCAACCGCCTGTTGGAGGCATGCCGTATTCCAGCGCACGAATGAAGTCATGGTCAAAGTACATTGCCTCTTCATCACCAGCTTCTTTTTGCTCTACCTGTTTGCGGAAACGGTTGGCCTGATCTTCTGCGTCATTTAGCTCGGAGAAGCCGTTAGCAATCTCGCGACCAGTAATAAATAATTCAAAACGCTCAGTAATGCCAGGGCGAGTATCAGATTCACGGGCAAGAGGGCTTACTTCGATTGGGTAATCGATGATGTAAGTTGGTTCCCACAGGTGTGACTCAGCTACTAATTCAAATAAAGCAAGTTGCAAGGCGCCAATACCCGCATTCTTCAGTGTTGGGGAATCTGGATTCTCGCCACCTTTTTTCAATTCAGCGCGAATGAATGCAGCATCTTCCAATTGAGCAGGCTCGTAACTCTTATTTGACTGACCGCAATACTTGAGAATCGCTTCAGTAATTGTGAGGCGCTGGAAGGGTTTACTCAGATCAAGTTCGCGACCTTGATGGTTCAGAACTGCAGTACCTTGCGCATCCATTGCGGCAGAGCGAATTAAGTTCTCCGTAAAATCCATCAACCAACGGTAATCCGTATAGGCTGCATAGAATTCCATCATCGTAAATTCTGGATTGTGACGCGGGCTAACACCTTCATTGCGGAAGTTGCGGTTAATTTCAAAGACACGCTCAAAGCCACCCACTACCAGACGCTTTAAGTACAGCTCTGGTGCAATACGCAAGAACATTTGCATGTCCAAAGCATTGTGGTGCGTGATAAACGGCTTAGCTGTGGCGCCACCAGGGATTGGGTGGAGCATGGGTGTTTCGACTTCCATGAAGTCGGCATCAAGCATATGGCGACGTAAAGATGCAATCGTGTTGCTACGTGCTCTAAAAGTATTGCGACTTTCTGGATTCACAATCAAATCAACATAGCGTTGACGATACTTGGTCTCTAAATCAGAGAGGCCATGGAATTTATCTGGAAGAGGGCGCAAAGATTTGCTGAGTAAACGCAGATTGCTACATTCAACGGAGAGCTCACCCTTATTTGTCTTAAATAAATTGCCTTCAGCAGAGATAAAGTCGCCCATATCCCAGTGCTTAAATGCGCCATGAGTATCGGCACCACTAATTTCATCATTGATATAAAACTGAATTTGACCGCTGCGATCTTGAATAGTCGCAAAACTAGCCTTACCCATTACGCGCTTGAGCACCATACGGCCGGCAACTTTAACGTGTACCTTCTTGGCAGCTAGCTCTTCTTTAGTGAGGCTGTCGTAGTGAGTATGTAGATCTGCGGCTAAGTGGGTGGGTACGAAGTCATTTGGAAACGCTACTCCGCCTTCACGCAGCTTGGCTAATTTCTCGCGACGCTCGGCAATGATGTGATTTTCATCAACAGCTTCAGTGGCTGCCGCTTGATTGGGATTGGAGTTCACTTGATCGTTCATATGCAATATTAATAACTGAAATAGGGGGGAATGAATCAAACGCCTTGCTTTAGGCTAGCTTCAATAAAGGCATCAAGATCACCATCCAATACTTTTTGTGTATTGGAGATCTCAACGTTAGTGCGTAAGTCTTTAATGCGGCTTTGGTCGAGTACGTAGGAGCGGATTTGATGACCCCAGCCCACATCGGTTTTGCTCGCTTCAAGTTTGTCTTGTTCAGCGCGACGCTTTTGCATCTCATGCTCATACAAGCGAGATTTAAGCATCGTCATGGCTTCAGCTCTATTGCGGTGCTGACTTCGATCGTTCTGACACTGCACCACGATGCCGGTTGGAAGGTGGGTTAAGCGAACGGCAGAGTCGGTCTTATTAATATGCTGACCACCTGCACCAGAGGCGCGATAGGTGTCGGTACGAATGTCTGCTGGATTGACGTCAATCTCAATTGAGTCATCAATCTCTGGATATACATAAATACTGGCAAAAGAAGTGTGTCGACCATTGGATGAGTCAAATGGTGACTTACGCACTAAGCGGTGCACGCCAGTCTCTGAGCGAAGGTGCCCATAAGCATACTCACCATCTACCTTGATAGTGGCGCTCTTAATGCCGGCAACGTCGCCATCCGATTCTTCTAAGATCTCTGTTTTGTAGCCTTTGCGCTCGCAATACTTGAGATATTGACGATAGAGCATGCTAGCCCAGTCACAAGCTTCTGTTCCACCAGCGCCCGCTTGAATATCAATAAAGCAATTACAAGAATCCATCTCGTTATGGAACATGCGACGGAACTCAAGATCATGAATGATCTTGCTATAGCTCTCAACGTCTTGCTCGATAGCGCCAATCGTTTCAAAATCACTTTCTTCTTTGGCCATGTCAAATAGTTCCATGGCGCCAGTGATATTGCTATTTAAATCGGTGAGGGTAGCAACTACACCATCGAGTAATTTCTTTTCTTTGCCGAGGGCTTGTGCTTTCTTTTGATCATCCCAAATGGTGGGATCTTCAAGAATAGAGTTAACTTCAGTAAGGCGGCGTGACTTTACTTCGAAGTCAAAGATACCCCCGAAGTGCTTGCTCACGGGTGAGCAGATCGGACAGGGTATTTGAAATAATATTAAGTTGTTCGGCTTCCATCCCCTAATTATAAGGGGGTTATTACAGATCAACCCTCGTCGTGGGCTTCAACCATGAGTTGTACGCGAGCCTGACCCTGAAAGCGGTCTGTTACTAGGCGATAAGCCAGCTTTGCCTTAGCTGGCAAGGGTTGTGTTCGGTTGAACCAGACCCCCATAAATGGTTTGCTGGCTAGTTGACCATCCCCGATCGGACGAAGCTGCAAACGTAAATGTTTTTCTTTCATGAGGCTTTGCTGCCCAACCTCAAATTCTCCATAAAAAATGGGCTGAGGAAAGCCTTGGCCCCAGATTTCTTCTGCAAGAAGATCGCCAGTTTCAGGGGTAAATTCGGAAAGATCGAGAGTGCCATCATGAATATGGCGACGCTCTAATAATTCATCGTTCAGTAATTCATTGGCAACTTGTTGAAACACAGCATCAAACTTTTCAAAATCCGCTTTTCTAATGCTTAGGCCGGCTGCCATGGCATGACCGCCAAATTTGAGAATCAGACCGGGCTCACGTTTAGAAACAATATCCAAGGCATCGCGCAGATGAAAGCCTGTTAATGATCTGCCGGAACCGCGTAACTCTTCTCCGCTAGCACCATCAGCAGGGGCAAACACAATTGCAGGGCGATTAAAACGCTCTTTGAGGCGGGATGCCACGATACCAACTACGCCTTGATGCCATTCTGCATTCCAAAGACAAATGCTAGAGCGCTCGGCCATGGTGCCTGCCAGTTGATCTTCGGCGAGGTGAGCGAGGGCAGCTTCTTGCATGCCACCCTCAATGACGCGTCGCTCTCGATTAATGCGATCTAGCTCGTATGCAAGCTCAATAGCCTCATCAGGTTTATCGCTCAGCAATAAACGAATGCCTAAAGTCATATCTGCTAAGCGTCCTGCAGCATTAAGACGAGGTCCTATGGCAAAACCTAAATCAAAGGTATTGGCTTTACGAGGGTCACGTGTTGCGGCTTGAAATAGTGCCTGAATACCAGCTTGAGACACTCCTGCGCGAATGCGTTTTAAGCCATTGGAAACCAAGATGCGGTTGTTGCGATCGAGTTGCGCTACATCCGCAACAGTACCCAAGGCCACAAGATCTAATAAGTTTTCGATTTTAGGTTGAGTCTCGGGGGTAAATTTTCCGCGCTTGCGAAGCTCTGCACGAAGAGCCACCAATAAATAGAACATCACACCCACGCCTGCAAGAGCTTTACTTGGAAAGGTGCAGCCAGGCTGATTGGGGTTCACGATTGCAGTCGCTTTTGGTAATCGATCACCCGGTAAGTGGTGGTCAGTCACAATCACTTCCATCCCTAACTCGCGGGCTCGATCTACCCCGGCTTCACTAGCAATGCCGTTATCCACTGTGATGAGATATTTGGGTTTGGGAATTTGCTGCGCAGCTAAATCCACTACCTCTGGTGTTAGTCCGTAACCCATCGTAAAACGGTTCGGCACTAAAAACTGAATGGGTGTATCTACTCCACCCAACATCTTTAAGCCTCGGAGTGCAACAGCGCAGGCAGTAGCGCCATCACAGTCATAGTCCGCTACCACCAACATCGATTCTTTACGCTCCAGAATATCGGCAAGTAGGCTGGCAGTGCTAATACAGCTCTTAAGCTCTACTGGTGAGAGTAGCTGCTTAAGATCTAATGAGAGTTCATCCGGTTTATCAATTCCACGAGCGGCATAAAGCCTAGCTAGCAATGGGTGTAAGCCGGTTTGCTGTAACCAGCTGGCCGTACGATCAGAGAAGGGGCGCTGAGAAAACACGCTCATGCTGAAATGACTTCTGACCAAGTTAAGGGCTCTGATTTTTTCCAGAAGGCCCAAGATTTTTTAGATAGGTCTTTGACAGTAAAGATTCTGTGTCGAGCTTGACCCTTTGGAAAGTCGATGATTTCAACTTCATGCAGTTCTTGATTGAGAAGCGCTTTGCTTAAGTTGCCCCAGATGCTATCCGGGCGATCAATCCATGCAAAGGCATTTTGCAGTCTTGAAAAGTCGATCTCATTTTCTTGGGGGATTTCTAAGTATTTAGCTAATCCACTAAGGAGGGGATGATTTCCATATATCTGATTTGTATTCTCTAGTAATTGAGGCGTCTGAAGATCAGCGAGTTTGCCGATGCCGCTAATCCATAGAGAGTTAATGCTGGGATATCCGCGTTGTTCCCGTTCTTCGTTGACCGGATCAATATGCCAAAGCATCTGAATTTCATTTTGGAGTTTTCGCCAAAGCTTGGCAATTCCAATCTCACTCGTATCGCGCGGCATCCACCAATCAATATTGCGACCATGCGCCTGATCAATCGAGTGAGTAGCCAAGCTAGCAAATGGGCCTGCTGAAATAAACCAATCACGCTGACCTTGGAATAAGACTTTGCTACCAAAATCCTCTTCAATAAAAGGAAGGGCAGTCTGGAGTAGCTTTGTGGATTCATTTGCAGTCAGATCAATCTGACTTTGAGCCATCAAAATCAAATGGTCTCGGGTGGCGTGAAAATGTACTGGCTGAAGGCAGGCGATGACATCATTTGGATTAACCGATACATCACTTTGACCCAGCAGTAAGACGGGGGCTATTGGTAGTCCGTCTCCCAATAGAAAGCGCTCTTGTGGCAATCCACTGGGCGGCACGTTTTGCTCTAATCCAGCATCAATAACATCTTCCCCCGATACCATCAGGGTAAAGCGTTTCAAAGTGCTTGTTTGGGAGGTCAAATTGGCAGTCATTCCCCTGATTTTAGGTGGCATTTAGAGATTCCATTGGTTTGCCCATTTAATTCACTAAACTGTGAGTATGTTGAGACTTCCTATTGAGCTAGAAATTGGCCTGCGCTACACCCGATCCAAGCGTCGTAAGACCGTGGGTAAGCGTGATGGCTTCCTCTCTTTTATCTCCGGAATCTCCACAGCAGGCATTGCTTTGGGTGTTGCTGCATTGATTGTGGTGCTCTCGGTCATGAATGGCTTCCAAAAAGAAGTGCGCGACCGGATGCTTTCTGTCCTTTCCCATGTAGAAATTACTGCCCCAGATGGTTTGGCAAATTGGGAGCCTATTGCGCTTAAAGTCGCTGCTCAGCCTCACGTGGTGGGTGTTGCCCCGATGGTGAGTTCGCAAGGATTGCTCAGTCGTGAAAACGTCATGCGTGGTGTAGCCATTCGCGGTGTATTACCAAGTGAAGAGGACAAGGTTTCCGATCTACCCAAGCAGTTTGTTGCTGGCAGCATCGATGATTTAAAACCGGGCGGTTTTGGCGTTGCCCTAGGTGCACAACTTGCCAATATCGTTGGTGCACGTGTTGGTGACCGAATCAATTTAATCGTCCCAGAAAGCGATCTGACTCCGGCAGGCGCTATGCCCAGAATGCGAATACTCCAAGTTGTCGGCATTGTTGATAGCGGCCATTACGAATACGATAGCTCCTTAGCCATCATGCATTGGAAAGATGCTGCTGCCTTACTACGCTTGCAAGACCCGTCTGGCTTGCGAGTGAAGGTGGATGATATGCAGCGCGCACCAGAGATCGCTTCTGAATTAGCTCAAGTAGTTCCACAAGCTTTGTGGGTAAGTGATTGGTCCCGCTCCAATCGCAATTGGTTTGCAGCTGTTCAGACCGAAAAGAAAATGATGTTCATTATCTTGACGCTCATTATTGCTGTTGCTGCCTTTAATCTCGTTTCTACTTTAGTGATGACGGTTAATGAGAAGCAGGCAGACATTGCTATTCTCAGAACCATGGGCGCAAGCCCAGGCCTCATTCAGCGCATCTTTCTAGTTCAGGGCTTGGCTATTGGCTTATTAGGCTCGCTCGCTGGCGTTAGCTTGGGTTTACTAATTGCGCTCAATATTGATGTCATTGTTCCCGCCATTGAAGCGATCTTTCGAGTGCGTTTCTTGCCGCGCGATGTGTATTTCATCAGCGAGCTTCCATCAGATGTTCGTTTATCTGATGTTGTTACTGTGGGCCTGATGGCATTCGGCCTATCGGTATTAGCAACCCTTTACCCAAGTCGCCGAGCAGCTCAAGTGCAACCAGCGGAGGCGCTTAGGTATGAGTAATGATATGAATAAGCCGCTAAATCAAAACGCCAATCCCGTATTGCTTGCCAGCGGCCTAAGTAAAACTTATGGTCAAGGCCCAACAGCAGTAGAGGTATTAAAGGGGGTAGACCTAGCGGTAGATCCCGCAGAAAAAGTGGCGATTGTCGGCTCTTCTGGTTCAGGCAAGAGTACTTTGCTGCATCTATTAGGGGGATTAGATTCTCCAAGCACGGGCTCAGTAATTCTTTCAGGTTTGCCACTTGCGCAACTTTCAGTCAAGCAATTAGATGGACTTCGCAATGAGAACTTGGGTTTCATTTATCAGTTCCATCATCTTTTAGATGAATTTACTGCCCTAGAAAATGTCGCGCTTCCATTGCGTATTCGAGGTCTTGGCCGCGCCGAAAGTGAACTCAGGGCAAGCAGAATGTTAGAAGCAGTGGGTTTAGCCAATCGTGTACAACATACCCCTGGTGAGTTGTCTGGAGGCGAGCGTCAGCGTGTTGCAGTAGCGCGTGCATTGGTAGGTAATCCATCTTGTGTTTTGGCTGATGAACCTACGGGCAATCTTGATACTGAAACTGCTGATGGCGTATTTGACTTGATGTTAGATATTGCACGTGAGCAAGGCACTGCTTTTGTGATTGTGACCCATGATCCTATTCGCGCTAAACGTTGTGACCGGATTTTGCATTTAGAGCGCGGAGTATTAAAGACCTTCGCCCAATGAGCGAGGTTAGTAAAGGCCTCGCATGGGTTGATACCCACTGTCATCTAGATGCGCCGGAGTTCTCAAGCTCCATTTCTGAGATTGTTTCAAGAGCGGCAGGTAAAGGCGTTAAAGCGATCTTACTACCTACTGTTCAAGCATCTGACTGGGAAAAAGCTAGAGACTTAGCGGCTCAATACAGTAATGACATTCCAGGTTTGGTTTATACCTTGGGCATCCATCCGCTCTATATCAATCAAGCGCAAGAGGGTGACATTGATATTCTTAAGGAACAAATTGAGCAATCATTGGATGATCCTCGATTTGTGGGCATTGGTGAGATTGGTTTAGATTATTTTGTGGAGGGGCTTGATCCCCAGCGCCAAGAATATTTCTTTCACAAGCAGTTAGACTTGGCGCAGCAATTTCAGTTGCCAGTGATTTTGCATGTTCGCCGTTCACAAGATACCATCCTCAAAGCCTTGCGTAAAAGAAAAGTGCCTAGCGGTATTGCTCACGCCTTTAATGGCAGTCATCAGCAGGCTGAACAATTTATTGAGCTCGGATTCAAACTGGGGTTTGGTGGAGCGGCAACCTACGAGCGTGCGTTACAGATTCGTCGTCTCTTACAAGAATTGCCGCTTGAAAGTATCGTCACCGAAACGGATGCTCCGGATATTCCACCGGCATGGCTAAAGGACGATGGCGGTCAATTCAATGAGCCTGCTTTACTCCCCAGAATTGCTCAGCAATTAGCTGACATGCGCGGGATTAGTGAAGAAGACTTCTCAAAGGCAATTTGGCAAAACGCCATGAGGACACTGCCTCGTTGGTCATCATCGATGACTGGCATCTCAAACCTACAATTCGCTTCTTAAGAACTTGCGCATCAATATTGCGGCGTTCATCGCCGGGGGATCGCTTCTTCTATTTTTACCTGCCGTGCCAGAATATTGGTATGGGATGTGTGCTGCAATCTTTGTTGTTTCACTCTTCGCCGCATATATAAGTAGCTGTTTAACATTAGATCGCCATATCAGCAATGCACTGCTGAAAGTTTGTTGTTTAGTCTTAGGATTTGCATGGAATGCGCATTATGCACAAACTCGTTTAGATCATATTCTTTCAACAGAGTATGAGGGAAAGGATCTTGTTCTTGCTGGTCGAGTCAATGCTTTGCCACAGAGCTCCTCCAGTGGTGCAAAATTTTCATTTGAAGTGGATAAGGCATTTTTGGGGCATGAGCCTCTTGAATCGTTTCCGCCGCAGGTGTATTTGAGTTGGCAACCCGCTTGGCGTAATCCTCAAGATGTGCCTGAAATTATCCCGGGTCAGCGCTGGGAATTTATGGTCAAAATCAAAAGACCTTATGGATCTCTCAATCCCCATACCTTTGATTTCGAGCGTTGGTCTTTTCATCAAGACTTTGGTGCTAGCGGATCTGTACGATCTGGAAAATTAATTCTTGAGAAAGATATTGGCATTACTGAATTTGTACTTGCAATGGAGTATCAACGTTGGAAGTTAAGAAAAAAGATCCACCGATTACTCCCAAAAGAAGCGCGATATGGTGGTGTGATTGCAGCGCTGGTGATGGGCGATCAAAATGCGATTGAACAAGAAGACTGGCGCATATTTAATGCTACTGGTATTGGGCATCTCATATCCATATCAGGCCTTCATGTAACGATGTTAGCTGGATTTGGTGCCAAGCTTGCTGCCTGTATATGGCGCCGCAATACATTGCCGCTATTTATTCCTGTTGGCAAACTAGCTGCAGCGGTAGGATTTCTGACGGCATTTGTCTATGCCTGGTTGGCAGGATTTCAAATTCCGGCACAACGAACGATGTATATGGTGGGGGTAGTTGCTTTTGCACTATGGTCCGGCAGAAGCCCACGATCATTCGATATCTGGTGGTGGGCACTAGGCTTTGTTCTTTTGATTGATCCAATGGCGCCCTACACACCTGGATTCTGGCTCTCGTTTGGAGCGGTAGCGGCAATCTTGTATGCGATGCAAGATTCAGATGGTTTATTGGGGCTGCCTACTGGCAGAGAGCTAGAGCTTGATTGGCGACATAGAGTTGCGCAAGCGCTAAGAGACGCTTGTCGAGTACAGGCTGTCGTCACCATTGCACTTCTGCCATTAACTTTGTATTGGTTTTATCAAGTTTCAATAGTCTCGCCAATAGCAAATGCAGTTGCTATTCCTGTGGTGAGTTACATCGTGACACCTCTTGCGATTGCTGGCGCTCTATTGCCCGAGTTTATTGGTAAATGGTTGTTGATTCCAGCGCATGCAACGATGGACTTTCTAGCCATCATGCTGGCTTGGATGGCTAGCTGGAAGTGGGCAATTGCTTGGTCCGGCCAGCCTGCTTGGTGGGCATTAGCACTATCAACAATCGGTACCATCCTAGCGATTCGGCCCGGATCCATTCGAGACAGTCTCATATTAAGAATCGCAGGTCTTTTATTGTGTGGAGCTTTATTTATTCAGCCACTGACGAATACCGGCTTGATGAAAGGAGATTTTAGGGCGACAGTGCTCGACATTGGTCAGGGCACGGCGGTTCTGATTGAAACTAAATCAAAACGATTGCTATACGACACCGGCCCTATTCAGGGGAAAGACAATGCTGGCCAAAGAATCATCCTGCCGTATTTGAGAGGGAGGGGGATCACCCACATTGATCGCATGGTGATAAGTCATAGTGATAGCGATCACATTGGAGGCGCTGAAACTCTACTTAAAGAAATTAGATTCGACTTCATGATGGGGTCGTTGCCAAGTGAAAACCCATTACTTACTAATTTACAAGCTAGAGAGATTGCTGCAATTCCCTGTCGCTTTGGTCAGCAATGGAAATGGGATGGAGTGGATTTTTACATTTGGCATCCAAATGAACTGACAGTTTTTGAGAATAAGCATCCCAGAAAGCCCAATGAAGTTAGTTGCGTGCTGGAGGTTCGTAACCAAACAAGTTCATTTTGGTTAACTGGTGATGTGGAGAGGCGGGGTGAGGCTGAGATCACCGAGCGCTTAACTCAATCAGCTCTAAGTGATTTAAAAGATAAGGCGCTGATATTCATGGCGCCACATCACGGCAGTAAAACATCCTCATCTCAAGAGCTCTTAAGGGTATTAAGTCCTAATGAAGCATTTGCACAAAACGGGTATCGCAATCGCTACGGACATGCGCACCCAAGCGTCACTGCCCGATACGAAAGCTTGAAAATTCCGTTTTATCAAACATCAAATACTGGTGCTCAGGTTTGGAAATTTTCATCCAAATTTGAGCTTAAAGAGGGGCAACCACTACTTTGGCGTCAAGATAGTAGGCGCCTTTGGAATCGAGGGGCAAGATAAGAAAGTTTTTTGTGTGTATGGTGTGTATAATTAAAGAGGAGATCAATGCATAGTAAAAAACTAATTGAGCGACTGAAGGTTGACGGGTGGGTATTAAGCAGAACGAGGGGCTCACACCATATTTTTACTCACACAACAAAGAGCGGGCATATATGCATCCCGCACCCTAAAAAAGATTTAGGTCTTGGTTTGGTGGAAAAGATATTGAAACAGGCTGATATAGAGGGAGGTCTTAAATGAAATATCCGATTGCAATTGAGCCGGGTAATGCCAAGGAGATCTGGGGTGTTGTGGTACCAGATTTAGCAGGGTGCTTCTCGGCTGGTGATAACAGTATTGATGAAGCAATAGAAAACGCTAAAGAGGCAATAGAGCTTTGGATTGAAGTCGCGCTAGATCGAAATCAGGATATCCCAAAGCCAAGCTCTATAAGTGAGCTACAAAAAAAGAAAGAATTTAAAGGATGGGTTTGGGCAATCGTGGAGATTGATCCAGCATTGCTCTCGGATGAAATAGAGAGAATTAATATTACCCTACCCAAAAGAGTGCTTGCCAGGTTGGATGCAAAGGCAAAAAAAGCCGGGGAAAATAGATCAGCATTTATCGCACATTTAGCATTAGCTGCTTAAAACTGATGTTTAAATGATGTGATCATAAGAAAAAAAACCGCCCGAGGGCGGTTTTTTCATTTCGTAATTCAGGAATTACTCTAACTCTAATTTCTGTTTGGTCACGACATCTTTATAAGTTGCATACTCAGCAGCCATTTCTTTTGAGAAGGCTTCTGGACCGTTGACGTTAATGATGGAGCCAGTATCTTCAATGCGCTTTCGCACCGCAGGATCAAGAACTGCTTTTTGAGCCGCCGCATAAATCTTATCTACAACATCTTTAGGAAGACCGGCTGGGCCTAATAGGCCGTAGTAAGCCATTCTATTTGCTGGCGCTAACCCTACCTCTGCAAATGTGGGTACGTTTGGCAAGATTGCGAGGCGTTTTGGCGCTGCAATCACTATCGGAATAAGCCTGCCATCTTTGATGAAGGGGAGGGCTGAAGGCAAGTTATCAAACATGATGGGCACTTGGCCAGCTACCACATCAATTAAGCCAGGACCAGCGCCGCGGTAAGGGATATGAACAATAAAGGTTCCAGTGAGGCTTTTAAATAACTCTGTTTGCATGTGACCGATGCCACCAGTGCCAGAACTTGCGTAAGAGTACTTACCAGGATTTTTCTTAATGACTTCGATAAAAGTTTTGTAATCTCTTGCGGGGAATGATGGGTTCACCACAATCACATTTGGGGTCGCAGCAATATTTGTTATTGGTGTGAAGTCTTTGAGCGGGTCATAGCCAATCTTGCCATTAATAGCTGGATTAGATGCCGTGGTAGAAATGGTAGCGATTCCCAGGGTATAGCCATCCTTTGGAGCGCGGACGACTTCAAGTGCGCCAACGGAGCCACCGCCACCAGCTTTATTCTCCACAATCACGGATTGACCCAGTTGTTTGCTTAAAGGCTCAGACATGCTACGGGCAATAATGTCGGTGCTGCCACCTGGTGCAAACGGAACGATGATCTTGATTGGTTTGGTGGGGTATGTTTGTGCAGTAGCGCTAAGGCTGAGTAAGGCGCCACAACTGATTGCAATGAGCTTGCTGATAAGGGACATACGTTTCTCCAAAAAATTCAATCCATGGGATCAGGTTAGGACTTCATTCTCAGCATATTACAGGGCAACACCATTGAAAAAAGATCCTGTCCCCAATGTGGGGCATTTGTCTGTGCAAATAAGCAAAAAGGCTTCTGAGTCAATTGACCTAGAGGCCCTCTGCTTGTATGGTTACGGGGGCGGGATGTGAACCTACGACCTTCGGGTTATGAGTGCGTAATTCCCGAGTGACGGAATGCTGGAAGCCATCTAAATAGAGGCTTAAAGGTCGGTGGTAAAAATAGCATCAAACTCACCATCAAACTGAAAAGCTCTAAAATCAGGCGTAATTACTAGCGCTGATTCAAGCACCTCCTAGCACGGATGATTTAAGTTAAGTCGAAGAGCAATATCTTCAATCACAGACTCCCAACGACCTGAGTGCGGCTGCCTAAATATTTTAGCTGTTGGATACCACGGACTATCTTGCCTATCTAAAAGCCATCTCCATTCAGGATTCCACGGAAGAAGGATTAGGGTGGACTTTCCTAGGGCGCCCGATAAATGAGCTAAGGATGTATCAACAGTGATAACTAGATCCATTTCTTGAATAATTGAAGCTGAATCATTAAAGGACTTGATTTCTTCACCAAGAAATTTAATTTCTGGATGAGTTCTTAAAAAATCCCGATCTTTTTTCCTCAAATCTTTTTGAATTAAAAATAAGTTTGCTTGATCGGCAATTGGCTTAAAGAATTCTAAATCGATTGAGCGATTTTTATCATTGATGTGCTGTTCATTTCCTGAGCAAGCGATTCCTATATTTAATTTATTATTTGCCGCACTGAGCTTTTTTTTCCAGGCAATTGAATCCTTTTTTGAATCTACAAGATATGGGTCGCTCGGAATGCCATTAATATCTAATTCAAGGAGTAGGGGTAAGCTCATTAGTGGAATTTGAAAATCAACTTGCCCAAAGGGGGCGCCTTCGCCTATGACCTTCGCATGCTTTATTGACTGCTCAAGTAGAGTTTTAAGTCCCGCCTGAACCTCAAAAATAATCTCAATATTCAAATCGCTCAAATTTTTAATGAGTCTACTAAATTGAATTGTATCGCCGTGACCTTGCTCACTCCATACCAATACTCTTTTTCCTGATGCTTGATTTAAATTTGTGAGCAATGGAAATGCTTGGTGGCGTTTTGGATGGGCACTTGTTCTTTCTAAACGATATTCATAGTTTTTAAACCCGTCTTTAAAATTCCCAAGTGCCAATTGAATCAAAGCTTTTCCCCAGAAAGCATCGTATAGATCAGGCTTAAGACTAATCGCCTTGTCATACGAGGCTAAGGCTTCATCATATCGCTTGAGTTCATGAAGGACGATGCCCTTGTTGGCCCATGCCTCGTAGTAATCAGACTTAAAACTAATTGCTTTGTCATACGAGGCTAGCGCCTCTTCGTAACGCTTTAGCTCACTAAAGGTAGAGCCTCTATTACTCCATGCTTCGCAGTAATCAGACTTAAAACTAATTGCTTTGTCATACGAGGCTAAGGCTTCATCATATCGCTTGAGTTCATGAAGGACGATGCCCTTGTTGGCCCATGCCTCGTAGTAATCAGACTTAAAACTAATTGCTTTGTCATACGAGGCTAGCGCCTCTTCGTAACGCTTTAGCTCACTAAAGGTAGAGCCTCTATTACTCCATGCTTCGCAGTAATCAGACTTAAAACTAATTGCTTTGTCATACGAGGCTAAGGCTTCATCATATCGCTTGAGTTCATGAAGGACGATGCCCTTATTAGAGATTGCTTCAGGGTAATCTGGCTTTAGCTTTGCTGCCATCTCAAAAATTTCTAAGGCGTGAATAAATTTTCCCTGCTCTCTATTTATGATCCCTAAATTAAGAAATGCTTCGGCACAGTTTTTATCTAATTCGAGTGCTTTCTCCGAGTAATTTTTGGCTTCAGAGAATTTTTTAAGTTTTATTTGAGCAGCGGACAGATTGATCAGGGTTGAAATCCTATCAGGCATTAGGTGGAGTGATTCCAAAAAATGAAATTCAGCCTCTTCGTAACTCTCTGCGCCTAAGAGATTAAGCCCATCTAAGAAATGCTTTTTTGCTATTTCAAAACTCATAAAAATTTATCTAGTTTGCTCTGAGTTTTTCAACTTTGAATTGGTCAAGAGTGAGGCTGCGGCGTATTAAGTGAAAAACATATAGATTGATTCTATCGAAAAGGTGAACTCTTAACGTCTAGCCGATGTTTTTTAAAACCATCAATTTAAATAGTTTGATGGTTTTTGTGTTTTACTAAAACCTATAAAAGCAAAAAGCCCTTAAAAATAAGGGCTTAGAGCTGTAATACTGGTTGCGGGGGCAGGATTTGAACCTACGACCTTCGGGTTATGAGCCCGACGAGCTGCCAGACTGCTCCACCCCGCGTCTGAAGCTTGAATTCTACCATTTTTTGACCCTCCCTGTCGAGAAAACCTCTAAATTAAGCATAAAAAAGCGGCTTTTGAGGGTAAATAAGTCTTCTGAGTCATGTTGCATAAGGAGTAATATATTGCCACGCAACATTCACCAAGGCCTTTTAAATGTCAATTAGTAACCCAGAGTTTTCTAATTCCACGTTGTTAAAACCGGTTGAGCTGCACGATGATCACAATGACCATAAAAAAGGTCTTGCGGCAATGATGCTTGCTGCTATCGGTGTGGTGTTTGGTGATATTGGTACAAGCCCCTTGTACGCGCTCAAAGAATGTTTTGATCCACACCACGGCATTGCGTTTTCACCAGAGGCATTATTCGGTGTGATTGCCATGATGATCTGGTCTTTGATCATGGTTGTGACATTTAAGTACGTATTGTTTGTGATGCGCGCTGACAATAAAGGTGAGGGTGGCGTTTTATCACTCATGGCCTTAGCGCTACGTTCTTTTGATAGCAAGTCTAAAAAATATTTCTTTCTCATGATTTTGGGTATGCTTGGCGCATGCATGCTACTTGGTGAGTCCGTAATTACTCCAGCGATTTCAGTTTTATCTGCTGTCGAGGGTATTGAGATTGCAGCACCAGGTTTGCATAAATTTATTATCCCGATCTCTCTAGTAATTTTGGTGGCTTTATTTTTAATCCAAAAATACGGTACTGCAGCTGTTGGTAATCTCTTTGGCCCAGTCACTTTGACTTGGTTTGTTACGCTGGCAGTACTTGGGGCAATTAATATCGGCGCAGCGCCACAAATCATTGGCGCAATCAATCCAATGTATGCGGTTAACTTTATTGTTGATCATCCCACTACTGCCTATATTGTGATGGGCGCTGTAGTGTTGGTGGTTACTGGGGTTGAAGCTTTGTATTTGGATATGGGTCACTTTGGTAGAAGTCCCGTGCGCTACGCTTGGCTCATCGTGGTTTTGCCGGCGCTCTTGATCAATTATCTTGGTCAGGGTGCACTCTTGTTATCAAACCCAGAAGCAGTCTCCAATCCATTTTATTTAATGGTTCCTGAGTGGGCTCTGTGGCCAGTAGTGGGCTTAGCGACTGCAGCTACAGTGATCGCTTCTCAGGCAGTCATTTCTGGGGCGTACTCTTTAGTAAGCCAGGCAATCTTGCTTGGATTTATGCCGCGCATGACGATCATGCATACCTCTGATTCAGAGCAAGGACAGATTTATATTCCGGTAGTGAACTGGGCACTTTTGTTTATGGTCGTAGTGACTATTATTGAATTTAGAGAGTCAGTCAATCTAGCCGCAGCATATGGTATTTCAGTGACCTCAACCATGATGATTACCGCCATCTTATTGGGGGTAGTCATGTATCGCGAATGGAAGATGAATATCTTCTTGGTGCTGGGCTTGTCGATTACTTTCTTTATCTTAGATTTTGCTTTCTGGACTGCAAACCTAATCAAAATTAAAGATGGTGGTTGGTACCCGCTGTTTCTGGGCTTAATTATTTTTACTTGCTTGATTACCTGGTATCGAGGTCGCAAACTCTTGCGTGCGAAAGTGGAGGAGGGCTCCATTCCATTGCAAGCCTTTGTGAGTGGACTGCTAGCGCATCCACCACATCGTGTTGAAGGGACCGCTATCTTTTTGACGGCCCATGTGGACTATGTTCCGGTCGCAATGCTCCACAACCTAAAGCACAACCGAGTGATGCATGAGCGTATCTTTTTTATTAAGTTAAGCACTTGGGATGTTCCTTACGTAAATGATAGTCAGCGTATTACGATGAAGGATCTCGGTGGTGGCGTGTACTTAGTAAGGGCTGTACATGGCTTTAAAGAGTCCCCTGATATCAATAAAGTTTTAGAGTTACTGCAAAAACAAGAGAACATTGAATTTAATGTCATGGATACTTCTTTCTTTGTGTCCCGCGACACCATTGTTCCGTCGGCCAATCCTGGGATGGCGCTGTGGAGAGAGAAGTTGTTTGGTTGGATGATGCAAAATGCCGCCAAGCCTTCAGATTTCTTTAAGATTCCGACCAATCGTTTAGTTGAGCTCGGTGCGAAAGTAGAGATTTGATAAAGCCGTTCTCCTTTCGCTCGCTGTTTTCTACCGGAGCATTTCTGTTGGCTTGCGCCTTCAGTAGTTTGGTTCTTGCTACGCCTGCAGAAGAGGCGCAGTTAGAGCAGCTCGATAAAATTGAGCGTGATCTGGAGTTGCAGCGTGAGTGGGCTAAATATCGTTGGGATAAAACGAACTCCGAGTGTTATCAAAAGTATTGGGTGAATAGCTGCCTAAAAGACTCTCGTGCCGAGTACCGCAAAGAGATTGATCCGATTCGCGTGCAAGAAGTGGAATTACATGAAGTGCAGCGCAAGTTGCGCGCGAGCATTAAAGATCAACGCGATGCCACTAAGATTGCTGAACGCGCCTCTGCTGAAAAAGCAGCCGAGCGCGCAGCTAATCAAAAAGAATTTGAAGAGAAGCAAAAGGCGGCTGCTGCTCGTGCAGCCGATGTGGAGCAGCGCCGTAAAGACGCCCCTAAGCGTGCTCAAGAAAACAAAGCGGGCACTCAGCTCGATTAATTACTTTGGCCAAGATTAAAACAATTTATATCTGCCAGTCATGCGGTGGAACTTCTGCTAAGTGGCAAGGACAGTGCCCTTCCTGTCAGGCGTGGAACACGCTTGAGGAGGGCTTGCCTGAGGTGAGCTCAAACACACGCTTTCAGGGTTTAGCGCAATCACTACCGCGTCAAAAGCTTTCTGCTATTTCAGCCGAAGACCTTCCTCGCTTTAGTACTGGGGTTGAAGAGTTTGATCGCGTATTGGGTGGCGGCTTAGTTCCTGGTGGGGTTGTGCTTTTGGGCGGCGATCCTGGTATTGGCAAATCCACTTTGTTATTGCAAGCACTAGCTGAGATGAGTGCTGCAGGTATGAACGTTCTTTACAGTAGTGGTGAGGAGTCTGCTGCGCAAATCGCATTACGTGCAAAACGCATTGCACTCGATGCGCCTCAATTAGAAGTGCTTGCAGAAATTCAATTAGAAAAACTCTTATCCATCATGGATACTGTGAAGCCACAGGTCTTGGTGGTGGATTCTATTCAGACCTTATATTCAGAGGTATTGAGTTCAGCGCCAGGGTCAGTTGCCCAAGTACGAGAGTGTGCTGCGCAACTCACTAGGGCAGCTAAATCTAGCGGTATTTGTGTCTTGATGGTGGGTCACGTTACTAAAGATGGTCACTTGGCTGGTCCCCGCGTACTCGAACACATTGTTGATACCGTTCTGTACTTTGAAGGTGATACCCATTCTTCATTTAGATTGGTGCGCTCGATTAAAAACCGTTTTGGCGCAGTCAATGAGCTCGGCGTCTTTGCTATGACTGAAAAAGGGTTGCGTGGTGTTGCTAATCCTTCAGCTATTTTCCTATCCCAGCATGCTGAGATGGTGCCAGGTGCCTGTGTGTTAGTGACCCAAGAAGGTAGTCGCCCGCTCTTGGTAGAAATTCAGGCTCTGGTCGATACGGCCCACATCCCAAATCCACGCCGCTTGGCGGTGGGTTTAGAACAGGCGCGTTTAGCGATGCTTTTGGCGGTTTTACATCGTCACGCAGGTGTAGCTTGCTTTGATCAAGACGTCTTCTTAAATGCAGTAGGCGGTGTGAAGATCTCAGAGCCGGCTGCTGACTTAGCAGTGTTGTTGGCAATTCAGTCTTCAATTCGTAATAAAGCGCTACCTAAAGAGTTGATCGTATTTGGAGAGGTTGGTTTGGCCGGAGAAATTCGTCCATGCCCACGAGGTCAGGAGCGCTTGAAAGAAGCGGCTAAGCTAGGCTTCACTGTAGCAATTATTCCAAAAGCCAATATGCCTAAGGCAAAGATTCCAGGTTTAAGGGTGATACCTGTAGAGCGCATTGATCAGGCTATTTCTGCTGCTGCAGAACTCAGTTAAAGCAATAAAAATTTAGCGTAAGTCTTCTGCTTGAATGAGCAAGACTTGCTCGTCACCTGCAGATACTTCCATCCAAATGACGGGGATCTGTGGAAACGCTTTTTTAAAGTGCTCATACTCGTTACCAATCTCAATCAGAATGGCGCCACGCTCAGAGAGGTAGTCGGGAGCGCCTGCAATAATCTTGCGAATAAGATCCATGCCGTCATCACCCCCAGCCAATGCGAGAGCAGGTTCTGCATGGTATTCAGCAGGCAATGCATTCATAGAATCGGCATTTACGTAAGGCGGATTGCAAATAATCAGATCAAAAAGATTATCTTCATGCGGTTCTGGCAATGCTTCCCAGAGATCGCCCTCAAAGAGTTCTATCTGCGAAGTAAGACTATGACGATCGAGATTGCGTGATGCCACTGCTAATGCAGGCAGGCTAATGTCACAAGCACTCACGCGAATATCAGGACAGGCCAAGGCTAACAAAATTGCTAGAGAGCCATTACCAGTACATAGGTCAAGTGCTTTGCCATCGGCTGGTAACCAAGGCTCGAGTGAGCCATCTACGATGAGCTCAGCTATCCATGAGCGCGGAACAATACTTTGTTCACTTGAGAAAAATGGCACACCCATCAGCCAGGCTTCACCCAAAAGATAAGCTAAAGGCTTGCGCGTGGAGATACGGGTTTCTGTAACCTCAAATGCCTTAGCAATTTGCTCAGCACTCAATACTTGCTCTAAGTGATCCAGTGCATCGGTAGGGCTGAGGTCTAATTGTTTGCTGGCAATCCACAGGGCTTCGCTCTGCGCATCGATAGCGCCATGACCGTAATGCAAATCTGCAGCCTCTAGTCGTTGTGCAATGCGATCGATGCATTGATCAAGTGTTAGGGATTGCTGGGGCGAAGGGTCCATGAGGAAATTGAGATTCGAGTGAAATGACTAAGTGGACTTAAGCAACGAGTTGCTCGAGGGTCTTGCGGAAGATATTCTTGAGTGGCACAACATCATCCACAATTACGCACTCATCAATTTTGTGACTGGTTGCATTCAGTGGGCCAAACTCAACGACCTCTTTGCAGATCTTGGCAATGAAGCGTCCATCACTAGTGCCGCCGGTAGTAGAGAGTTCTGTATCGATTTTGGTTTCATCTTTAATGGCTTTGCGAAGAGCGCCAGCAAGTGCGCCATCACCAGTGATGAATGGACTGCCACCCAAAACCCAATCAATTTCAAAGTCGAGGCCTGCAGCAGTAAGAATTCCTTCTAGACGACTACGTAATTCCTCTGGCTTACTTTCAGTTGAAAAGCGGAAATTGAAGTCAATTGCTAGTTCGCCAGGAATAACGTTATTTGCTCCAGTACCTGCATGAATATTGGAAATCTGAAAACTGGTAGGCTGAAAATACTGATTACCTTTATCCCACTCAGTTTCAACCAGCGCTTGAATTGCGGGTGCTGAAATGTGAATCGGATTCTTGCCAAGGTGAGGATAGGCGATATGCGCCTGAATTCCTTTTACCCTCAGCTTGCCTGAGAGTGATCCGCGGCGACCATTCTTAATCATGTCACCGAGTTGATTAACTGATGTTGGTTCGCCAATCACGCAGTAATCTAGACGCTGACCGTGTTTTTGTAAGCGTTCGCACATGATGACAGTGCCATCATTAGCCGGACCTTCTTCATCGCTCGTAATCAAGAAGGCAATCGAGCCTTTGTGATTGGGGTGGGTGATTACGAATTCTTCGGTAGCAACAACAAACGCTGCGAGTGAGGTTTTCATATCCGCGGCGCCACGACCGTAGAGCATGCCATCGCGAATAGTTGGGGTAAATGGATCATTGGTCCATTTATCGAGCGGACCAGTTGGCACTACATCGGTGTGACCAGCAAACATCAAGACTTCGCCTTGATCACCGGCAGTACCCTTTTTGATTGCCCAAAGATTCGTGACCTGAAAATTCTCGGGACCACTCACCACGCTCTCAGTATGAAAGCCGATCGCTTGTAGGCGATGAGCGATGAGCTCCTGACAGCCTCCATCCGCAGGAGTTACCGAGCGGCAAGAGATCAGGGCTTCAGTTAGCTCGAGGGTAGCGCTCATAAATTCAGATTAATCACGCAGGAGTTCGTTAATGGCAGTCTTCGCTCTAGTTTGCGCATCGACCTTCTTCACGATAATCGCAGCGTATAGGCTGTACTTGCCGCAAGCAGAAGGCAATGAACCGGGAACCACAACAGAACCTGCAGGTACACGGCCGTAATGGATTTCACCAGTTTCGCGGTCGTAGATTTTGGTGCTTTGACCAATGTAGACACCCATCGAGAGAACGGCGTTTTCTTCAATAACTACACCTTCAACCACTTCAGAACGGGCGCCGATAAAGCAGTTGTCTTCAATAATGACTGGGCCAGCTTGGATTGGCTCTAAAACACCACCAATACCAACGCCACCAGAAAGGTGCACGTTTTTACCGATTTGAGCGCAGGAACCTACGGTTGCCCAGGTATCGACCATGGTGCCCTCGCCGACATAAGCGCCAATATTGACGTAAGAAGGCATTAAAACGGCATTTTTACCAATAAATGAGCCACGGCGAGCCATTGCAGGGGGAACTACGCGGAAACCGCCATTAGCGAAGTCTTCAGCAGTGTAGTGCTCAAACTTGCTCGGTACCTTGTCGTAGAACTGGGTATAGCCACCAGCGCCCATGGGTTTATTGTCTTCTAAGCGGAAAGAGAGCAAAACCGCCTTCTTTACCCACTGGTTCACCTCCCATTTACCGACGCTACGGCGCTCAGCCACCCGAATACTGCCGGTATTGAGGCCTTCGAGCACGGCGTTCACGGCGTTACGGATTTCTCCAGAAACGGCCTCAGGAGATAGGTTTGCGCGGTTTTCCCAGGCTTGTTCGATGATGCTTTGTGGTGATTGGCTCATGCTTTTCAGTTAACTATCAGATTGTTAAGGGGTTTTGACCCTGGAAGTAGATTAATCATTATATCGGTGGGGCAAAAACCCGTGTGGGGAGACCTAAGCTTGCTATCATCTTCCCACTTTAGTAATAATTTTTACCCCCTTATTTGAACCCCTTTTTTCCCTGCAAAGTACGCCGTGCAACTGAAATCCATCAAACTTTCCGGCTTTAAGTCATTTGTCGATCCGACCCAATTTGAAATGCCAGGTCAATTGATCGGTGTTGTGGGTCCTAACGGTTGCGGAAAGTCGAACATTATTGATGCGGTTCGCTGGGTTTTAGGTGAATCTCGTGCCAGTGAGTTGCGTGGCGAATCCATGCAAGACGTCATTTTTAATGGCTCTGGTTTGCGTAAACCTTCTGGTCGCGCCAGTGTGGAACTCATTTTTGATAATTCAGATGGCCGCGCACAAGGGCAGTGGAGTGCTTTTACTGAATTGGGTGTGAAGCGCGTCTTAACTCGTGATGGCAATTCAAGTTATTACGTCAACAATCAAGTAGTGCGCCGCAAAGACATTCAAGATATCTTTTTGGGCACGGGTATGGGCCCAAGAGGGTACGCGATCATCGGGCAGGGCACGATCAATCGCATCTTGGAAGCTAAGCCAGAAGAACTACGTGTTTTCTTGGAAGAGGCTGCGGGTGTTTCTAAATACAAAGAGCGTCGCAAAGAAACTGCCTCTCGACTTGAAGATACCAAAGAAAATTTAGTCCGCGTAGAAGATATCTTGCGCGAGCTTGATCAACAACTTACCCGTTTAGAAAAGCAGGCTACTGTAGCTGAGCGCCATGCTGAACTTTCTGCCGAGATGAAGTCTCAGCAACAGTTACTCTGGTTCGTACGTCAGACGGAAGCCGGTAAAGAGCAAGAGCGTCATGCCAATGGCATTCGTGACACGCAGGTGAATTTAGAAGAGCAGACTGCAAAAATGCGTCATGCTGAAACTGAGCTCGAGACCATGCGTACCGAGCAATATGTATTGCAGGATAAAGTTTCTCAAGCGCAGGGTGACTTGTATCAAACTAATGCTGATGTCAGTCAAGTAGAGTCACAGATTCGTTATGTGCAAGAAGCGCGTCAACGTCTCCAGCAACAATCTCAAGATTTACTAGCTCAATTACAGCGCTGGACTGTGCAAGAAACAGATGCTGCGCAAGCTCAACGCACTGCAGAGCAAGAACTCAGTCTGGCTGCAGAAAAAGAACAAACGTTAATAGCGGAATTATCTGGCTTGCAAGAGCAAATGCCAGCTCGCGAAGAGGCCTATCAAATCCATTCACGTGAACTCAATGACGCCCGTGAGAACTTAGCTACGATTGATCAGCGCTTAGCCAGCTTAGGTGAGCGCGTTAAAGCAATTACCACTCAGGTAGAAGAGCTTAAAGGACGCGATAGTCGTCTTGAGGCGGAACTTGCTGGTATGCGTAGACCGGATGCTGAAGCATTGCAGATGGCAATTGATCGCCATGCAATGGCTCAGCGCAAGGTTGATGAAGCAAGACAGAAAGCAGGCGAGGCACAACAGCGCGTTCCCGCTGCTGATGAGGCTCGTAGTACTGCGCAACAGCAGATCCAATCAGCCAACCAAGAATTGGCTCAAACTGAAGCTAAATTAACTGCGCTGACTGCCTTGCAGGCCAGCGTTCAAGCCCAAGGCAAAATTGGCCCATGGCTTGAGAGTAAAGGTTTAAAAGAGAGCAAGCGTCTCTGGCAAGAACTTAAAGTGGAAAGTGGCTGGGAAGCTGCTTTGGAATCCGTATTGCGTGAGCGCTTGGCTGCAGTTACGGCGAAGAGTGTCCAAGAGACTTTAGCTTTGGCAAATGATGCACCTCCAAGCCGTTTAGCAATTTTATTAACGGAGGATATTTCTCCTGCGCATACTACTGTGCCGGCGGATTTCACACCGTTGTTAACTCGTGTTCAAAGTGCTGGTGCACCACGCGTTGCTGCCGTATTGCAGGAGTGGTTAGACAATATCTATATCGCTAATAGCTTGGAAGATGCACTGCATCGCCGCGAGAAGTTACCTGCTGGCGGTGCTTTCGTTACGCAGCAAGGCCATTTGGTTAGTCGTGTCGGTGTGCAGTTATACGCAGCAGACTCTGAGCAGGCTGGTATGTTGGCACGCGCTCAAGAGATGGAAGGTCTCGAAAAGCAATTGCGCGCACAAAAGCTAATTCAAAGCGAGTTGCAAGGTGAGTTAGATCAATCTGTTGCTAATTATCAAGCTGCTCATCAAGCCGCTGAGCAAACCCGTATTGCTGCAGAGCAGGCTGTGCAAGAAGTTCATGGCTTTGAAGTGGAGAGAATGCAATTAACTCAGGCCGAAGAAAAGTACAGTCAGCGTGCCGAGCAAATTCAGGGTGAGTTAAGTGAGTTGCGTCAGCAAATGGAGCAGCTAACTCAAACTCAAGAGCAATCTGCAGAGGAACTCACTCAGTCTGAAGAATCTAAACAAGGTCTACAAGAGAATCTTGCTGTTGCCCAAGAAAAACTCGAGTTAGCTACTCAAGAGCGTGATCGTCTACGTGAATCCTTGCGCTCATCCGAGATGTCAGCTCAAGAGGCTGCATTTGCAACCCGCTCATTACAGCAACGTATTGCTGACCTGCAGCGTGATCAAAGTACTGCGCGTGTGCAGATCATGGAGATTCAGGATAAGCAGGCTAGCTCTGAGCAAGAGCTTGAAACTCTGAGCGATGAAGAGGCGCAAGATAAATTGCAGGGCCTATTGTTAGCCCGCAGTGCTCGTGAGGCTGCACTTGCTAATGCCCGCACCGAACAAGATGCCTTGCTACATCAACTACGTGAAGCTGATGAAGTGCGCTTACAGATTGAGCGTAGTCTTCAGCCGATGCGTGACAAAGTGGTTGACTTGCAGTTGCGTGAACAAGCTGCCCGTTTGAATTTCGAGCAATTTGCAACCTTGTTATCAGATGCTGAAGCAGATTTAACTGCATTAGAAGCTAGCTTCAGTCCAGATCTCAAAGTTGGCGCTTTGCAAACTGAAGTAAACCGTCTGAATACAGAAATTCAATCTCTAGGTCCAGTCAATATGGCTGCTTTGGATGAGCTCTCCAGCTCACGTGAGCGCAAGCAGTTCTTGGATGCGCAATCAGCGGACTTAAATGAAGCGATGCAGACATTGACTGATGCGATTGCGAAGATTGATGCAGAAACTCGCGATCTCTTGCAAGGCACCTTTGATCAAGTCAACACCCATTTTGGAAAACTATTCCCTGAGCTATTCGGTGGAGGTCATGCAGAGTTGGTGATGACTGGTGAAGAGATCTTGGATGCGGGCGTTCAGGTGATGGCCCAGCCTCCAGGCAAGAAAAATAGCTCAATCTATTTGCTCTCTGGTGGCGAAAAGGCATTGACTGCGATTGCCCTGGTCTTCTCCTTATTCCTTCTCAATCCAGCCCCATTCTGCTTGCTAGATGAGGTTGATGCCCCATTAGATGACGCGAACACCTTGCGTTATGCGCAGATGGTTGCCAAAATGTCTAGTAAGACTCAATTTGTATTCATCTCACATAACAAGATCACTATGGAAATCGCGCATCAGTTGATTGGCGTAACCATGCAAGAGCAGGGTGTATCTCGTATCGTGGCGGTGGATATTTCTTCTGCAGTTTCTATGGTGGAGGCGGCTTAAGTGAATCTAGAGCAACTCATGACAATGCTAGGTTTGTCTGACTTGCAGTTTGCTTTGGCTGTTATTGGTCTATTGATTCTGATTGCAGTAGCCATTCTGAATGTGAAGTACGCTCGTGCACTTCGTAAGGCAAGAGCTGAAGCGGAAGACTACCTCGCTGAACGTGTTGTTCGTGAACCCACTTTTGGAGCTGGTTTTGCTGACCCCAATCCTGGCCAGCAAGTTGAGCCCAGCTTTAAGGAAGCAGCCTTGCCAGCAAAGGCTGACCTGGTAGGCTTTGCGATTGATCCAAGAATTGATTGCGTAATTACCCTTCGCTTCTCCCAGCCGATTACGGGATCAGAAATTCTGAAAGAAATGCATTCTTGGGATGATTTATCTACCCCATCCTCAGCCCGCTGGATGTGCGAAGGTTTAAACGTAGATCAGGATTCTTCCGAACAATGGGGCTTGCTTGAGGCGGATTCCACCTATTCAGAGCTTCAATTGGCGATTCAGTTAGCCAGTCGACGTGGGCCGATAGGCGTGCTTGAGTTGTCTGATTTTTGTTCTAGGGCTCAGGCACTAGCTTTAACGCTAGGTGCTCAAATTGATATGCCAAGTGTTAGCACGATGCTAGAGAAGGCAAAAGATTTGGATGCGATGGCAGCTGAGAGTGATATTCAATTGAGTATCAATGTGCTATTTGATGAGGCTTGTGCTTGGACTAAGCTGGATTCGCTGATGAGTCAACGTGGATTCATTTTGTCACGTAGTGGCCGGACTTATGATTACTTCAGTAATCGAGCACCAATTTTTAGTAGTACCGACCTAAACCCCGGCAAGCCGGTTCAGCAACTGACTTTACTTTTAGAGTTGCCCTTAATTTCATTTGATGAAAAAGCATTTGAGCGCATGCTTGCCGAAGGGCTTGAGATTGCAGAAGCTGCTCATGGGCGCTTAGTTGATGACAATGGCATCAACTTATCTGAAATTTCAATTCAAAGCATTCGTCAGCATCTTGATGGTTTATATGAAAACCTTGAGAGAAGCGGTGTTCCTGCCGGATCTTCTGCTGCTAGTAGACTTTTTAGCTAAGGAATTGTTTTGTCGTCTTCTAGTCCGACAAATTTAGCGGATCGATACGCATTTTTACAGTCTGAATTAGCGCGCCTAGAGCATGCCTACTATGTTCTAGATAATCCAATAGTCCCCGATAGCGAATACGATCGCCTCTATCGTGAGTTGATCGATATTGAGACTACTCATCCTGAGTGGGTAACTGCTGATTCGCTCTCGCAAAGAGTGGGCGGTACTGCACTTAAGGAATTTGATTCAGTTACGCATACAGTACCCATGCTGTCTTTAAACAATGCGTTTGAAGATGCGGAGCTAATCGCTTTTGATCGCCGTTGTCGTGAGGGCTTACACCTTGATCAAGTGGATTATGCGGGGGAGCTGAAATTTGATGGCTTAGCTATTTCACTGCGCTATGAGAATGGCTCATTGGTTAGGGCAGCTACGCGTGGTGATGGTGCTAGCGGCGAAGATGTCACTGCGAACATCAAGACCATTCGTGCAATTCCATTAAAGCTATCTGGCGACACTATTCCTAATGTATTAGAAGTGCGCGGTGAAGTTTTTATGTATCTCAAAGACTTCCAGAAAATGAATGCCCAAGCAGCATCCCAGGGTGAAAAAGAGTTTGCTAACCCTCGCAATGCTGCGGCCGGTAGTTTGCGTCAACTTGATTCCAAGATCACCGCCAAGAGACCACTCTCATTCTTTGCTTATGGCTTTGGCGCATTAGAGCCACAGTCTTGGCTGCCAAAAACGCATGAAGACCTACTTAATGCTTATGTCAAACTGGGTCTGCCCGTTTGCTCCGAGCGCCGTGTACTCAAATCAGTAGAAGAGATTTTGGTCTTTTACAATGAAGTTGGTGCAAAACGTGATTCGTTGCCTTATGACATTGATGGTGTCGTGTATAAAGTTAACTCCTTTGCAGAGCAATCGAAGCTAGGCTTTGTATCGAGAGCCCCGCGTTTTGCTTTAGCCCATAAGTTCCCAGCCCAAGAAGCCTTAACAACTGTGCTTGGTATCGATGTGCAGGTAGGACGGACAGGCGCTATCACACCCGTTGCTAGGTTGGCGCCAGTAGAGGTGGGTGGCGTTACGGTCACTAACGCCACTTTGCATAATGAAGATGAGGTCAAGCGCAAAGATGTGCGCATTGGCGATACCGTTTCAGTGCGAAGAGCGGGGGATGTCATTCCGGAGGTCGTTTCGGTAGTAAAGGAGCGCAGACCTGTCAATACAACAGAATTTGTTATGCCAACAAACTGCCCCGTATGTGATTCACATATTGAGCGCCTGGCTGATGAAGCGGTGGCGCGTTGTAGTGGCGGCTTATTTTGCGGCGCACAGCGCAAGCAGGCATTAATTCATTTTGCACATAGACGCGCACTGGATATTGAGGGCTTAGGTGAGAAGATTGTGGATCAGTTAGTCGATCATAATTTAGTGAGAACACCTGCTGATCTCTATCGCCTTGGCTTTACAGCCATTGCCAATCTTGAGCGTATGGGTGAAAAGTCTGCTGACAATCTCATTGCCGCAATCAACGAATCCAGAAACACTACGCTAGCCAGATTTATCTTTGCCTTGGGTATTCGTCATGTGGGCGAGACTACTGCCAAGGACTTAGCAAATCACTATCAATCAATGCACGCTTTAATGGATGCAACCCTTGAGGACTTACTGACGGTAAAAGATGTTGGTCCCGTAGTTGCCGACTCCATCACTAGCTTTATGGAAGAAGCTCATAACCGTGAAGTGATTGAGCAACTCTTAGCTTCAGGTATGCAGCTCTCGGTTGAAGAAAAAGTGATTAGTGCGGCAGTTGTAGGAAAAACCTTTGTGCTCACCGGTACATTCCCAACAATGACGAGAGATGAAGCTAAAGATCTCCTCGAAAAAGCAGGCGCTAAAGTCGCCGGATCAGTCTCCAAGAAAACCGATTACGTAGTAGCGGGAACAGATGCTGGTAGCAAGCTCACTAAAGCGGAAGAGCTTGGCGTTCCAGTGATTGATGAAGCTGCTATGGTGGAGTTGTTGAAGTAGATCAACTTGCTCTAGAGTTTAGACAAGGCTGATTAAAGAGCGCGGCATTGGCGCTGACTAACTGAGGGGTGATAAGTGTCGATTAATCAATTATTTCCGGACTTTGAGCCTCGCGTATTTGAGGTCAATGGGATTCAAATTGCAGGCCATATAGGTGGTAGTGGATCTCCATTATTGCTATTGCATGGGCACCCCCAAACCCATGCCATTTGGCATAAGCTTGCGCCGGCACTGATGAAGAGCCATACCTTGGTGATGACAGATCTGCGTGGCTATGGCGATTCCTCTAAACCTCAAGGTGATGTCGACCACAGTAATTACTCAAAAAGAGTAATGGCACAAGATCAAGTGGAGGTGATGAATCAGCTCGGATTTGATCGTTTTGATGTGCTAGCTCACGACCGTGGTGCACGAGTGGCTCATCGTTTGGCAATGGATCATGCTGACGCAGTAAACAAATTGATCATGCTCGATATTGCCCCAACCCTTTCTATGTATGAAAAAACTACTGAAGCGTTTGCTAAGGCCTATTGGCATTGGTTCTTTTTGATACAGCCTTCACCCTTACCAGAGCGCCTGATTGAAGCTGATCCTGCCGGCTATCTTCGAGATGTCATGGGCAGACGTTTTGCAGGCTTAAAGCCATTTGATCCCTTGGCTTTAGCTGAATATATGCGTTGTGTTGCTTTGCCTGGGGCTGCTCATGGCATGTGCGAGGATTACCGAGCTGCAGCTGGAATAGATTTGATTCATGATCGCGAAGATATCGCTGCTGGCAAGAAATTGGAGATGCCAACAATGGTGCTTTGGGGTGCAGATGGAGTTGTAAACAAATGTTTCAAGCCGCTTGAGGAGTGGCAAGCAATTTGTCGAAACGTTATTGGCGAGACCTTGCCTTGTGGGCATTATCTTCCGGAAGAGGCTCCGGATATGCTCTTGGAAAAGGTCGCAACATTTTTACATCAGGATAGTTGATGAGCTCGAAAACTCTATATCAAAAATTAGTAGATTCTCATACAGTGGTGAAGTTAGATGAAGAGAATGTACTGCTTTTCTGCGATTTACATTTGATGAATGAATACACCAGCCCACAAGCATTTGCGGGCTTGAATGAGAAGGATCGCGGAGTGCTGATTCCGGGGCAGAATGTCTCCGTTGTTAGTCACATCATTCCCACCCATAACGAAGCGCCTAGACGGATTGCCGATCCGGCCTCTTCATTGCAAGCCTCAAATCTGAAGAAAAATTGCGTAAAGCACAATATTCCTTTGTTCGATACTGATGATGCATTGCAGGGAATTGAGCATGTAGTGTCACCTGAGCATGGCATGGTTCGCCCGGGCATGGTGATTATTTGTGGAGATAGTCACACGACAACTTATGGTGCATTAGGCGCCCTAGGTTTTGGTATCGGGACTTCAGAGGTTGAACATGTTTTAGCAACGCAAACTTTGGTATATCGCTTGGCTAAAAATATGCGTATCCAGATCAATGGAGTATTACCAGTTGGCACAACATCCAAAGATATGATTCTAAATATCATCAGCCAAATTGGCGCCAAAGGTGCAATTGGCTACGTAGTAGAGTTCTGCGGATCTGCGCTGGAGGATTTAAGTACTGAGGCGCGCTTTACTTTATGCAATATGGCAGTAGAGGCTGGTGCACGTGGTGCCTTGATTGCTCCTGATAAAACAACTATTGATTATGTATTGGCACGCTCGCCTGATATTGTGGGTGAGATTAAAGATCGCGCCTTAGCGCATTGGGCAAGTTTGTATTCTGATACAGATGCTCCGTTTGAAAAAGAGCATGTATTTGATGCAACTGATATGACACCTTTTGTTACTTGGGGCACAAGCCCCGATCAAGCAATTGCCATCAACGCCAGCATCCCAACTAAAGACTCGATTAAAGACCTAGTTGACCGCTTAAGTCTTGAGCAGGCCTTGAAATACACCAAGTTAACTGATGGTCAAGCGTTGGAAGGCACCCCAATTGAGCATGTCTTTATTGGCTCTTGTACTAACGGACGTATTGAAGACTTGCGTAACGTGGTTGCTGTAATCGGTAATCGAAAAGTGGCTGCTGGTGTTCGGGCAATGGTTGTGCCTGGATCTGGCGCCGTTAAAGCGCAGGCTGAGCGGGAGGGGATTGCCGATAAATTAATTGCGGCTGGTTTTGAATGGCGCAAACCTGGTTGTTCTATGTGCCTTGCTATGAATGATGATGTTCTGACTTCGGGGACGCGCTGCGCCTCCACAACTAATCGTAACTTTGAAGGGCGTCAAGGCAGAGGTGCAATTACCCATTTGATGAGTCCTGCAATGGCTGCTGCTGCTGCAGTCATAGGCAAGATTACGGATGTACGTAAATTACAAGGAACTGAAAATGCATAAGCAATCAACAATTCAGGGACATGCTGCCGCATTGCGAATTGCTAATTTTGATACTGATCAAGTGATGCCAAAGCAGTTTTTGCGCGGCATCGATAAATCTGGCTTGGCGGCAGGTTTGTTTTACGACCTTCGCTTTGATGAAAATGGAAAATCAAAACCCGACTTCTTTTTAAATCAGTCAGCATATGCATCAACTGATGTATTGATCGCAGGCCCTAACTACGGTTGTGGATCTAGTCGTGAGCATGCTGTTTGGGGAATGCAGCAGTTTGGATTTAAGGCGGTAATTGCTTCCAGCTTTGCGGAGATCTTTTACTCAAACGCGATGGGTAACGGCTTGCTATTGATTGTTCTATCTGAAGACCAGGTGCAGTCCTTGATGAAAGAAGCGGATGATGAGGGCGCGCCAATTCCTATTGATATCGACATTGAGAATCTGACGGTGCGCACCCAGCAGCACGAATTGAAATTTACGATGTCAGCCAGACATCACCGTATGTTCCTAGAAGGTTTGGATGTGATTGGCCTTACCCTGAAATACAAGTCGCAAATCGATTCATTTGCTCAGAGTCACTGGGAGAAGCAGCCTTGGGTTAAAGATGTCGCCAGAAAGACTGTTGATAGATTGACTGCTTAGAGCTTAATTAGGCTCCCAACGCCTCTAATAAGTCTGTCTCTAACAAGATCTGCAGTTTGGGGTTCTTGCTCAAGTTCGCCGCATCTAAGAGGAATACGTCTTCAACGCGTTCGCCCAATGTATTAATGCGAGCTGTATGTAATGAAACCTGATGCTTAGCCAATACCCTGGAGATGGCATAGAGCAAGCCAGTGCGATCACTTGCCGATAGTGAGAGCGCATAGTAGTGGCCACGTTCATCTGGAATCATATGCACGCGTGGCTGAATAGGGAAGGTTCGAGACTGTCTTGAGAGTCTTCCCATACTCGGTGATGGCAAGGGATCATTATTTTGTAATGCAGACGTCAGCTCATATTCAACCAGCTGAATCAGGTCACGGTAACTGCCTCCCTCATCAACTAAATTACTGCCTGAGATCTGGAATGTATCAAGCGCATAGCCATGCTTTGTCGTGTGGATGCGGGCATCCCAAATCGAGAATCCATGACGTTCAAAATAGGCACAAATTCTGGCGAAGAGATCTTCTTGGTCTTTAACATAGACTGCAATTTGTAAGCCCTCGCCAACTGGTGAGAGTCGGGCACGTACAACTGGGGTTTCGCTATCAACCTTGTTAAATAGATGGCGTGTTAACCAGGCGATGTCAGCGGCGTCTTGGCGTAAGAAGAAGGCAACATCTAATTGCTTCCAGAGATTTTCATAAGCAGCATCTTCAATGGCGTAGAGGCGCAGCTTGGCACGGGATTCTTCTTGATGCTGCGCGAGCTCGGAGGAGGCGTCTGGCTTTGCGCCACCCAATACACGTAAGGTAACGCGATAAAGGTCTTCCAATAGCTTGCCTTTCCAGGCATTCCATACCTTGGGGCTGGTTCCACGGACATCGGCAACCGTTAATAAATATAGCGCCGTGAGATGGCGTTCATCACCCACCTTTTTAGCGAAAGCTTGAACCACCTCAGGGTCAGTAATATCTTGTTTCTGAGCAACTTGGCTCATGTTTAGGTGCTCTGCAACCAGCCAAACCAATAACTCAGTATCGGCTTTATTTAGTCCATGGTCTTTTGCAAACTTGCGCATATCGGCTTTGCCAAGTTCCGAGTGATCACCACCGCGACCTTTAGCAATGTCATGAAAGAGCGCCGCGATGACTAAGAGCCAGGGCTTTTCAAAATGGGCAATCAGGCTGCTGCAGAAGGGAAATTCATGCGTATGCTCAACCACCATAAATCGGCGCACATTACGCAGCACCATGAGAATGTGCTGATCAACTGTATAGACGTGAAACAAGTCGTGCTGCATCTGACCAACAATTTTTCTGAAAGCAGGTAAGTAGCGACCAAGCACACTAGTACGGTTCATGAGTTGAAAGGCGCGACTCACTCCCTCGGGCTCTTTTAATATCTCAATAAAGAGTGCGCGGTTTACGGGATCCTTACGCCATTTGCTGTCCATCTTCTGGCGGGCGTTGTAAAGTGCTCTGAAGATGGTTGCAGATAAGCTCTTGACATTGGCTATTTGCGCAAATACCAAGAAGGTCCGCAGAATTTGTTCTGGGTGTTTCTGAAATAGTTGTGGGTCGGTGATATCCAAGACGCCTTGACGCTCAATAAAGCATTCATTACCCTCACCAGCAATGGCGTGCGTGGTTTTAGATTCTTGAGGGAAGAGGAGTGCTTCAATATTTTGCAGAAGTACGTCGTTTAATTGATTGACTGCTTTAGCTGCCCAATAGTAGCGACGCATGATTGCTTCACTGGCTAATCTAGAGGATTCTTCTTTCATGCCCATAGCTGCTGCAAGCGGTGCTTGCAAATCAAAGGCTAATACATCTTGTCTGCGCTTAGCCAGTAGATGCAGATTGGCACGTAAGGTTTCTAAAAAACGCTGATTACGATTGAGTTCAGTTAACTCGCGTTGAGTTACCAACCCCTCAAGACTGAGGTCTTTAAATGTATTGCCTAGGTGTGCTGCTTTGCTGACCCAAGAAATCACCTGAAGGTCACGTAATCCACCGGGACTCTCTTTGCAATTAGGTTCTAAAGAGTAGGGCGTATCTTGGTATTTGTAGTGGCGCTGAATTTGTTCTGCCTGCTTAGCCTGAAAGAATGCCTTTGGATCCATGGCGGCTTCAAAGGCTTTTTCAAAGTCTTTAAATAGTTGTTTATTTCCACACAGGAATCGCGCCTCTAAGAGTGATGTGCGTACAGTGACATCTTGCTCGGATTCAGACATGCACTCCAAAGTGTTACGTACTGAAGAGCCTATCTCCAGACCCATATCCCAGCAGCTGGCAATAAATTGTTCAACTTGTTTTGATAAAGCGAGTGCTTGTTTTTCTTCGGCTGGGAGCAGAATGAGAATATCAATATCAGAATGGGGGAATAAAGCATTCCTTCCATAGCCGCCAACAGCAATTAAGCTGGCTTGATTATTTAAGCCGCAGTTATTCCAGAGATGGGCGAGTATTTGATCGCTCATCTTGGTGAGCTGTTTGGTTAACTTACCTACGGACTGTGTTTTTCTGAACTCGTCGTATGCAACTTCGCGTGCTGCACGCAGGCTAGCTGCATCAGTAATATTGCTGGCTGCCCGGGGCTTATTCATGAATTTATGCGCTTGCTAGACTTGGCCTAAAGGATAGTCCTTTAACGCAATCAGGAATCGGATTGCTACCTTCTGACCAAGTTAATACCTCAACCCCAGTAGCGGTTACCAAGAGCGTGTGTTCCCATTGCGCAGAGAGACTACGATCTTTAGTCTTTACAGTCCATTGATCAGGCATTGTTCGAATATCTCGCTTGCCCGCATTAATCATCGGCTCGATGGTGAAGGTCATGCCTTCTTTTAATTTCTCACCAGTGCCTGGGCGGCCATAGTGAAGAATCTGTGGATCTTGATGGAACACTTTGCCGATGCCGTGACCGCAATATTCGCGAACAACGGAGTAGCCAGCATTTTCAGCATGGGTTTGAATGACGTGGCCAATATCACCTAGTGAAGCCCCCGGCTTCACTTGGGCGATGCCAAGCCACATGCATTCAAAAGTAATTTGCGTGAGACGCTTTGCAAGCACCGAAACTTCACCAACCATAAACATGCGGCTGGTGTCACCGTAGTAGCCATCAGGTGTAATAACAGTGATATCGAGGTTAACGACATCACCGGTTTTTAGGATCTTCTCGCCAGGAATGCCATGGCAAATCACATCATTCACAGAGGTGCAGATGGATGCTGGAAAGGGTGGGTAGCCTGGGGGCTGGTAGTTCAAGGGGGCTGGAATCGTCTTTTGGACATCACGCATGTATTCATGGCAGATACGGTCCAATTCAGCCGTACTCACACCAGCTTTGACATGTGGAGCCACGTGATCAAGAACTTCGCTGGCTAAGCGTCCAGCTTCGCGCATCCCTTGGATGTCTTTTTCGGCAGTAAATACACTATTCATGCCTTGATTATCAACGACTTGGCAGTTTTTGGCAGTACTCCAATGCTCAAAACTTAGGCAAAGTATGGGTTTGCTGGGGCTCTAAGGTCTGGGTGGATCCGTTTCTTGCTTGGTCCTCCAACTTACGGGATGGGGTAAAGCTGGCTAGACCATTGATATTTAAGCTATAATTTTGTTCTCAGGTCAATTTTGAGCTGAAATCGCGGGTTGAGCCTTCCAGGGTGGCGCTTTTTAGCGCAGCTAGGACTCAATCTCAGAAACCAACCCTTAGGAGAAGTTATGTCAGTAACTATGCGTCAAATGCTGGAAGCCGGTTGCCATTTTGGTCACCAAACCCGTTTCTGGTCCCCAAGAATGGCCCCTTATATTTTCGGCCATCGCAACAAAATTCACATCATCAACTTAGAAAAAACATTGCCAATGTTTCAGGACGCCCTGAAATTTGCAAAACAAGTTGCTGCTAACCGTGGAACCATCTTATTCGTTGGTACTAAGCGTCAATCACGCGAGATCATTGCTGAAGAAGCTGCTCGTGCTGGTATGCCTTACATCGACAGCCGTTGGTTGGGCGGCACGCTCACTAACTTCAAAACTGTTAAAGGTTCCCTCAAGCGTTTGAAGGATATGGCAGTTGCTAAAGAAGCTGGCGATTGGGAAAAGCTTTCTAAGAAAGAAGCTTTGACTAATGACCGTGATCTCGACAAGTTACAAAAAGCGCTTGGCGGTATTCAAGATTTGAACGGCGTTCCTGATGCGATTTTCGTAGTGGACGTTGGTTATCACAAGATTGCTATTACTGAAGCGAACAAGCTTGGTATTCCTGTGATTGCCGTTGTGGATACCAACCACTCACCAGAAGGTGTTGATTACATCATCCCTGGTAACGATGACTCCAGCAAAGCTGTTCTTCTCTACGCTCGTGGCATTGCTGACGCAATCCTCGAAGGTAAATCAAACTCTGTTCAAGAAATCTTGACTGCCGTTAAAGAAGGCGAAGAAGAGTTTGTTGAAGAAGGGAAAGCTGAATAATGGCCGCTATTACCGCTGCAATGGTTGGCGAGTTACGCGCCAAGACTGATGCTCCGATGATGGAGTGCAAAAAAGCATTGACTGAAGCTGATGGCGATATGGCTCGTGCAGAAGAAATTTTGCGTGTAAAGCTCGGTAGCAAGGCTGGCAAAGCTGCTTCACGCGTTACTGCTGAAGGTATTGTTGCTTCAGCCATTAATGGTACTACAGGTTCATTGCTTGAAGTGAACTGTGAGACTGACTTCGTTTCAAAGAATGATGATTTCTTGGCATTTACACAAGCCTGCGCAAATCTGATTTCTGAAAAGAATCCAGCTGACGTTGCTGCATTACTTGCATTGCCAATGAATGGTCAAACTGTTGATGAAGTTCGTAGCGCCTTGATCGGTAAGATCGGCGAGAACATCATGCCGCGTCGCTTCAAGCGTTTTGCTGGTGGCAACAAGTTGGTTTCTTACCTTCACGGTACTCGTATTGGTGTGATGGTTGAGTTCGAGGGTGACGAGACTGCAGCTAAGGACGTAGCAATGCACATTGCTGCAATGAAGCCAGTGGCTTTGTCGATGGCTGATGTTCCTGCTGAAGCTATTGCTGTTGAGCGTAGCGTTGCCGTTCAAAAGGCTGCTGAGTCTGGCAAGCCACCAGAAATCGTTGAGAAGATGGTTGAAGGTTCTATTCAGAAGTACCTCAAAGAGGTTTCTTTGTTGAACCAAACTTTCGTTAAAAACGATAAGCAAACTGTTGAGCAAATGCTCAAGGCCGCCAACACCACAATCAAGGGTTTCACCATGTTTGTTGTGGGCGAGGGCATTGAGAAGCGTCAAGACGACTTTGCAGCAGAAGTTGCTGCTCAGGTTGCCGCTGCTAAAGGCGCTTAATTAGCTCCAAAACTGCTGGGCTTGCCCAGTAAGGCTGTCATACCCAAAAGGGCATGGAAATCTCGGTTTCTATGCCCTTTTGTTTGATCTGTGCCAAGCCCTTTATAATTTGGGCAAGATATTAAAAAGTACTTAAAGATCAATAAGCTAAGCAAGTAAATTGCTTGGCAAATTACGGAAAATAAAACGATGCCAGCCTACAAACGTGTTCTCTTAAAACTCTCTGGTGAAGCCCTCATGGGTGATGATGCTTTTGGTATCAATCCAGTCACTATTGATTCCATGGTGAAAGAAATTGCTGATGTAGTAAATAGCGGCGTTCAGTTGGCTATTGTGATCGGTGGCGGAAATATTTTCCGCGGAGTGGCGGGCGGTGCAGCCGGTATGGATCGCGCAACAGCTGACTACATGGGAATGCTGGCCACCATGATGAATTCGCTTGCGCTCCAAGATGCTTTGCGCCAAAAAGGTGTTGAAGCTCGCGTGCAGTCTGCTTTGAGAATGGATCAAGTAGTCGAGCCTTACATTCGTCCACGTGCGATTCGTGCATTGAGCGAAGGTAAAGTCGTCATTTTTGCCGCAGGTACAGGCAATCCATTTTTTACTACCGATACTGCGGCTGCTTTGCGTGGTGCCGAGATGGGCGCGGAGATTGTGCTCAAGGCGACTAAGGTCGATGGCATTTACAGCGCAGATCCAATGAAAGATCCGGCCGCCACGCTATACAAAACGATTACTTTCGATGAGGCCATTATCAAGAACTTGCAAGTGATGGACGCAACTGCTTTTGCATTGTGTCGTGATCGTAAATTACCAATCAAAGTATTTTCAATACTCAAGCCAGGCGCATTGATGCGTGTGGTTCAGGGTGAATCTGAAGGTACTTTAGTACACGTTTAATAGGAGGCTTGATGTCCGCAGCAGAAATTAAAACCACTACCGATCAAAAGATGCAGAAGTCCCTTGAGGCTTTGAAATCCAATTTGGCCAAGATTCGTTCTGGCCGTGCTAACCCAGGAATTTTGGAACACATTCAAGTGGATTACTACGGTAATCCAACGCCATTAAGCCAAGTGGCTAGCTTAGGTTTGGCGGACGCTAGAACCATTAACGTGCAGCCATTCGAAAAGACGATGGTTGGCGCAATTGAGAAAGCGATTCGTGACTCAGATTTGGGTCTCAATCCAGCCTCGCAAGGCACTGTGATCCGCGTACCAATGCCTGCTTTGACAGAGGAGCGTCGTCGTGACCTCACTAAGGTGGTTAAGAATGAGGGTGAGGATGCCAAAATAGCCGTACGTAATTTACGCCGCGACGCGAATGAGCACCTCAAACGCCTCACTAAAGATAAAGAAATTTCCGAGGATGACGAGCGTCGTGCGACTGATGATATTCAGAAGATGACTGATCGCACGGTGATCGAGATCGATAAGCTGGTGTCTGAAAAAGAAAAAGAGATCATGACGGTTTAATCGTCAGATCTATTTCTTATTATTTGTTTTATGACTCAGCACACTAGCTCAACCTTAGTTGTTCCAGAGGTTAGCGCTATCCCTCGCCATGTTGCCATCATCATGGATGGTAACGGTCGTTGGGCCAGTAAGCGTTTCATGCCTCGAGTAGCGGGGCACTCTGAGGGATTAGGCGCAGTACGAAAGATTGTTCAAGAGTGCCGCCGTCTCGGCGTTGAATACCTTACGGTATTTGCCTTTAGCTCTGAAAATTGGCGTCGCCCACCGGAAGAGGTGGGCTTCTTAATGAAATTGTTTCTAAAGTCATTAAAAAGCGAAGTCTCTCGTCTCGCTGAAAACGATATTTCCTTGCGTCTGATTGGTGATCTCAGTCGCTTTGATTCTGCGATTCAGGAGATGGTGCAATTCTCTGAAGAAAAAACAGCAGACTGCAAAGGGCTGACGTTTACGATTGCAGCTAACTATGGTGGACGTTGGGATATCTTGCAGGCGATGCGTCAATGTTTGGCTGCTAACCCCGGCTTAACGCCAGAGCAAGTATCCGAAGAGTTGTTGCAACCCCATTTATCGATGGCCTATGCGCCAGAGCCGGATTTGTTTATTCGTACCGGTGGCGAGCAGCGCGTCAGTAATTTCTTGCTATGGCAATTAGCCTATACGGAGCTCTATTTTACGGACACGCTTTGGCCTGATTTTGATGAAGCCGAACTACACAAAGCGTTTGACTGGTTTAGTCAGCGCGAGCGTCGCTTTGGGCGCACGAGTGCTCAGCTGGCTTCCGAGCCCTTGAGCGACGCTGTCTAAGCATTTCAAATCCCCTTATGCTAAAAACTCGAATCATTACTGCCACTATTTTGATGGCGGTGCTATTGCCCATTTTGTTTTTATTGCCGCCGATCTACTTGGGCGGATTTTTTCTAATTGCATTAGTTTCTGCTGCATGGGAGTGGAGTCGCATGATTGCACCGCAAGCAAAAAAGGCTGCATGGCTCTACGCCACTTTCTGCTTGGCCATTATTTTATTTTTACTGGGTACGCAGGCAATCTCCTGGCAGTTTTCTTTGCTTACGATGTCGGTTTTGTTTTGGTTCTTTCTGGCGCCATTTATTTTGGCAAAGGGTATGAATCTTTCTCTCCAAAAATTCAAGCCCTTCTACAGCATTCTGGGTTTGATCATTCTTCCAGCCACTTGGTTCGCATTAGTATTTCTGCGTGAACTTGGCTTAGTCTTTTTATTAAGCAGCATGGCTCTAGTTTGGGTTGCTGATATTGGTGCGTATTTTGTTGGTAAGGCTTTTGGCAAACATAAGTTAGCCGTGAATATTAGTCCGGGGAAGTCTATTGAGGGTGCGCTAGGCGGTCTCGTGCTTTGCTATCTCTACGCATTCTGGTGTGTCATGTATTTACCTCTAGCTGATACCTTATTTGGTGCCTGGGCTATTCGATTTGGATGGGTGCCGATGTTCTTGATGGTGACAGTATTGACAGCATTCAGTGTCTTTGGAGATTTATTTGAGTCTCAATTTAAGCGCTTGGCTGGCGTCAAAGACAGCAGTCATTTGCTACCTGGCCATGGTGGCGTCCTGGATCGCGTTGACGCGCTCATTCCAACAATGCCGATTGCCGCTTTGCTAGCCGGATTAGTTTGATGTCTGTACAGCAAGTTGCCATCCTAGGCTCTACAGGATCCATTGGTGTCAATACCCTAGATGTGATCCGAGCACATCCTGAGCGCTTCAACGTAGTTGCTCTAACTGCTGCAAAACAAATTGAGCGTCTAGCCGATCAATGTATTGAGTTTAAGCCGACTATTGCAGTAGTGGCCAATGCCGATGGTGCTGCTCAACTGAGTCGACTGCTGCAAGAAAAGAAGGTTGCTACTGAAGTCCTCTATGGGCCCGAGGCTTTAGTAAGTGCTATCACTGAATCTGATTGCGATACCGTGATGGCCGCAATTGTTGGTGCTGCCGGTCTCGTTCCAGCACTAGCCGCGGCACAAGCGGGTAAGCGCGTATTACTGGCTAATAAAGAAGCCCTCGTAATGTCGGGCAATTTATTTATGCAGGCCATGAAAGTCGGTGGTGGCGAACTGCTACCTATCGATAGCGAGCACAATGCCATTTTTCAATGTTTACCTAATCGCTACACACAAAATCCATCAGACCATTTAGGTGTTGAAGAATTGTGGTTGACTGCCTCAGGCGGACCATTTCGAGATAGGCTGCTTGCGGATTTGGCGGACATTACTCCCGAGCAAGCTTGTGCTCATCCTAACTGGGTGATGGGCAGAAAGATTTCGGTTGATTCGGCAACCATGATGAATAAAGGTCTTGAAGTAATTGAAGCTTTTTGGTTATTTGGTCTGCCGCTAGAAAAAATCAAGGTATTGATTCATCCGCAGAGTGTGGTGCATTCGATGGTCCGCTATCGTGATGGCTCAGTGCTAGCGCAAATGGGGCAACCTGATATGCGTACACCCATTGCTTATGGTTTGGCCTGGCCTGAGCGCATTGATGCCGGTGTTGCCCCCTTGAATCTGACGCAGTTGACCGGCCTTAGCTTCGCGGAACCAAATTTTGCTCAATTTCCTTGTTTGAGCTTAGCCTTTGCGGCTGCAAAAGCAGGGGGTACCGCTCCAACGGTCTTAAATGCTGCGAACGAAATTGCTGTTGCAGCTTTTTTGGATGAAGGCTTGCCTTACTTAAGTATTCCAGACGTAGTTGGGCACTGCTTAAATACTCTGTCACCCGTTGTTGCAAGTTCTCTTGAAGTCATTCTGGAGGCCGATGCTCGAGCCCGTCACACTGCGAATCAATTCATTCGCGATATTAAAAGATAGATTGGTGGATTTTTGCAGGCTTTAATTACTCTTGCTGCATTCTTAGTGACATTAGGTGTGCTCGTCAGCTTTCATGAGTATGGCCATTTTTTAGCGGCCCGTTTATGTGGCGTCAAAGTACTTCGTTTTGCTTTAGGTTTTGGCAAGCCGCTTTTTACTTTTCGCGCCAACAACGGAACTGAATGGGTTCTGGCCTCTATTCCCTTGGGTGGTTATGTCAAGTTATTGGATGGCCGAGATGGTGAACAAAAAATTTCAGCAGAAGATCGCTCGCAATCGTTCGATGTGAAACCCTTATGGCAACGATCAACAATCGTCGCTGCTGGACCATTTGCCAATTTCCTGTTGGCAGTAATTTTGTTCTCGGTGATCTATGTCTCTGGCGTGCCTCAACTACCAGCCCGACTTCAAGCCCCGCCTGAGCAATCCATTGCTGCAAAGTTGGGTATTGCTGCAGGCGATCAGGTCATAGGCTGGCAATCTCTGTCAGCCGAGCACAAGGGCACCCCGATTCTCGAAGAATTTGATTCAGTCCCCAGTTGGAATGCCTTGCGTTGGCTTCTCTTGGATGCTTTAACTGGAGAGCAGGGCTTTGCCTTAGAGATCCAGGATGCTTCTGGTGCCCGCCATGTTCAATCTTTTAAGCAAAGTGATTTACCTCTCATTGCGCCTGAATCAGATCCATTTCAGGCGCTGGGCTTGCTTCCCCAGATGACCCCATCATCTGAATGGAAAGAGCTCAAATTGGGGCCTATAGATGCCCTGGGCTTTGCTACTCAGCGGGTGTATTTGATAAGCAAAGTCTCTACTCGGCTGATGTTGGGCTTATTTACCGGCAAAACAACCCTAAAGCAGCTTGGCGGCCCGCTGAGTATTGCGGATATGGCTGGGAAGTCTGCTCAGGTGGGTTGGCAGCCATTTGTAGCCTTTTTAGCCCTCATGAGCATCAGTATTGGCCTCTTGAATTTAGTGCCTTTACCAATGCTAGATGGGGGTCAGCTCCTGTATGATGCATGGGAGTTGGTTGCTGGTAAGCGAATTGCAGTACCTCTTCAGGAAAAGCTCCAAAAAGTGGGTTTTTTGCTGTTGATATCGATTTCCTTGCTAGCCTTGTTTAACGATTTGCAACGCTACCTTTCACCTTGAATTTTTTGATCCCTTCTTTTCGCTCCGTAACCCGATTTGCCGCTCAAGTCCTTCTGATTGTTGCTGTTGGATTTTGTGTCAATGCGCAAGCTGCCGACCCCTTTGTTATCAAAGACATTCGAATTGAGGGTTTGCAGCGAGTAGAGCCTGGTACGGTGTTTAGCTATCTCCCAGTTCAAGTGGGTGATAGCTTTACTGAAGAGAAGAGTGCCGAAGCTATCAAAGCTCTGTACAGTACCGGCTTTTTTAGAGATGTGCAGATTCAGGCACAAGGTAATGTCTTAATTGTCATCGTTGAAGAGCGTCCAACTATCTCCCGAATTGAATTCACTGGGATGAAAGAGTTTGACCAAGAGGTAGTGCGTAAATCCTTAAAAGCCGTGGGTGTAGCTGAAGCCCGCTTCTATGACAAAGCTTTGATTGATAAAGCAGAGCAAGAGCTCAAGCGTCAATACGTTGGTAAGGGCATGTATGCGGCTGAGGTAGTTGCGACTGTTACGCCAGTGGAACGTAACCAAGTAGCCATCTATTTCAATATTGATGAAGGCCCTGTAGCCAAGATTCAAGAGATTAATTTCATTGGCAACAACGTTTTTAGCGAGGGAACCCTTAAAAGCGAGATGCAACTGAAGACTGGTGGTTGGTTATCTTGGTATAGCAAAGATAATCTGTATTCCAAGCAAAAACTCACTGCCGACTTAGAGAACATTCGCTCTTACTACCTTAATCGCGGTTATCTTGAGTTTGTCATTGAGTCAACTCAGGTTTCTATTACTCCAGATAAAAAAGGTATCTATCTCACGATCAGTATTCGTGAAGGTAATAAATTTACCGTTAAGGATGTTCGTTTAGCTGGTGACTTATTGGGCAAAGAGGCTGAGTTGATTCAGTTAGTTAGCCTCAAGCCGGGCGATACCTTTTCATCAGCCAAGCTGACTGAGAGCACCAAAGCGATTGCAGAAATTCTGGGTTCCTATGGCTATGCGTTTGCAACCATTAATCCACAACCAGATATTCGTCGTGACTTGAGTGAGGTTGATTTAACACTCGTTGTAGATCCAGGTCGTCGCGTCTACGTTCGCCAAGTGAACGTTACTGGCAATGCTAAGACTCGCGATATGGTGATTCGTCGTGAAATGCGGCAGTTTGAAAGCTCATGGTTCGATAGCGAAAAGATTGATCTGTCCAAAAAACGTTTAGGTCGTTTGGGTTACTTTACTGAGACTGATGTGTCGACGCAAGACGTCCCAGGATCCCCAGATCAGGTTGATGTGAACGTGAAGGTTACTGAGAAGCCAACTGGTGCAGTCACTCTTGGCGCGGGTTTCTCCTCTACTGAAAAATTGATTCTCTCTGCCGGTATTAACCAAGAAAATGCCTTCGGTACTGGTACAGCAGTAGGCTTGAATTTCTCCCTCGGTAAAATCAATCAAAGTTTGGCCTTGTCCAATTACGACCCGTACTTTACAGAAGATGGAATTAGTCGTTATACCGATTTGTTCTATCGATCTTCCAAGCCGTTGTATTACGTTGGCGATCCGGATTATCAAATTAAGTCGGTTGGTTCAAACATCAAATTTGGTGTTCCTTACACCGAAGTAGATAGAGTCTTCTTTGGAACTGGTATTGAGGTATTCCAGATTCAGACCACCAACAACACTCCTACGCCTTACTTAAATTATGCCCAGAGCTATGGCATAGCCGCACCTGGATATCCTGCAACCTTAACTACTTACAACGTGCCAATAACAGTAGGCTGGTCAAGGGATGGCAGAGACAGTGCATTAATCCCGTCTACCGGATCTTTAGAGCAACTAAATGCTGAGGTAGGCACGCCGGTTGGAAATATGACCTTTTATCGTGTTTTTGGTCAGTACCAAAAGTATCATTCATTTTCAAAGGGCAACATCCTATCCTATAACGGAGAAGTTGGTTATGGCGAGGCTTATGGCAATAATCCATTTCCAATTACCAAGAACTACTATGTAGGCGGTATTGGATCGGTTCGTGGTTATTCCCCTGGTTCCCTTGGCCCTACTTATTACAACTCTTTCATTGGGCGTTATCAGCCAACGGGCGGACAGTCTAAAATTGTTAATAATGTCGAGTACACCGTGCCGGTTCCTGGATCTGGAGTTGATAAAACCTTGCGGGTATTTGGTTTCGTAGACGGCGGTAATGTCTATAACGAGAATATCAACCTCGTCTTGCGATATTCTTATGGCTTAGGTTTATCATGGATATCACCCTTGGGTCCGCTGAAATTCAGTTACGGCATTCCGATCAAATCTTTGCCAACGGATAACGTGCAGCGTTTGCAGTTCCAAGTGGGTACAGCGTTTTAATTGTTTAAGGAAAGTTTCATGAAGCTCAATCAATCTTCTAAATGGATTCAATACGGCTTAATTGCCGCTTATTCGCTGATTGCCTTGCCGCAAGCATTTGCGCAAGATGCTGGAACTCGGGTTGCTGCTGTAAACGTTGAAAAGGTATTCAACGAGTCCAATATGGCCAAAGCAAGCCAAACTAAATTACAAAATGAATTTATGAAGCGTCAGAACGAAATCCGTGACAGCGCTCAAAAAATTAAGTCTGCTGCTGAAAAATTAGATCGTGATTCTGCCGTAATGTCTGAGGCAGATCGTGTTCGTCGTCAACGAGAGTTGTCAGATCAAGATCGTGAATTGCAACGTAAGCAACGCGAGTACACAGAAGATCTCAATCAGCGTAACTTTGAAGAGCGCGCCAAGATTGCTGAAAAAGCAAATCAAGCACTCAAGCTTATTGCTGAACAACGAAAAATTGATGTCATTATTCAAGATCCAGCCTATGCAAATCCTAAGGTTGACGTAACTGATGATGTCATCAAGGCTTTGAATAGTCTCAAGTAAGTTTTATGCCCACCGCCATCGAGCTGGCCGAACAGTTTCAAGTAAGCTTGGTGGGGGATGGCTCCCTCGCGCTTCAGGGTCTCGCTCCTCTCGAGCGCGCTCAGTCAAGCCAAATCTCATTTCTCTCTAATCCGCTGTACCGGCAACAGGCTAGTGATAGTGCTGCTGGTGGCTTAATTGTTAGTCAGGCGGATGCGGATTTTCTTCAGGCAAATCCTGGCAGTAATTCAGTAGGACGGGTGTATTTTGTTTCTAAGAACCCCTACGCGACTTTTGCCAGAATGGCTCAGCACTTTGCTAAGGTCTCAGCACCAATGTATATGCCTGGAGTCCACCCTAGTGCTGCCATTGATCCTTCTGTAGTTATCCCTGCTTCATGTCACATAGGACCATTTGTACAAATCGGTCCGGGTGTGACATTGGGTGAGCGAGTTACTGTATTGGGTAACACTTCAGTCGCCAGAAATTCCACTATTGGCAGCGACACCTTGATTTACGCCAATGTATCTCTTTACTCCGAAACCAAGATTGGAGAACGCTGCATCATTCATTGTGGTGCTGTAATTGGTGCAGATGGTTTTGGGTTTGCGCCTGATTTTTCGGCTACTGGTGGTGAGTGGGTCAAGATTCCGCAAACTGGGGCCGTGCTTATTGGTGATGACGTGGAGATTGGTGCGTCAACCACTATTGATCGTGGCGCCATGAGTGATACCGTTATTGGTAACGGCACAAAGATTGATAACCAAGTTCAAATTGCGCACAACGTAGTGGTTGGCAATTGCTGTGTCATTGCTGGATGTGCAGCAATCTCAGGCAGCACCAAGATTGGAAACTTCTGCATTATTGGCGGCGCTGCTAACTTTGCGGGTCACCTCAGTATTGCTGACAGAACTACTGTGTCTGGTAATACCTCAATCATTCGCTCCATTAACGAGCCAGGCCAGCACTTCACGGGTGTTTACCCCTCAATGCTCCATAGCGCTTGGGAGAAAAATGCAGCGATTCTGCGCGGCCTCGATAAAATACGCCAACGCTTACGATTATTAGATAAATCCAAATAAATCATCACCAAATAAAACACTAGAAACTTTTATTCAGCAGGTAAACATATGAGCAAACCCATCGCTATCGACATCAATCAAATTTTGAAGCTGTTACCTCATCGCTATCCATTTTTATTGGTTGATCGAGTATTGGAGATTGAGCCTCGTCAAAGCATTACAGCACTCAAGAATGTCACCATGAATGAGCCATTCTTTCAGGGGCATTTTCCAGATTTTCCAGTCATGCCTGGTGTTTTGATTATCGAGGCGCTTGCTCAAACTGCAGCATTGCTGACTTTCTCTGAAGTAAGAGAAGAGAACGCGATTTACTACTTTGCCGGCATCGATGGTGCCCGCTTTAAGAAGCCAGTATTGCCTGGTGATCAATTGATCATGACAGCTAAGTTAGAGCGTGAACGTGCTGGTATCTACAAGTTTCAAGTGCAGGCTACGGTCGATGGCGAATTAGCTGCTGAAGCAAATATTACTTGTGCTGTTCGTACGAAAGGCGCGTAATGACTCGGATTCATGCATCTGCGGTAGTTGATAGCAAAGCTGAGATCGCTAGCGACGTAGAGATTGGCCCATATTCTGTCATTGGACCTAATGTCAAAATTGGCGCTGGTAGCAAGATTGGCTCACATACTGTGATCGAGGGCTACACCACAATCGGTAAAGAAAATAACTTTGCTCACTTTGCTGCAATCGGGGGTGCTCCTCAAGATATGAAATACCGTGGAGAGCCTACTCAATTAATTATTGGCGATCGCAATACGATTCGCGAGTTCACGACTATTCATACTGGAACATCTCAGGATGAGGGTATTACTCGCATTGGTAATGATAACTGGATCATGGCTTATGTACACATTGCACATGATTGCCAAATTGGAAACAGCACGATTTTCTCTAGCAATGCTCAAATTGCTGGACACGTGAAGGTGAGCGATTGGGCGATTATGGGCGGCATGTCAGGCGTTCATCAATTTGTTCGAATTGGTCAACATGCTATGTTGGGCGGCGCTTCTGCATTGGTGCAAGATATTCCGCCATTTGTGATTGCGGCTGGAGATAAGGCCTCTCCACACGGTATTAATGTGGAAGGTTTGAAGCGTCGCGGTTTCTCAAGTGAGACTATTTCTGCATTGCGTCAGGCATACAAAGTTCTCTACAAAGATGGACTCAGTTTTGAAGAAGCTAAGATGGAGATTCAGAAGATGGCTCTGGCTAGCGCATCTGATGCCGCTACCGCAGAAAAGCTGACAGAATTCCATGACTTTATTGCCGCCTCTACGCGCGGCATTATTCGGTAGAGTACATCGAGTGTCTAAACTTGCTTGTGTTGCCGGAGAGCCTTCGGGTGACTTGCTGGCAGCACCAGTATTGAGTGCACTGAAGCAGATTCCCGATACCTCAAAGCTGGAGGTCTACGGCATCGGTGGCCCACGTATGCAGGAACAAGGTCTGCACTCAGATTGGCCAATGGAGACCTTAAGTGTTCGTGGTTACGTAGAGGCAATCAAGCAGTTGCCAGCTATTCTGAAGTTACGTAAGGAACTCATCGCCAATTTACTGGGTGAAGATCGCCCTGATGTGTATCTCGGCATTGATGCACCAGATTTTAATTTAGGTGTTGAGTTGGCATTACGCAAAGCAGGTATTCCAACCTTGCATTTTGTTTCTCCTTCAATTTGGGCTTGGAGAGCAGGGCGTATTACCAAGATCAAGCAAGCAGTGGAACGTATGCTCTGCATCTTTCCTTTTGAAACTGAGATTTATGAGCGTGCTGGTATCAATTCAACTTATGTTGGGCACCCACTAGCGAGCGAGATTCCGCTTGAGCCAAATCCAGCGACTGCCAAGCAAAGAATAGAGACAGTCTTAAACCTGACACCCAATACCCTAAATGGAATTGTTGTTTCTGTGCTGCCAGGTAGCCGTGGTTCAGA